>JAIVWD010000035.1:0-17654 GCA_049190315.1 Deltaproteobacteria bacterium | reverse complement strand
AGATCTTGATGCATAAGGGTTTGCGAAAACCGCAGGTATACCCGTGGATATGTCGAGGATTTTCGCGAATCCTTGATGCGCAAGAGATCAGTGCAGATCAAGCCAAAAATCGCTCAATTTAGGTTAAAGTAAAGTCAAAATATTTTATTACAATAATAAACGTAGCAGGGATATTGACTATGAAAAGATTGATTACCTTATTATTGGTTCTTGTCCTTTCAACATTTGTGCCGTTTAAAGCATTGGCTGATTTCAAAAAGACAAAAATTGCCGTACTTGATTTCAAGCTTCAGGGGCATGGATATGAAACTGAAGACATGGGGGCAATTGTTGCTGAATGGTTCATAACTGCCTTTGTGAAAGAAGGCCGTTTTGAAGTAGTTGAAAGGGGTTTGCTTAAAAAAATTCTGGGCGAGCAAAAACTTGGCATGACCGGAGTTATTGATGAAAGCACTGCTACAAAAATAGGTAAGCTACTGGGTGTAAAGGTAATTATTTCCGGTTCTGTAATGAAACTTGAAAATATTTTGGAAATTAATGCCAGGATTATAGATGTGGAAAGTGCATCTATAATAGCCGCTGAAAATGTTAAGAGTTCAAGAGCTGCCCAACTTCAGGACCTGGTAGTTCAGATGTCTGAAAAGATAATTAAAAACTTTCCTCTTGAAGGCTATATTGTCAATAGAAATGACAAAAGTGTAACAATAGACCTGGGCAAACGTGCAGGAGTTAAGCCTGGTATGAAGTTTATTGTTTATCAGGAAGGAAAATTAATTAAGCATCCTAAAACAGGAGAAATACTTGACGTTGAACGTATTCAGACAGGAACAGTAATGATCAATAACGTCAGGAATAAAACATCGGTAGCTGATATTTTATATGAAGCAACTCCAGAAACTATAGCTTATGGGCAAATGGTACAAAGTATTGTTGCGCAAATAAAAACTGAAAAAAGTCACTATGTGGCCACTACAACGAAAAAATCCAAAAAAAAGCCAGTTAAAAGCAGATTGCAAGGTGTAGCAGAATTAAAAAAAATGCTGGAATCAAATGACCTAAGGAAAAAAACAATTGCTGCGAAAAAAATTGCCAAAAGCTATTCACAGAATTCCGAGCTTCTTGAAGTCGTCAATGAAGAACTTTTAAAGGGATATCATAAAAAAACAAGAAACAAACACTATATTGAAGCAATGGCATGGTTTTGTAATGTTCTTGGAGCCTCCAGAAAGCAGGAATATATATCTACGCTTGAAAAAGTTGCAAAAGAAGCACCTAATAGAAAACTAAAAAAATACGCCGTAAAAAATCTTAGGCGACTAAAATAATAATGATGGAAAATAAATCCAACAATGAAAAAATTGCATTAGTTGTCGGCGGAAGTCGAGGGATCGGAAAAGCAATAGCAATCCGTCTTGCCAAGTCTGGCTTTAATATTTGGCTCACATATCAAAGCAATAACGATGCTGCCGATAAAACAAAGGAAGAAATAGAAAAAACAGGGAGATTCTGTAAAACTCTTTCATTTGATGTCTCTGATTATAAAGAAACAGAGGCAGCCCTGGAAAAAAAAGCAGATGAGTATCCACCTGATGTAGTGGTATATAATGCAGGCATAACCCGTGATAACCTTATGATGTGGATGACAAAGGAAGAATGGGATTCAGTTCTTTCTGTAAATCTTGATGGATTTTACAATGTCATACATGCTATATTGTTTCCAATGCTTCGTAAGAAACAGGGACGAATCATTGTAGTTTCTTCCACTTCAGGCCAAATCGGTCAAGCTGGTCAGGTAAACTACTCTGCATCAAAAGCAGGGTTGATTGGTGCTGCAAAAGCATTGGCAAGGGAAGTTGGAAAGAGAAATATTATTGTTAATGTAGTTGCTCCAGGAGTGATTGAAACAGATATGACCAAAGATCTCCCAAAAGAGAACATTCTGCCTCTTATCCCGCTTAATCGTTTTGGAAGTTCCGCAGATGTTGCATCGGTCGTTAATTTTTTATGCAGCGAAGAAAATATGTATATTCACGGTCAGGTTATCGGCATTAACGGAGGGCTGGCCATATAACTAAGAACAAATTAAAAGATGAACGTCCAACATCGAACGTCCAACATCGAACGTCGAATAATGATGTCGCTTCGCTATTTAAATTATTTTAAAATCAAATAAAGAAAACATGATTTTATAATTTCCTATACAATGAAAAAATATGATAATATAGTTGTAGGAAGCGGTATTAGCGGATTGACGATTGCTCTTTTGCTTGGCATGAACGGTCATTCCGTTCTGCTGCTTGAAAAAAATACACGTATCGGCGGATCACTCGCAAGGTTTTACAGACAAGGAATTCCTTTTGATACAGGTTTTCATTTTACCGGTGGATTTTATAAGAACGGAATTCTTCACGATATGCTGACCGTTCTTGGGATCCATGATTATATCAGGCCGATTTATATCGCACAGGGTAAAAATAACCGTTTTGTTTTCGAAAAAGAACAGGCTGTATTTGACCTGCCAGTCGGTTACCAGGCAGTTATTTCAAAATTCAAGGATTATTTCCCATCAGAAACAACCGCTATTGACCGTTATTTTGATATGGTCAGGGATGTCTGCTCCAAGACCGTTTCAATGGATTTGCGTAACATCACTCTTTCTCCGAATGTTATAGATGAGGATTATATAAGCCTTGACAAAGTCCTGAACAGCTTAACTGACAATCGTCTGCTCA
This sequence comes from Deltaproteobacteria bacterium, assembly GCA_049190315.1. GTDB lineage: Bacteria > Desulfobacterota > Desulfobacteria > Desulfobacterales > ETH-SRB1 > B13-G4. Next base: position 14,922 of record JAIVWD010000035.1, on the reverse strand, counting down.
AAGGATTGCTATCTGGTTTCTGCATGTGCCACGGAGTTAAGCCTGCAGAAATTTCGTTTGCAAACCACAGTCGTGTCAGTTACGACCTGTATAAGTCCATGTCTCGTGTTAAAAACGGCGGAGATGCTTTTATCAAAGCCTTCAAAAAACGTTTTGCGGAATTTGATATCGATGTTATGTGCGGTAGCTTTATCAAGGAATGTATTGATATAAAGAATGATCATGTTGGACGCTTCGTTTTGAACAATGGAGATGAAATCTCCTGTAAACACTGCATTTTTACAATTCATCCTCAAGAAATCTTAAAGATCCTTCCACAGAAACATTTGACCAAGGCTTTTATAGAACGGGTTAAGTCTTTTGAACCATCGGCCGGTTTCTTTTCTGTTTACGGAATTGTGGAATCAAATGATACTTTTGATACGGTTGAGCCAACAATTCTTTCCCTTTTCCCAACAACTGATATTAACTCATTAATAGACCCGTATAATCCTGGCCCGCCTGCTATGGTAATTATGAAAAACACAGAAACGGTCAATGCCAAATCATACAGGGTGTTGAATGCCCTTGAAGTTTCTTTCCCGGAACATGTTGAGGCCTGGAAAGATTCAAAAATAGGGAAACGTCCAAACGGCTATATGAAATACAAGCAAGAACGCATTAATAATATAAAAAAACGCGTTATCGATACTTATCCGGAATATAGTGATTCATTTAAAGTAGTCGCGGCTGCATCTATATTAACATTCAGGGATTATCTGCATTCGCCTCATGGTTCGGCTTATGGAGTCAAACAAAAAATTGGACAGTTTAATCTTTTTGGTAAGCTTCCCCTGCGAAATGTGTATGCTGCCGGTCAAAGTTCCGTATTACCGGGTCTTGTAGGCGCAATGATGTCATCTTTTATTGTGGGACGTGCTGTAATCGGCAAAGACGATTACAATCGTTTTATTGGGCGGGGATTAGACAGTTGAAAAGAGTAGTCATATCAGGTGTCGGCGCCGTGTCGGCTATGGGTAATGATATTCCTTCACTTGTCAAGGGCATTGAGGAGGGAAGAAGTGCTGTCCATTATATGGAAGGATGGAATCAATATACCGGCCTGCGCAGTCTTGTCGGTGCACCAGCAAAAATAATAAACGAGAAAGCCATACCGCGCAAAAACAGACGTTCAATGGGCAGAATGAGCATTTTTGCCGTTCAGGCTGCTGAGCAGGCTCTATCTGACGCTGGTATAAAACACGATGAACTAACTTCAGGCCGTGTTGGATGTATTATCGGCTCAACAATGGGAAGCGCCAAAAGTCTTAATGAAACATTTGAAATCATGCTGCCACAAAAAGATTTGACGCAGCTTTCATCAATGAAGTTTTTTCAGTGTGTTTCACATACGGCGGCCATGAATGTATCACAGTGTTTGGGCATTACAGGTTGCGTTCTTGCGACCTCGGCAGCCTGTGCATCAGCGTTGCAAGCAATCAGTGTAGGCTATGACTTAATAAGACTTGGAAAGCAGGATGCTATTGTCTGTGGTGGTGCAGAAGAACTTCATCCTACAGTCACCGGCTCTTTTGATGTTCTTTTCGCAACATCAGCAAACTATAACGACGAACCACATAAAACGCCCCGGCCTTTTGACAGAGACCGCGATGGCTTGGTCTGCGGCGAAGGAAGCGGAATATTAGTAATTGAAGAATACGAACGCGCCTTAAGACGAAATGCAAAAATATACGCAGAAATTTTAGGATATCATACTTGTGGAAGTGGTGTGCATGTAAGCCAGCCTGACAAAAATTCGATAGCTTCGTGTCTCAGAGAAGCGCTGGCAAGTGCAAACGTTTCTTCTAATGAAGTTGATTATATTAATGCCCATGCAACAGCGACCATACAGGGAGACAGAGAAGAAGCAAAAGCAATAAAGGAAGTTTTAGGCGATTCAATACCTGTAAGCAGCCTAAAGGGATATATAGGGCACACTCTGGGCGCATCAGGAGCGCTGGAATTAATTGTATCGCTTGCAATGATGGAGAAAGGAATAATATATCCTACCCTGAACTTAGACAATGTTAGTCCTGACTGCCAGGGTATCAATCATGTAATGGAGCCTGTTTCTAAAGATATTTCAATTATGGTTAAAAACTGTTTTGCATTTGGTGGTATAAATTCTGTACTGGTATGTAAAAAATTAAAATAATAATAAAAGATCACCACGGAACGACACGGAGTTTCACTGAAAATTGTAAACAATAAGTGTAACTACTCAGGTTCACACTTCCACGGTGAACCGTGAACCTAACAACCTGAACAGTTACGATAATTCAGTGTAATTCTGTGAAAATCCGTGGTAAACTATTATAAATAATATAAACCGGATAGTTAATTATAAAGATTAGATATTAGAAAGTTTATGAAACACAAAATCACAGAAAACGAAATAATTAAAATGACAAACCAGGTTTTTGAAGAGTCATTTGAGATAGAAACAGAAAAACTTCAGCCCAAAATGAATATATTTGAAGACCTGGGGCTGGACAGCCTGGATATTGTTGATCTAATTGTTGCTCTTCAGCAAAAGTTCGGCGTTAAAATTCGTAATGATGAGCGAGTCAGGGATATTAGAACTCTGGAGGATGTTTACAGGTTTATTCTAAGTTTGAAAAATGAAGAACATTAAAAGCTTAAAGCTGATCTTTTTCAATATTTCGTTTTACTTTGTATTTTTTCTGTACTCGGCTATTGCTATCCCTGTACTAACTCTCCTTGTTGCATATTTTTCATTATTTATGTCCCATCGTAATACCATGAAGTGGTTTCGCCGAGCAATAAGCTGGTACGGAATGGTAGCTATAAAAGTACTTCCTTTTCCGTTGATCAGAATCTACTATAAAGATTATGAAAAAAACCATGGTACAGGGCCTTATATTTTCGTTTGTAATCATAGATCTGCCACAGATCCTTTTTTAATGGCCTGCCTGCCGTACGAATTGATTCAGGTCGTGAATATCTGGCCTTTTCGATTACCTGTTTTGGGTATTTATGCGCGCTGGGCCGGCTATTTAAGTATTAATGAGATGCCTTTTAAACAATTTTCAAAACAAGCGGTTAAGTTACTGAAGCAGGGAGTTTCCATTATTGTATTTCCAGAAGGGACTCGATCAGGAGGCAAGTCAATGGGCCAGTTTCATGGTTCGATTTTTCGCGTTGCCCTTGAAGCTAAATGCCCGATTGTGCCGGTATGTATTAGCGGTAACGAAAATATCCCTCCACGAGGTTCTTTTTTACTCAGACCGGGAAAGATAAAAATACATAAATTACCGGCAATAAAATGGGAAGAATTTAAAGCTCTTAAACCTTTTAAATTAAAGAACATGGTACGAAATATTATATCCAAAGAGGTAGCCGTAATGGACAGGAAAGAATGATGGAATTAAAACAATACATGGATATAGAGTTTTCCGAACCTCACATCATAAGAAAACTTCAAGAAAAAAGGCTTCGCGATCATCTTGTTTACTGCAGCAAGCATTCACCGTATTATCAGAGGATTCTAAAAGATTCATGTATTGACTTTGAACGCATAACACTTGAACAACTTTGTGAACTCCCACTTACCGACAAATCTGATCTTGAAAAATATAATAACGATTTTTGTGCTGTTTCGTCTTTAAAGATTGTTGATGTTGTTTTATCATCAGGGACAACAGGCTGTCCAACACGCATAATGTATACGGATTATGATTTAAACCGCCTCGCATATAATGAAAAAAAGTCATTCGCCGGATGCGAGATTACGGCAAATGATATAGTTTTGCTGACCTGCACAATGGATCGGTGTTTTGTTGCCGGCCTGGCTTATTTTCTGGGAATACGCAGTCTCGGCGCAACAGCAATAAGAAACGGTCTAAATACTCTGGAAAGCCAGAAAGATATTATTTTAAGGATGAATCCCTCTGTAATTGTCGGTGTGCCGACATTCTTAAAAAAATTAGGACTATACCTTCAAAATAATAATATAGATCCAGTAAAAACTGCTGTTTCCAAGCTCGTATGTATAGGCGAACCCTTACGAAATTATAATCTTGAACCACTAAAAATTGGCCGGGATTTAGAAGAAATATGGCAGGCAAAGACATTTTCAACTTATGCATCAACCGAAACAGTTACTACATTTTGTGAATGCACCGCTCAACAAGGGGGGCACCTGCATCCGGATTTGGCCGTTGTAGAAATTGTTGATGAAAACGGCAAGGTTCTTTCCTCTGAACATACAGGTGAAGTCGTTGTTACTCCGTTAGCTGTAGAAGGGATGCCTCTTGTTCGTTTTAAAACCGGCGATATAAGCTTTTTAATCGACAAACAATGTCCCTGTGGACGATATTCTCCAAGACTTGGCCCTATTTTGGGAAGAAAAAAACAAATGCTGAAAGTTCGCGGTACAACTCTCTATCCACAGTCGATTTTTTCAGCCCTGGAAGAAATTAATGGCATCGACGATTATTATATTATAGTATCGAGTGAAACAGATTTGTCCGATAATATAACCATATGTGTAACGGTGAATGAGAATTCGTGCAATTGCAAAATAATACAGAATAAACTTCAGGCAAAACTAAGAGTTAAGCCGACCGTTGTAATTACCAGTAAAGAAAAATTAGCACAACAGGTATACACTCCGAAGTCGAGAAAACCCGTTCGTTTCATAGACAGGAGATAACTACTCAGGTTCACAGTTGTCGGTTCACGGTTCACGGTTAGAGAACGATGAAGTCAATAAACACCGTAATAATCTCACATAAAATATAAACTTCAGTTCTCACACTTGCCTGCCGCTGGCAGGACTGAATCTCTGGCTTCTTGTCAGCCTCTGGCTGATACGTTTTAATCAACAGTTAACTGTTAACCGTGAACCGACAACCTGAGTAGTTACGACAGGAGATAAATAAAAATGGTCAGTTGCCATAGCAGAATCCCAAATTTTGAATTTCCCCTTGCAGATATTGAAGACGCAGTACAAAACGGTAATCTTCTTTCAATGGAGATTGAATTCAGCCTGCGTTGCAATTTTCGCTGTCCTTACTGTTATGTGCCGCATAATTCATATCCTGAGAATGAGCTTTCAAGAGAAGAAATATGCGATGTCATCCTTCAGGCAAAAGACATGGGAGCAAGAAAAATTATTATTCTTGGAGGTGAACCAACATTATATCCCAATCTTCTTGAAATGATAGAGTTTATCAAGAAACAGAAACTCGAAGTTGAAATATTTACAAATGGGACTAAAATTACCGAAGACTTCGCAAAGCAATTATACGATAACAACGTGCGTGTTGTTTTAAAAATGAATTCATTTGATGAAAATCATCAGGATATGCTTACCGGGAAAAAAGGTTCGTTTAATTCTATAAAACAAGCCCTCCAAAATTTAAAAAAGGCGGGATATCCTTCGGAAGAAAAGTTCCTCGCTGTCAGTACGATTATCTGCCGGCATAATATTAATGAACTGGAAACAATGTGGCAGTGGCTTAGAGATCAGAAGATAGTTCCCTATTTCGAAATTATTACACCTCAAGAAAATGCAAAACATAACGAATGGTTATATCTTAACCCAAAAGAGCTCTATGATATTTTCACCAGGATTTCAGAGATTGATCGCACTATGTATGGTCAAGACTGGGATCCACAACCGCCACTGGTTGGGAACAGATGTCTGCGGCACCAGTTTTCCTGCCTTGTTACATCAACCGGCAATGTTATGCCTTGTGTCGGAGTTGGCATACCGATAGGCAATATTCGTACCCAACAGCTCAGAAATATTATAAAAAACAGCGAGGTTCTCTGTGATTTAAAAAATCATCTCAATACAATAAAGGGACCCTGCAGGACCTGTGAAAAAGCTGAGTATTGTTATGGCTGCCGTGGAGCTGCATATCAATTAACCGGCGATTATCTTGCCTCAGATCCTTTGTGCTGGAAAAACATTGACCGGCAGGATGAAATTGTTCATTTGCCTGTCGCAGTTGATGAAATTATCCCCCAAAAATCCCCTATGAAAGTTATTGATACACTGGTCAGTGTATCTGAAAGATGTGCAGATGTATCAGTAATGATACAGAAAGACATGCTGTTTGTTGGAGAAGACGGCATTGTTGATGATGCTGTTTATCTTGAAATGATGGCACAATCAATAGCGGCTCTCAACGGTTTTAAGCAGCTTGGCATATCAGGGTCGGCACCAGAAGGGTTCCTGTTGGGTGCAAAAAATTTCGAAATTCTAAAAAAATCAAAGGTTGGAGACAAGCTTAAAATATCTGTCCACAAATATGCAAAATACGGCGATTTTGGTGTAATAAAAGGAATAATTTCCAGGAACGAAGAGGTGCTTGCGCAAGGAGAAATAAAAGTATGGCATAATTCTGGAGAAAATGCCACTGGTACCGGGAGCATATAAATGCAAAAAACCGCTGTATTACTTATTCTTTTTTTAGTTATGCCTGCCATACATTGTTATGCTGAACCATCCGGCATTAAAACACATAAAAACCTTGCTCCGGATTTATACGAAGTCCTTCACAGACTCGAAGATAACACATCTGAAATACGTACACTTAAAACCGAGTTTGTTCAGGAAAAAGAACTCGCTGTATTTAAAGAAAAAATCATACTGAAAGGAATGATATTTCTTCAAAAACCTGAACTATTTGCCTGGCATATTATAGAGCCTTTAAGCTATTCCATGGTTATAAAAGGCGACATTCTATCTCAATGGGATGAAAACACGAAAAAAACTCAGACAATATCTCTTTCTAAAAATCCTGCATTTCAGGTTGCAATTTCACAAATGAAAGACTGGTTTTCAGGCAAATACACCTCAATGACAGAAGATTACAACATAATTATACTTAAAAGAAAACCTGTTTCCCTTAAATTTATTCCTAAAAAAAATACAACGGTCAGCAATGTCATTGACAGTGTAACAGTTATTTTCAGAGATGATGAACGTTATATTCACCAGATATATATCAAAGAAAAGAGCAGTAACAGCACACTCCTTACATTCGTCAATACGCAGTTAAATACTCCTCTTGAAGCCGCGGCTTGGGAGGTTCAACCGCGTGTTAGATGATCATTTCTTTCGTTTATATGGCAGTATTCAGCGAAGCAAATGGCTGGTCGCCGTTCTGGCGGCAGTTATAATTATCGCAGCAGTTATCGGACTCAAGTCGGTTTGTTTTGATAATAATATCGAACTGATGCTTCCCGGGAATGATGAGGTTTACCGCAGCATCCGTTTCCTGCGCGAATCCAATCTTTCGGATAAAGTCATTCTCTCTCTTGGACTAACATCTCCTGAATATACAACAAAAGACCTTATTGCTGCTGTCAAAAAGCTAAAGGAATCTCTTGGCCCTCCTCTTGTTACCGATGTTATAAGCGGAATTCCTGAAAACAACGTAGTAGAAGAAATGCTCGAACTCCTGAAGTATGCTCCGCAACTTATCGACGAGCGAAATCTATTACTAATTGAAAAACAAATAAATCCTTCGGGAGTAAAAGAAAGCTTAAAAAACAATTATAAGCAATTTTTAACCCCGGCAAGCACACTTATAATTCCTTTTATTCGATCTGATCCACTTGGAATATACTCAAATATTTTGCGTTCGCTGCAAAAAATCTATTCTTCTGTCGGCTATGAAATAACTATTGAGAATGGTTATTTCATAAGCAAGGATAGAAAACATGCCATGCTTATTCTTGACACTCCGGTAAATCTCACAGATGGATTCGGCTCCCGAAAGTTGATATCATATTTAAATGATCGTCTAAATATCCTGCCGGACTTTATTTCAGCAGATATCATTGCCGGACATCTTCACACAGTCAGTAATGAAGATGTAATAAAACGCGACATCCGGTTGACGCTGATTATTGCCTCGGCAGCATTTATTTTATTATTCATAGTCGTTTTCAGAGACTTGGGTGCAATTATAATTTTTCTAATACCACTTGCATCTGTTATTGTTTCCATCAATATATCAAATTTAATACTTAACAAGCTGTCTTATTTTATTATCGGAATGGGGGCTGTTATTGCAGGTATTGCTGTTGATTATGGAATTCACGTTTATACTGCGGTACGGATTGGAGACAGCGGGCAGGAAGCGGTTAAAAGCATTGCAAAGCCATTAATAATCGGCGCATTAACAACCATAAGCGTTTTTGCCTCATTTTTCTTCTCCAGCGTTCAAGGATATCATCAACTCGCGTTTTTTTCTATTCTCAGTATTATTTTGTGCCTTGCATGTTCTCTGTTTATTTTGCCTCATTTTATAATTAAAGGAAAATATAATAAATTAGCTCATACTGTAAAAAAATATGGCAAACAAGTAAATCAGCGCCCCTTAAAAGAACCAAAAACACAGGATAATTTTATAGTATTATGCTGGGTAATTTTTATGATTATCGCTCTGATACTATCCAGACAAATTTCATTTAACAGCGAAATAAGTCAGTTTGACGGTAGTGAAATAGAAATAATTGAAGCAGAACAAAAATTTCAAAGCACATGGGTGAATAAAACCAGTCCGGCAGTTTTTGTTGTGCAAAGGAACAGTTTAGAAGAAGCTCTCAAGGTTAATGAGAAAATTTACAAGGAAGCAAAGACGGTGGTTGGAGAAGATAATTTTTCAAGCCTTGCTGTAATTTGGCCTTCAAAACAAACACGCAAGGCCAATGTTGATAGATGGAAGGAATTTTGGAAGCAAGGAAAAGAAGAAAAGCTGAGGGAGCTTATCTCAACGTATGGAAGTGATTATAATTTTTCCGAAGACGCATTTTCTCCATTTTTTGATAATTTGTATGCGTGTACGATTGTTGAAGATGAACCGGAAAGAATTAAAATTTATAAAAGGCTGAAGGAACGCTTTGTAATTGATAAGAATAACCGCTTGCAAGTGATATCTTTCTTTCCTGATGAAGATAAATATGTAAATGCCATGTCAACGATATCCAGTCATTATCCAGGGACATTTTTGGTCTCCAGAAAAGTTCTTTCACGTATGCTGTCTAAATCTGTGTCCTCAGAAATAATTTTATTATCGGGAATCGCTGCTATAATGATACCTTTGTTAACCTGCCTGTTGTTAAAAAATATAAAAATGACGGCTCTTGCCCTAATTCCGGTTATAACAGGCACAATAGCGGTCATAGGAATTATTCCGATTTTCGGTTTGTCTCTAAATGCGCCCAGCCTCATTGCAGCTATGGTTGTTTTAGGTCTCTGCATTGACTATGGAATCTTCATGGTTTATACATGCCGTCACAACTTGAAAACAGGAACACGTATGGCTGTATCGCTTTCGGCAATTACGACACTCATAGGCGCAGGAGTATTGTTGTTTGCTAACCATCCGGTATTATTTTCAATCGGAGCTACAATAGTCTCAGGTGTTTTATTTGGATATATTGCTTCAATAATTGTCATCCCATCATTTTATAGATTATGGCTAAAGAATACAAATTAAGGGGAATTGGGCATAGAGCTCAATTATTAATATTAAATTAGCACCTTCGGCGCGGACATAAGTGCCTATATGCCTAAAGTTATGGTACGCCTTCGGCGTATTAATTGATAATCCAGAGTTGCAGGAGTTGCTCCTCCTTTGCACATTGACGACTGAAGGAATCTATATAAAAATGGCAGAATTCCTTAACTTTAGGCACTTTAATATACTTTAGGCATTTTAGGCACTGTCTTTTCTACTTTAGGCATTTTAGGCACTTTAGCTCACTTTAGGCACTTTTTACTCATCTATCCTATGATACCGAATTCATTATGCAAAAAATGGAAATTCCTATACTATTAAAGCACCTAACGGCAGGGCTGTATATTCTTTGCTTAACCGGCTGCGCCAGTATCCCTTTTCAAAAAACAGCGCTTGTACCGGTTGAGTTATTCGATCCAACAGATGTGCGTCAACAATTTGCCGGTTCCCTGCCGTCCGAATTCCAGCTCGTAACCACCATTGAATTTATGTACAAACAACGTTCCATTCCTTCTGCTATCGGTTATATCGCCGCAGACATTAAAAATAAATCTTTTACAGTGGTTGGAATAAATCCAATAGGAGGCTGCACTCTTTTTGAATTATCAATGGAAAAAGATAGAGTTGATTGCAGGTTTGCGATTGAAGAGTTTACACGTCACGGCGATTTTGCAAACGTAGTTGCCGACAACATCAAAAAGGCTTATTTTGACTGCATACCAGCGGCGGACGCTAATGTTTTTAAGAAAAAATATACAATCATTTTCAGACAGCCGGATGTATCAGGTACCATGGAATATGTCTTTGCCGGCGCTGATAAAGTTCTGATCGAAAAAAACTATTATGAAAATAACAGGAAAGTCTGGAGTGTTTTTTATTATGAATATCAAAAGGTGAATGAAAAACTTTATCCTGCCGGTATTATTATTAAACATTATCAATATAAATATAATCTTATTGTTCGACTATTGGAGATCCGGGCATGAATATAATTATGCAGGAAATCAAACAGTACCTGTCTGATATAACTGAAAAAGACAGTAACAATGTATCTGCCCGTTTTCTTTTTCCTGAAGAGTTCATAGGTTTTCAGGGTCACTTCCCTGAAAAACCCGTTCTGCCGGGTTTTTGTAAAATACAGGCTGTTTTAGTTGTTTTGCAGGAATGGCGTAAAAAAAATGTAAGATTAAAAGAAATTGTTCTGGCGAAGTTTTTTTCACCGGTTTCCTGCGGAGAAGAATTAATTTTTGAGTGCACGGAGACAAAAAGAGATAACGAAGAATCCGAAATACACGCTTATGTAACCAGTAAAGGGAAAAAGATAGCAATACTGGATTTAAAAGTAACTTTGTAGCCGTTCACGGCTTGAAACTTGAAATTGGAAAGTAGAAATTTGGGAGAGATTAAAATAGAAATTGGAAATTCGGAAAAACAGTACAAAAGCATGAAGACCAAATCTCCAATTTCCAATTTCAACGTTCCGTGAACGGTTACGAATTGCTGTAAAATGGCTGATTGACTTTTCAGTGATAATAATATTATACTAACATAGTCTTATGGTTGGAAAGGGGAGATTTTATGGGAAGTCAAAGGACGATTATTACCGTTTCTGATGAGGATAAATTGTGGCTCGATAATTATAGCAGATCTTTCGACATATCTATGGCTGAAGCCATTCGAAGAGGAATTGCGCGCCTGAAGGTTGAAGAAGGAAAATCTACTTATGAAAGCATAGTAAGGCATACGAGAGGTATCTGGAAAAAAGGAAACGGGCTTGAGTATCAGAAAAATCTGCGCAATGAGTGGAGATAAAAACTGTGTTGGAAAGACTTCTGGATTCGGTTATTCTTATAGATCACTTCAATGATATTGCCAAAGCAACTGAGTTTATCCTCGGTTTAAACCAGGGAAAAACCTCAATTTCTGTTATAAGCCGTGCTGAAATTTTGGTCGGTTTTGATGAGAATAGTATAGAAAAGGCCAAATTATTACTGGATCAATACAGGCTATTAATCATAGACAAAGAGATAGCCGATAGCGCTGCAGAATTAAGACGAATGTATGGCTGGAAGCTGCCGGATGCATTTCAAGCTGCCTTGGCCATGCATCACAAAATAAAGTTGTCAACACGAAATACTAAAGACTTTGATCCTGAAAAGCATTCTTTTGTTGAAATTCCTTACAAACTGTAAGCCAAAGGAATCGCGAAACCCATAAGTGTCAGGACTTCATTCATGACAGATTCAACTTCAATTAGTTAGCAACTCCTCAGGCAAGCTCTCAATAAGTTCCGACACCAAACGTCATTCCCATGAAAACGGAAATCCAGAAAATCCAAAAAGCACTGGATTCCAGCCTTCGCAAGAATGACGATAAAAATTTTTAAAAAGTTGCCGGAACTTATTGAGAAGTTACCTCCTCAGATTTTGCTTGATTGTGGAATTGCCATAGAAACCCAGTAATTACTGAAAATTGGTTTTGGGCATATATATTAAACGGATATAAAACAACTGTAAAAGGTACCGTTATAAAATATAAAAAATAATTTAAAAAATAGCCTAATCGGGTAGCTGGGGGTTTTTCTCACCTACAACACCACGGCTTGCGGGTCCGCACCGGGCGTTTCACAAAATTTATCGGAAAATGGAATCTACGTTTGACCCTTGGGGATTCCCATTAAGAGCCAAAAGTAGCCCCCTGTTTTTTAAAGCATATTTTGTGAATGCCTGCCGGGGCAACGCAAAATTGCAGTCAAGGTCACACACAACACCCTTTTGCCCCGGTACCCGCAAGTTGATTGGAAAAATCATTAAGGGCTCGGTCAAAAATAACTTGGTAGAATTTGCGCCCGAATTTGCCGTAGATTTAATCGATCTGAGCCCTAAGGAGAGGTCGCTTAAATGACCCCTGAAATACAAACACAATGTGATGTTGTAGTAATTGGGGCTGGCATATCAGGCCTGACGGCGGCGGCCCTGTTGTCCAAGGCAGGTCTTCATGTGGTGGTGGTTGAAGCTCAGTCCAGCGTGGGCGGCTGCATCGCCGGTTTTGAGCGCAAAGGTTTCAAATTCGACTCCGCCATTCACTGGCTGAACCAGTGCGGCGAGGATGGATTCATCTATAAAATATTTAACTACCTCGATGCCGGCTTTCCAAAATGCAAGGCCCTCACACGTATTCGCCGCATTAAAGGGGATTCATTTGATTATTTACTGACAAACAACCCTGATGATCTCAGGGACCAACTGATCAAGGATTTTCCGGATGCTGCAAAAGGTATATGCAAACTTTTTGCATGCGGCAAAATACTTGGAGACCGTCTGCGTCTTTATACTAACCTTATGCGGGCCAGGGAAAGCATGTCCCTGCTGGAACTTGGACTCTACGGTTTGAAGATGGGATACTGGGCACTTCCTATGTTCAGGCACATAGGGGTCCCGGTCGAAAAGGGGCTTTACCGTTACTTCAAAAACAGTAATATTAAAAGAATTTTTTCCTCCGAGGAAGAAATGCTGGGGGTCCTGATACCAATAGGGTGGGCCTACTCCAAAGATTACCAGGCGCCTCCCGTGGGGGGAAGCAGGGCTTTTCCAATATGGTTGAACAAACTGGTTGAATCATCAGGATCAAAAGTATTGCTGAAACATCGTGTGGAAAAAGTGCTGGTGGATACCGATAAGGCCGTGGGGGTTTGCCTGAAGAACGGAGGGACGATACGCTCACGTTTCGTTCTGGCAGCCTGTGACGTGGAAACCCTTTATGAGAAAATGCTCCCGAAGGAATTGATTCCGTTGAACTTGCGAAAGTGTCTCCACGATGCCGATCTTTACGACTCGGCAGTAATGATCAACATAGGTTTAGACTGCGAGGCAGCGGACCTGGGTTTCAATGAAGAAATGATTTCCCTTTCAAGAGACGATGTCCCGAAGCCGGATCGGGTCAGTGGAGATCCGCATAAAGTCAATCTGTGCATCCTGTCTTCTTCATCACGGGATTCTACACTTGCGCCAAAGGGCAAAGGCACACTTACCATTTTTTGTCACGCCAAATTTGATTACGGGGACAACTGGAAAACCGGGAATGGTCTGGAACGCGGCTCAACATACAATGCGTTCAAGAGGGAATACGCCCATATTCTCATCGGCAGGGTTGAGAAGACCCTGGCCCCGGAATTAGGGAAGCACATAGAGGTCATGGATATCGCGACACCAATAACTTATTGGCGTTACACAGGCAACCGTTATGGGAGTGTGATGGGAGCGCGACCGACTAAAAAGAACATAAAAAGCAAAATTGCGCATTACAGGACCCCCGTCAAAAACTTGTTGTTAGCAGGGCATTGGTCCGAATATGGCGGTGGCTTGCCCATTGCGGTAAAGGCAGGGACAAATACTTCCCTGCTTATTTTAAGGGAAATTGCCGAAATTGCTTACAAGGAACTAAGGGATCTGATGGATGGGAAATTGTAATAATTGTAAGAAGTGCCTAAAGTGAGCTAAAGTATGTTAAAGTGCCTAAAGTTAAGGAGGCGCTTCGCTTCATTAATTTATATACAATTGGCAGCACCAAAGGTGCATTCCTTAACTTTAGGCATTTTAGGCACTTTAGCTCACTTTAGGCACTTTCTTGTGTAATCGTACAAATTTTATAAAAGTGTCAACTACTTTTGCACTGTTTTGAACGATGCCTCCCTTTTAACCTTTTATATGATAGCCGTTTACGGCTTGAAACTTGAAATTAGAAATTGAAAATTCTATAACCCATAGAAATCGCAATACATGCCCAAGTTTCAAGTTTCCAGTATAGTGCGCACCATGATCCTTGTCTTTTATCCAATTCAAGAAATAATAACCCCAAAATGTTTTTCTTAAGAACTATATACGCCTCTTCAGCGCCTACCAAAAACTCTTTTGGAAAGGCTGCTTTTTCTTATAGGCGGGTTTAAATCACGCCGAGAGATTTCAAGAATGCTCCCAGCGCTCCGAGAATGGAAATGCTTATGGCAATAGTAAACATCCGCATGGTAAAATATCTTTGTTTTTCATCCCTGTGATCCAATTTATCCCCCAAACGATCAATCGAAGCAATAATCTGTTCAAAACGCTTGTCCACCTGTTCAAAACGCTTGTCCACCTGTTCAAAACGCTTGTCCATATCTGATTTCATGCCATCAAAACGCTTATCAACATCCGATTTCATAGTATCAAAACGCTTATCAACATCGCCTCGAAAATCTTTCAGATCACCCCTGAAATCATCCATCTGACTCTGCATGTGGTCAAAGCGTACTTCAAAATATCTGGATGTAGGGATGATGTTGGCTACCAGCACATCCATGGTTCTCTTATCCAGGGTCAAACCTTCTTCGATTTTTTCTTCA
>JAIVWD010000034.1:0-17673 GCA_049190315.1 Deltaproteobacteria bacterium | reverse complement strand
TGCCATTAAATGTATCATGATCATTTTCCAGCCTGGTTCTGTTCAACCAATTCTTTGCCCTTATCTGTAAGCCTGTATTTTTGTAAACGGCTTTTCGGTTTATCCGGGATTGTCATTTCCACAAGTTCTAAATCCAGAGCCGGCTTCAAATAGCGATCCCTGAAGTTTGCTTGTCCTTTCAGGTTGAGAGCGATCTGAGCTTCTGAGCGGCTCATAGGCGTATGCAGTATTTTTAAGAATTTCTGAACTTCACCCGTGACTTCACCCGTGACTTCCCCGGTGACTTGTTCAGCCCCTCGCTCCGATGCGATTAAAGCAGCAGGTAAGAATGTTATATATACAGAATCGGCCTGCTCCAGCCAACTGGGTTCAGGGTTCTTGTTTTCCGCACACCAGTCGATTATATTCAGCGTACCGGTGCCCCAGCGCTCGATGATACCCGCCCGGTAGAACACATTGGCAATTATGGGATTCCACGGCTTGGACTCATGGGGTTTGGTCAGTTTTTCGGGAGTGATACCAAATTGCAGGGAACCTGGATTGGTTATTTCCAGATGATCGTCGTACATAGCGACCGCCACGGCACCGCCAGGTATAGTGTAATCACGGTGACACAGGGCATTGGCCAGGGCCTCGCGAGTAGCTCGTGGCGGGTACCACGGCTGATCTTCGCGGACCATCTTGCCCGGTACAACCCGCCCGGCAATGGGGACATGATCCATCAGGAAGGATTCAGCCCTGCGCAGGAGGGCGAAGGCGTGTCCCCAGTACTGGCGGTTGTCAGAAAAATCGGCTAAGCGGTTTTTCCCCCGGAAGCGGCCAAGGCGGATACCCATCTGCGGATAGAGTGTCTTGAGTTTGTCGCTCTTGCCATAAAGCGCCACAGCAGCGTTTAGAAGCTTGCCCTCACGAATCAATTCCAAACCACGAAGAATGGAAGCAGTATCGCGCCGGTCAGTGGCTTCCAAACGTCCCAGCCGTATGGCATTATCTAGCGTGATCTGAATTTCCTCTGCATCGAGATCCTTGATGAAAACACCTTTCGGAACAGATTCGTTTTCCCACCGGGTTGTGGCATGGAGTTTTTCAATTAATCGCCGGTTATATTCGTCTCTGGGCATTTGTACGGTTGTCGGGCCATTTCGAATGTATGGCCGCCCTGCGTAAGAAAAAAGACCGGTACCGCCGGGAATATTTATAACTATTGCAGCTTTGTCTGATTTTAAATTAACAGTTTCAATATCAGGGAAAGCCGGCGGCTCAATTTTTCTAATTTCATTTGATATATCTTCTATTGTTTTTGCTGAGACTTTTTGACCAATGACTTCCCCTTTGTCTGTCACGCCAAATATTACAAAACCACCTGTACTATTAAGCATGGCGCAAACAGTTTTTACTGCAGTTGTACGCTGCCCCGTTGTTTTTTTAAACTCAAGGCGGTCGGACTCGCCTTGTTTCACAAGTTTTGTCAGTTCTTTAAGATTCAAAAACCGCCCTCTTTTATGCCACAAGCTGTTTGTTTAAATCATCTAAAATGACATTTAAATCATCACCAAACAACTGATATACTCTACCAATTCCGCCTTCCTGTGAAAAAGGCGCATATTCAAAATCATCTGTTTCGATGCTTAGGTTCCCTGCAATATGATCGCGGATCATCTCAAGCCAGAGAACCTGTTCTTCTGAGAAATCTATTTCTTGCTGGGCTATCCATGCATTGAAATTTGTATCCACCTTTTCCGGAAACGGCACAAGCTCATTTTCCTGATCCAGGGCATACCGTACAAGGGATACAAGATCTGTCAATATATGCGGCCCGCTGGCACCATGAACCTTTGATTTTTCAAGAGCAGCATAGGCCATCCAGAGATTATTCTCAGTCCAAAGATGAGGCGGCTTTTTTATGGCATCTGCAAGCTCCTTTATATCTTCAAACCGTAAACGCATTTTATACGGCCTGGAGTAAAGAATCTGTAGGGCGGTGATTTCATCCTTATTTCCCTCAATGAACTTCTTAAAAGACTCGATCATGCCTTTTGCCTTGTCCAAAGCCTCTGCGCTGAAACCTGCTTCAATAACCTGATCCTGGCTCACATGATCAATGGTCTGCTCGTTTTTTTTCTTAATCTCAAATAAAAGATTCCTTAAATCCGGATTGTACAAAGGCTTGACTGCATTTTTTATCAGGCTATCTGCTGCCTGTTTTATATCTTCTTCATCAGGTTCTGCTTTCCTGCCTGCCTCGCATAGCTCGGCACGGGCAAGTTCCACCTGTTTGTCAGGATTAATGGCATTTACAAGATCAGATGTAAGCCCGCTCAGGCTCTTGCCGTCTGCAAACTTTCTGATCTTTGAATTGTCTTCTTCTGAAAGGTTTTTGTTTATACGTGCAATGCGGACAGCAATTGAGGAAATAACATCCGGTTCTGTGTTTCCAAGACTTACCGCTTGGAGAAGCTTTTCAAAAGAGACTGATTTTTTCCTGTCCATAGGTTTTGAGTCTGATTTATCCCTCTCGCACACACCAACAGCATCTACAATAATATAATGATCCTTGGTTTTCGCATCAGATGTTACAGATTGCAGGTCATCATCATTTATAACACGTACGCCCCGGCCCTTCATTTGATCGAAATATCCACGGGATTTTACGCTGCGCATGAACATCACTATTTCGAGCGGCTTGATGTCCGTGCCTGTGGCTATCATGTCCACAGTAACGACGATCCTGGGATTATAACTGTTTCTAAACTCTGCGATAAGATCCTCAGGCCTTCTGCCGGTTGTCTTGTAGGTAATTTTCTGGGCAAAGTCATTGCTCTTTGCAAATTCCTCGCGCACAATCTTGACAATGTCTTCAGCGTGGCTGTCATCTTTTGCAAAAATTACGGTCTTTGGAACCTCGGTCCGGCCGGGAAAGATCTCTGTAAACAGCTTGTCACGAAAAGTACGAATAACAGTGCGGATCTGGTCCACTGCAACAACATCACGATCAAGCTTGTTTGCGTCATATTCAAGGTCTTCATCCAACCGTTCCCAGCGCACTTCTCTGGTCTCCCGGTCGCGTTTATCAATAAGATATCCTGCATCAACTTTTGAGCCTTTTTCCGTTATCTCGGTTTTTATGCGGTAAACATCATAATTCACATTCACACCGTCAGCCACTGCTTCCTCATGGCCGTATTCCATGACAAGATTCTGATTAAAAAAACCAAAAGTCTGTTTGCTGGGGGTGGCAGTCAGGCCAATGATATAGGCATCAAAATATTCCAGCACCTGACGCCAGAGATTGTAAATGGAGCGGTGACACTCGTCCGTGATTATGAAGTCAAAGGTTTCAATAGGGATGGCCGGATTATATTCTATGGGCGGCACCTCATCATAGACATTCTGTAACCGTTCACGGCTTGAAATTGGAAAGTAGAAATTTGGGAGAGATTAAAATAGAAATTGGAAATTGGGAAGAATAGAACAAAAGCATGAAGGCCAAATTTCTAATTTCGACGTTCCGTGAACGTTTACAATTAACTTTCGATTAAAGAACTTCCTGTCATCTGTTCAGGCTTGTCAATATTCATGATATGAAGAATGGTAGGGGCGATGTCTCCCAGGATGCCGTCTGGTCTTAGTTTTACATTTTGTTGTTTGTCATCGACCAGTATAAATGGAACAGGGTTGAGTGTGTGGGCTGTATGGATATGTCCGTCTGTATCAGTCATCTTTTCTGCGTTCCCGTGATCGGCGGTAATCAAAACAACCCCTCCCTGGGCCTTTGCCTGGCTCACAACTCTTTCCACGCATTTATCAACCGTCTCGCAGGCCTTGATTGCGGCCTCAAGCACGCCGGTGTGTCCCACCATATCCATATTGGCAAAGTTAAGAATTATCATAGCATAATTTTTTGACTGCAAACGGGAGATAACTTCTTCTGTTACTTCAAAAGCGCTCATTTCCGGTTTTAGATCATAGGTTGGAACTTCGCGTGGTGATGGTATCAAACATCTGTCTTCAAGATGAAAAGCCTTTTCTTCACCGCCATTAAAAAAGTATGTTACATGAGCATATTTTTCTGTTTCCGCTATTCTTAGCTGTTTTAAACCCTTTTTGCTTATAACTTCACCAAGTATTTCATCCATATGAATTGGAGGAAAAGCAACTGGAAGTGGAAATTTTTCATCGTAAATCGTCATGCACACAAAATCACAAAGCCTGGGAAAGGAAGTTCTATTAAAAAATGTAAATTCGGGATCTGTAAGTGCCTGTGTGATTTGCCGCGCACGGTCTGCCCGAAAATTAAAAAATATGACACCATCGCCATCCTGAACGGTTCTAAGCGGCTTCCCGTGCTCATCTGTAATAACAACCGGTTGTACAAATTCATCAGTTTCATTCCGGCTGTATGCATTTTTTACAGCTTCAACGGGATGCGTTTCCTTAACACCTTCGCCAAGCATATATAGACGACAGGCCCTTTCAATCCGGTCCCATCTTTTGTCGCGATCCATTGCAAAATAACGCCCGCAGATACTAACAATAGAACCAAAGCCGGTTTTATTTATATGATTCTGCAAACTTTTTATGTAATCAGCCCCGCTGTCGGGAGGAGTATCCCTGCCATCAAGGATAGCATGAATGTAAACATGTTTAAGCTCTTCTTTTTTTGCCATGTTCAGCAAAGCCAGCAAATGACTGAAATGGCTGTGAACGCCGCCATCTGAAACAAGTCCCATCAAATGTAAGGCAGAGTCATTTGCTTTAACTTTTGATATAAC
Source organism: Deltaproteobacteria bacterium (assembly GCA_049190315.1). Classification (GTDB taxonomy): domain Bacteria; phylum Desulfobacterota; class Desulfobacteria; order Desulfobacterales; family ETH-SRB1; genus B13-G4. The sequence goes on along the minus strand of JAIVWD010000034.1, from coordinate 12,901 downwards.
TGATTTTAAAACATTATTTTCAAAAAACTCTCCGCATCTTATTGATTTATCTATTCTTAGAAGATGCTGATATACTACCCTTCCGGCTCCGATATTAAGATGCCCGACCTCGGAATTTCCCATAATTCCTTCTGGAAGGCCTACAGCTTTTCCGGAACATAAAAGGCTGGTGTGGGGATATTCTTTCTCAAGCCTGTCAAGATAAGGAGTTTGGGCCAGCATAACAGCATTGCCTTCGCTATTAGAACTAATCCCCCATCCATCCAGGATAATCAGCATACAAAATTTTTTATCATTCATTATAAAGCTCCAAAGCTTGATAAAACAAAAATCTGCCGTGCATGAGCTTCGGGTATGCGTGAGTTTTTCATGGTTTGAATTTGATTATACCTGAAGCGGATATGTTTTCAAAAAGCTAAAATGTTACAAATAATCTAATATTCTGCAATCCTTTTCGCATCTATCCAGAGGCTTTCGAGATCAAATAAAGTACGCACCGGTTCATAAAAAATATGAATAATAACATGTCCATAATCCATAACAACCCAGTGCCCTTCTTTTTGACCCTCAACGCTAAGCGGCTTTATTCCTTTCTTTTTCAGATCTACCTGAATAGATTCAGCAACCGCTCTAACCTGACGATTAGAAAGCCCGCTGCAAATTATAAAATAATCTGCAATAGAAGTCAGCCCTCGAACATCCAGAACAACCAGTTCTATAACTTTTTTTTCCAAAGCTGCTTTAACGTAAACGTCAAGAGAGGGATCGTTTTTATAAATCATATATAAAGTCCTTTGTTGATAATAAAGTCATCCACCTTCTTAGGAACCAGGGAATTAATCGGCATGCCTTTCTTAATAAGATCACGAATTTTAGTTGATGATATGTCAGGTGAATTTATATCCACATAAAAAATTTTCTGTTTTTTTTCATGTACAAAACATGATTGTGAAATGGAAAATTTATAGGTGCCGGATATTTTTCCCTTAATATAATCTTCAAGAACTTTCCATTTCAACGCTCCCTCAGTATTTACACCTCCGGGCCGTGTCATAACAATAAAAGATGTAAGATAAAAAAGATCTGAAAAAGATTTCCAGGTATCTATTTCAAGAAAAGCGTCAATACCAAGAATAAGATAAAGTCTGGAAGAATCCGGCAGAATGGATTTAAAGTGGTTAACAGTATCAATGGTATATGAAGGACCTGAACGCTTTAGCTCAACATCGGAAATAATAACTGACTTCAAAAGTTCAGGATATTCTGAAACAGATAGCTGAATCATCTCAAGGCGGTATTTTGCATCGACCACATCACCCGGCTCTTTGTGTGGAGGAAGAGCTGTCGGGATTATATAAAATTTATCCAGGGCAAAACTATTTTGCACCTCCTGAATAGCTCTAAGATGCCCTACGTGAATCGGATTAAAAGTCCCTCCAAACAACCCTATATGTTCCAAAAAACAGACCTTTCATGATAAACGGTTTACGGTTCACGGTTTACGGTTTACGGTTTTTTAGTGAATTTTGTAATGATTGAAGCATGGCAACTACTCAGGCGTTTAGGCTGAAGGCTGAAGGCTGAAGGCTGAAGGAAACAGATGATTCCTGAACGTTATTTTCTATGTTTAGGACAAAATTTCTGGCCGCTTTAATAACGCATTGGCTTCTGGGAGTCTTTTCCCTAAAAGCCTTTTACCTTCAGTCTATTAACCTGAGTAGTTATTTTATGTTTTGATCAACCGTAAACCGTGAACCGTAATCCCCAAACCCTAATCCCTGATCCCCAATCCCTAATCCCTGACCTGTCCCTCTCCAAAAACAACAAACTTGGTTGTTGTTAATTCATTAACACCCATAGGCCCAAAGGCATGAAGTTTTGAAGTGCTTATACCTATTTCCGCTCCAAGTCCAAGCTGCCCCCCGTCGTTAAAACGAGTAGAAGCATTGACAATAACAACTGATGAATCCACTTCACGCACAAAACGCCTTGCCCTGTTATAATCTGAAGTCACGATCACATCTGTATGGCTTGATCCATATCTTGCGATGTGCGTAACAGCTTCTTGCATATCTTCCACAACTTTCACTGCAAGAACAAGATCAAGGAATTCCGCCGGCCAGTCATCTTCCACGGCATTTGCCGCCTCCGGCAAGATTCGACATGTTTCAGGGCAACCCCTTATTTCTACACCTGCTTCAACAAAACGTTTTCCCATGGCCGGAAGAAAATCCTCAGATACGGATTTGTGGACAAGCATTGTTTCCATGGCATTGCAAACACCCGGACGCTGAACTTTTGCATTAAAACAAATATCCTCAGCCATTGCAATATCCGCCCCTTCATCAACATATACATGGCATACGCCCTTGTAGTGTTTTAAGACTGGTATTTTCGAGTTCTCTACCACAAAACGTATCAGGCCTTCACCGCCTCGAGGAATAATAAGATCAATAAATTCTTCCTGTTTCAAAAGAACATTAACAGCCTCTCTGTCCCTTATGGGAACAACTTGTGCTGCTCCCTCAGGAAGTCCGGATTCTTTAAGGGCATTACTTATTATAGCAGATAGCGCCTGATTCGAATGAAGAGCTTCGGAGCCTCCACGAAGTATCACTGCATTTCCAGCTTTCAAGCAAAGACCGGCGGCATCTACAGTGACATTTGGCCTTGACTCATAGATAATACCAATAACCCCAAGAGGTATGCGCATACGTGACACTTCCAACCCGTTGGGCCTAAGCCATGTATTACTCATCGAGCCCACAGGGTCCGGAATCCGGACCACCTCTCTGAGCCCATCTGCCATGGATTTAATTGTTGAATCCTTTACAGTGAGCCGATCAATCATTGCATTGGAAAGCCCCATTTCCCTGGCGCGTAAAAGATCCTTTTCATTTTCAGCCTTTATATATGCAGCATCTTTTTCAATGTTATCAGCTATCCGTATAAGCGCTTCATTTTTTTTATCCGAAGGGCATCTTGCCATTTCAATGGAAGCTGCTCCGGCTGCTTTCGACATTTCAACAATTGTTGACTCAACAGACATCTGATTCCTCCTTGAACGGTTTACAGTTCACGGTTCACGGTTCACGGTTCTTTCCGAACACCTTAACTTCACATGTTGGTTTATGTTTTGATCAACTGTTAACTGTAAACCGACAACCGTAAACAGTTTTATGCAGATTTTATTCACACGTTATCGCCAGATTATCTCTATGTATGACTTCATCATAGGACTTATGCCCGAGATATTTTTTTATCTTGCCGGACTTGAGCCCCATTATCTTTCGTATATCGGAAGCACAGTAATTTACAAGGCCTGTCCCCAAAATCTCATCATTGCTTTCTCTTCTGAATTCAACTGCGGCACCCACGCTAAATTCCCCCTCTACTCTTACAATACCGCTCGGCAGAAGGCTCTTGCCGCTTTTAAGGATAGCAGCCGCAGCTCCATCATCAATTATGATAGTTCCTTTAGGCTTTAATGTAAAAGCTATCCAGCATTTGCGGTTTGCCAGCTTTTCTTTTTTTGGAATAAAAAAAGTACCATGCTCTTTGCCGGCAAAAAGTTTTATCAGAATATCATGCTTTTCACCCCCGGCTATTAACATGGGTATGCCTGCGGCAGTAACCTTTTTTGCCGCTATTATCTTGCTGAGCATGCCGCCGGTTCCCAGAGGACCCGGAATATTGCTTGCATATTTTTCAATCTCTTTTTTAATTGTCGTAACTACTGAAATAAGTTCAGCATTCTGATTCTTGCGCGGATCACCGGTGTAAAGACCATCAATATCAGTAAGGTTAATAAGAATATCTGCATCCATAAGCAAGGTTATCATTGCGGCAAGATTATCATTATCCCCGAACTTTATCTCTTCAACCACAACTGTATCGTTTTCATTTATGATTGGAATAACCTGCCATGACAGCAGGGTACAAAGAGTATTGCGTGCATTTAAATATCTCTTTCGATTCACGAGATCGTCACTTGTTAGAAGTATCTGCGCAACCTTTTTATTATATCGCGCAAAAGACTTTTCGTATTCCATGATTAGTCCGGCCTGACCAACGGCTGCAATGGCCTGTCTTTTTGGGATTTCATCCGGCCTTTTAGAAAGTCCTATTTTTTTTATGCCTGAAGCCATTGCGCCGGATGATACCAGAATTATCTCTAATCCCCTGTCGGCAAGTTGGCAAATCTGTCTGCTGATTGATCTAAGAGCCTTTAAATTTAATCCATTATCTTCTGTAAGAACGCCGCTGCCTACCTTTACGACTATGCGTTTTGCGTCTTCAAAACATATTTTTCTTTTATCATTCATCTAAGTTGTCTAATTTATCCAGGGATTGAACAATTTTTGATTTTAAATTATCAATTCCTTCTCCGGTTAAAGCAGAAATTAATATAATTTTGATCCCCTTGGCAAAAGCTTGAAAAATATCAACAGCCTTTTTAGCATCAGGCATATCAATCTTGTTAAGAACAACTATTTGAGATTTTTTTGCAAGCTCCTTATTATACATTTCAAGTTCTTTATTTATAGTTTTATATGACTTAAGCGGGTCTGCCGGATCAATTGATGACGAATCTATTAAATGAATAAGAATACGTGTTCTTTCTATGTGGCGCAGAAATCTTATACCAAGCCCGGCACCTTTATGTGCACCTTCAATCAAACCTGGAATATCTGCCACTACAAAAGGCTCTCCCCAGTCTGTTTTAACAACGCCGAGATTTGGGACAAGAGTTGTAAAGGGATAACTTCCTGTTTTGGGATGTGCTGAAGAAATTGCGCTGATAAGGGTGGATTTGCCGGCATTGGGAAGACCGATTATACCAACATCGGCAAGAAGTTTGAGATCGAGTTTAAGTTTTAATATTTCACCTGATTCGCCTGGCTGAGCGAAACGAGGCGCACGGTTTGTTGATGTTTTAAAACGAGCGTTACCCCGTCCTCCCCTGCCGCCTCTTGCTATTATATATTTTTCACCGGGTTTTGTAAGATCTTTGATTACTTGTCCGGTATCGGCGTCGCTAATCACGGTTCCTGGAGGAATTTCTAAAACAAGGTCATCGCCATGTTTGCCTGCCTTGCGTTTGCCTTGACCACCGGCACCATTTTTTGCTTTAAAATCTTTTCTATATCTAAAAAAATAAAGTGTGCGTTTTTGAGATGATGCCTCTAAAATTACATCTCCGCCCTTACCTCCATCTCCGCCGTCCGGCCCTCCCCGCGGGATAAATTTTTCACGCCTGAAACTAACACACCCTCTGCCACCATCGCCGGACTGAACGGTAATAATAGCCTCATCAATAAATTTCACTCTGTATACCTCGGAAGGCCATAAATTGCGTTTTTTCGGTGAGCAATGAGCTTAAAGAGCAAGGCGCGAAGGTGCGGAATAACAAGCTATTTCAAGCCTGAGCAACGCAGCTATTGGTGTTCAGTGCCGGCGAAAGATCGCAAGTTGTGGCCTTCCGAGGTATAAACACTTACCTTTTTACGAGAACGTCCCATTCGCTCATAAGCAACAATACCATCTATTTTAGCAAACAGGGTATAATCTTTTCCTAATCCAACGTTCTCTCCTGGATGTATTTTAGTGCCCAACTGGCGAACCAGTATATTGCCTGCCCTCACATTTTCTCCGCCGAATCGTTTTACACCGCGTCTCTGCGCATTACTGTCCCGGCCATTCTTCGAACTGCCGCCTGCTTTTTTGTGTGCCATTATTACAACTCCTCAATATAAGATAAAACGTAACTACTCAGAAATCATCTGTTTCCTTCAGCCTATAGCCTTCAGTCTAAATACCTGAATAGTTACAATAAAACTAACTGTTTTGCGCTATACTATCAATTTTGACAGCAGTGTACTGCTGACGATGTCCCTGTTTCCTGCGATATCTTTTGCGCCTTTTGTATTTGAAAACAATAATCTTTTTTGCTTTATCCTGTTCAACTATATGACCATTAACTGAAACATTTTCGAGAGCGGGCTGTCCTATGTTAACATTTTCACCGTCTGAAAACATGAGGATTTTGTCAAATGAAACAGAAGCACCAATATCCCCTGAGATCTTTTCGACTCTCAGGATTTCACCTTTCTGAACTTTATATTGTTTTCCGCCTGAAGAAACTATAGCGTACATAAATTATCCTTCCTGATAACTGTAATATCAATTATAACTTTATAAATTAAAAGTATTTATTCTTATTATATTCTTAAATTTTGTCAAGATATATTTGCATTTTGATTTAACAGTAAATATAACAGTTCAAAGTTTCAGGGTTTTAGGGTTTTTTAAATTAGCGCCCTTCGGAGCTGACATAAGTATAAGTGCCTAAAGTGAGCTAAAGTGCCTAAAATGCCTAAAGTTATTGTACGCCTTCGGCGTGTTAATTGATAACACAGAAATAGCGACAGTTGCCACCTATGCATTAATGGCTTAAGAAACCTATATATCAATAGGCAGAATACCTTAACTTTAGGCACTTTAACATACTTTAGGCACTTTAGCTCACTTCAAACTCTATTTTACTTTATCCCTTCGCCAAAGCTAACCATCTAAAAAAAGTGTAAACTGGCAAATGAAGGAGTCTATATTTTGGATACTTTTTTAAAACATTCAGCGCTCTATATGGATAAAAACAAAACCACTTCTTCCCATCACAAGCTAATTAGTGAAGAACCTCTTAAAATAATTATACAGGATAGATTATATTCTATTATAATGCGAACTCCGGGCGACGAACTGCCACTTGCCGCCGGATTTTGTTTTTCAGAGGGCGTTGTGGACAAACCGGACGATATTGAATCACTATCTTTTTCAAATAAATCAGATGGTAATAAAGTTAATCTCTTACTGAATAAATCAAGAAGAAATGAAATTTCTCAACTGTTTGAGAAATTTTCTTTATCATCCCAAAAGGAATTTAATATTAGCTATTCACATATGATTAGAAATCACTGCCAGGTCATTTGCCCTGTAAAAAAAGATAATATTAAATTAGACTTCAATAATGCTCTTTACCTCCTCGAAAATCTTTCCTCTATTCAGCCTCTACGAAAAAACACACGCTCATCTCACGCAGCCGCCCTTTACAGCTCAGACTTTGAACTATTATCTATTTCTGAAGACGTTGGCCGTCATAATGCTCTTGATAAAACAATAGGCAAGCTCTTTCTTGACAACACGCTCTGCAAAGCCTGTCTATTAATTCTTTCTTCGCGAATAAATTACGAACTTGTCCAAAAAGCCGCTAAAGCCGGTATCCCTGTTATTTTTGCGATATCACGTCCATCATTTCATGCCGTCAAGCTTGCATCACAGATGAACATCACAATAGCATGCCTTGCTGAAAAATCCGGCTTATATGTGTTCTGCGGTAAATCTCGTCTCGTATAATTAAAATAAAGTAACTATTCAGGTGGATGGGCTGATGACTGTTAGGGAAAAACGCATTTTGAAGCCATGTTTGGTGCAAGAATCAGATATTTCCGCCAAAGTACGGCAATCATGCTTTTTTGACCCCTTCAGCCTAAACAGCTTCAGCCTGACTACGTGAGTAGTCACAAAAAACAAAAAGGGCTTGTCCAATTAATAGAACAAACCCTTTTTTAATCAGCGATAATTATTTCTATTTCTTATACTTAGCAGCTCTCACAAGTATCTTTTACGCCTGAAACTTCTTCCTTAACACCCACAGCGACCTTGAATAGAATTGTCAATATAAGAAATCCGGTTGCCCATACACCAAGGGTAATAAGGATTTCAGGCAGCGTAGGCATATATTCAGTAACATGATGAAGCGGGTTGGGTACAAAACCACCTGAAATCATACCCATGCCCTTATCAATCCAGGTACCTATGAACAAAATCACACAGGTAAAGGCAAGTACACTCTCATTCTTTCTTGCGGCAGGGATTACCAGTAAAACGATACTTGTCGCCATAAGAGCCATCGATGTCCACATCCATGGAACTAAAGCCCCGTGCCCGTGAAGTCCGACAAAAAGATATTGCAGATGGGACATATGGCTCGGTATTCTACTGTAGAATACCACAAACACTTCGCACAGCAAGAAAAATACATTTATAATTATAGCATATGTAACTATCTTGGCCAAAGATTGGATCTGCTCTCTTCCTGGATCAAACTTAGTAACCTTTCTGATTATAAGGCACAGTAAAATTAACAATGCAGGACCGGCAGCAAAAGCCGAGGCAAGAAATCTTGGTGCAAGAATAGCAGTCATCCAGAATCCTCTTCCAGGCAAACCGCAGTATAGAAATGCCGTAACTGTATGTATGGCTGGTGCCCATATGATTGATGTAATTATCAATGGTTTCACCCACGGTGCATAATGAATATTGTTTCGCTCAGCCTCAAGAACATTCCAGCCGATTACTACATTTAACAAAAGGTACCCATTTAATACGATCATATCCCAGAAAAGGACGGAACCTGGCGTGGGATACAATATAACATTAAATGCACGCATCGGCTGCCCAAGGTCAGCAATAATAAACAATAAACACATTACAACTGCAGCAATAGCCAAAAACTCTCCCAGAATCGTAATTCTGCCGAATGCTTTATAATCATGCAGATATCTGGGAAGAACTACCATAACACCACCTGCAGCCACACCGACAAGAAATGTAAACTGAGCAATGTAAAAACCCCAGGAAACATCTCTGCTCATACCTGTAATTCCCAAACCAAAATCAAGCTGCTTCAGGTAAACAGCAAAGCCTACACCTATAACAACAAGCAATGCAATTACCCATCCCCAGTATTTCTTGTCTCCTTTAAGAGCTAATTCAAGCATAACCACCTCACATCATCATACTATGTAGTAAACAGACGGCCCAGCACCAAGGTCTGGTTTACGTCGAATAGTGTAGTTTGTTCTTAATATTTCTCTTACTTCCGACTCAGGATCATCAAGATCACCAACTGTTATTGCACCATTTGATGCCTCAACGCAGGCCGGCATTTTGCCGACAGCCAGTCTTTCAGCACAGAAATTGCACTTTTCCACAACACCCTTCATCCTTGTCGGAAACTCTTTATTTTCCTCTTTGATGAAAGGGCGCGGATCTCTGAAGTTAAAACTTCTTGATCCATATGGACATGCCGCCATGCAGAATCTGCACCCAATACACCTGTGAAAGTCCATCAAGACAATTCCGTCATCCCTTTTAAATGTTGCTTTTGTAGGACATGCTCTGACACATGCTGGTTTTTCACAGTGATTGCATAATACCAGGAACGGCAGATGTTTAATTCTGTCATTAATTAATTCATGTTCTCTGTGAGTAAAGACATGTTTATACTCATCCCCCCAGAGCCACATAATCTTATGTCTTGGCTCTGTAAGTTCAGGAACATTATGGATCTTATGACAGGCTTCAATGATCGGGTCAAGATCCTCTGCTGAATGAAATTTCCTGGTGTCTATTACCATTCCCCATTTCTTAGCTGTAAGGGCTTCTTCATTTTGAGAGACTTCCGGTTTGGGTTCTGCTCCGTGTCCTCCTGATGCAGCAAATACATCAAGAACCGGCTTTGTCCCTATCCCTAAAGCTGTTATTCCAGCTACTTTCAAGAAGCTTCTTCTGCTGTTTCCCATTACTTATTCTCCTCCGGCTTCTTCTCCTTCGGCGCTATGTGGCAATCCCAGCAGTAAGGGTCTACCGAAGCATAATTATGGCATTTATCACAAAATTCAGCCTTATTCTCATGACATCCCATGCACGAATCTTCTCCAGTGGAAAGGCTCATGTTAAATGTCTTACCTTTGCCGGTCTTGTAAACCCTGTTGGCATCCCGCACTACTGTATCTCTCCACAGGTCAAGAATCTGCATATGCTCTGATTTCATATCCACTTTAGGCACAACACATTCTTTTGCAGCTTTCGCCTTTTCAGACAGCTTTGGCTCGGGTGCGGGAGTTGCTTTTCCTAAATTATACCAAAAAGGCAATGTTACAATTGCAACAAAAATAACCAAGCCGACAACTATCTTGTTTTTATCATACATAGGTTTCATCCCCCATTACTTACATTACACAAAATCGGTTCCCCGCTACCGGCCGGAAAAATCAGGACGTGTATAATATTCATCAGGACCAACCTCTTCCTTATCAAGAATATCTTCTCCACGCAAATTCACTGTTTTTTCCTTTTCACCGGGTATTATCAAGGCATTAGTTACCAACTCGTGAATGCCGGTAACATCTACTTCAGGAACCCAGTACCCCATTAACGGTGGAAGAACTGCCCTGTCAATTGCACAAATACAGGCCAGCATGTTTACTCCGTGTTTTTCTTGAACATATTTTACTGCATTTGCCCTGGGCAATCCACCGGACAACCTCAACTCCATATCTTCACTTGCATTAAGCCCTGATCCACTTCCACAGCAGAATGTTTGTTCCCGAATACAATTCCTCGGCATATCATAATAATGTTTACATACCTTTTTGATTATATACCGGGGCTCATCAAACAACCCCATACCTCTTGCCGGGTTGCACGAATCATGGAACGTAACCTTTAAGTTATCATTTCGGCTGGGATCAAGTTCAAGTTTGTTGTGTTTGATCAGGTCGGCAGTAAATTCAACTATATGTACCATCTTTGTGGATTTTGCATTTTCAAACTTCGTGCCGGTGATTGGATTAACCGGTTCTTCAAGAAAATCAGCAGGACCATTCATGGTATCCATATACTGGTTTATAACTCTCCACATGTGACCGCATTCACCACCAAGTATCCATTTAACACCAAGCCTTTTGGCTTCTGAATACATTTTTGCATTCAACCTTTTCATTACCTCGTTCGAGGTAAAAAGGCCAAAATTTCCACCTTCAGAATTAAACGTACTCCATGTAACATCAAGCCCGTATCTCTCCTTTAGGTAATGGAAAAGTATCATATACCCCATAGCAGTATATGTGCCTGGATCGCCGAATACATCGCCGGAAGGGGTTGTAAACAGGATATCCGCACCTTTCTTGTTGTATGTCGGGTGAACCCTTACGCCGGTTGTGTCTTCAATTTCATCAGCAAAAAAATCCAGCATATCTACAAATGCTTGCGGCTGGATTCCCATGTGATTTCCTGTCATGTAACAATTTGCTACCGGAGTTGCGATCCAGTCTATATTCAGCCCTAAGAGATTAAGCAACTCTCTGCCCATCATTGTTATTTCTGCCGTATCAATACCATAAGGGCAGAATACCGAACATCGCCTGCATTCACTGCACTGAAAGAAATAATACCACCACTCTTTCAGAACATCCAAAGTAAGCTCCCTTGCGCCGGCAAATTTTCCGAGTATCTTTCCGGCTTTTGTAAATTCATTTCTGTATATAGACCTGAGGAGCTCTGCTCGAACAACAGGCATGTTTTTTGGATCGCCTGTTCCGATAAAAAAATGACATTTGTCAGCGCATGCACCGCAACGCACACAGATGTCCATAAAAATTTTAAATGTTCTAAACCTTTCCAGCCTGTCCCTCATCCCCTCTATAATGATTTCTTTCCAATTTTCGGGAAGTTTCCAGTCATCATCAAGCGGGTTCCATTCTCTTGGATATGGAAGGCTAAGTGTTTCAACGCTCTTAGGTTTAGCGGCATAGCAAAACATCCCCTCTCTAATTACAGTGGGGGTGTCCATCCACCCGGTTCTGGGCGGAGTAAAATCTGTCCTTGCAATTAGTTCATCTGCTTTTAAATCTGCCATTATAACTCCTTTTCCACTGGGAGTCCAACTCCTATCATTTTTTCCCTGAAGTCATCTTCATACTCTGCATATGTATGAACCTTAACTTTTGGATTCCAAGGATTTATGTGCCTATGAGCCCTGGTGTTACAACGGACATTTCTCGTCGGGCTCAGGAATACTCCACCTAAATGCATTAGTTTACTGAAAGGAAAATATGCCAGCAGAACGCTGACAAAAAATACATGAACATAAAAAATAGCGCCAATACCTTCTGGAATGTGTGGATGAAATGTTACCAGACCCATTGTCAGCTCTTTAACGCCAACGATATCTACCTTTGTAAAATATCGCATCATAATTCCGGATACGGCGATACCGATAATGAGGAATAAGGGAAAAAAGTCTGCGGCAAGTGAAAAATATCTTACTTGCGAAATTAATATTCTCCTGAGAAGCAAAAACATTGCCGCCGCCAGAAGAACCACACCGGAAATCATGACACCAGGCAGCCCGATCTGGAGAAACCCGTCAATCTTATCAAGAATTTGAAAACACACAGGAACGGGCTCAAGAAAAAAACGCAGATGTCTCACCAGCACCGTAAGGAATGAATAGTGAAACGCCAGTGAAAACAACCACAGCCACTTTTCCCATACATAAGAAATCGTTGGCCCTTCGTTTATTTTGCATGTTGTATTCCTGAATAAGGACCGGAATAACAATATTTCCAGGGCCATCCTTATGATAACACCACCTGTTGAAAATGGATTATCAATCTTACTGGGTTTGATCCATGGAAGTGATTCTTGCTGACCGCATGTTGTGGGAATAGCAAATGGAACCGGAGAACGCGCCCAGTCATTGACTCGCATCACAAATCCCACAATAAATGTAATCAAGGCCAGATAAGGAATAATGATCCCGAATAACCACTGAAGCCCTACTGCTTCAACGCCCGCATAGGCAACCAGAAAAAGAGCAATAACTGCCATGAGGGAATACAAATACTTTTCATTCATTAACATTACCTCGCTCTATGGCTTCACAGCAACTTTCAAATTTATTTTGAACTACACCTTTTACTTGCTGCCTGAAGCCTCCATAGTAATATTTGAATCTTCAGAGACTCGGTCCATCTGCCGAAATCTCAGTTAACAA
>JAIVWD010000033.1:0-17724 GCA_049190315.1 Deltaproteobacteria bacterium | reverse complement strand
GTGCTCATATTCCAACTGTGTAAAAGACTTTCCGGTTTCAGTGTCGATCGAACCCGCTCGAAACGCGATGATACCAACGTAAATATCGCTTTGTTCCACTTCAGCCAAACAGGTTTGCAGCGGCTCATCAGGACGAGCACCAAATTGTTCCATACCTCTAACGCTTGCGTCAAAGTCCTCAAGGAGCTGCCACACCGCCCGTCGATGGTCAGCGAGATCTTCAAATGTTGACGATATGAAAACAGTTTTCTTCATATTGCTCCTCGCCAGTTTCACAGCCCAACGCCCACCATCACTGGGGAGCAGGGGGTGATGATTTTGCCAAGGGCACGTTAACACCGAACTATATTTGGGCTTCGGCCGCCCGCCCCTGCGAATCCAGTGCATGGTGTTGTTGGGTTTGTTTTAATAATTTTTATTCGCATTGTTTTCAAAGTTCAACTTGTATTTACTCAGGATTTCTACATGTTTCTCTGCTCCGAGAACCTTAGCAACGACTATATGCGAAAGAAAGGTACGATACATATAGTTCCATAGGTCATCAGCATATTCTTGCATTCGTGGTGTTCCAAGCATTCCGTTTGTATGAAAGCGAGGAGGATTTCCTACATACATATCCATAATTTGTGGGGACGCCCCATGCACGAACCCTGAATAGGCCTTGCTTAAGGTTCTGGATAATTCGATACCACGACTTGGATCTAGTGCAACTCCTTCAACACCTGCTATATATGCCCTTATTTTTTTTCTGGGAATCATTGGCCGTTTCTGTTTTGAATCGATCATATTACCAGATTCGTCAATTTCTTCTTCCCAGAATGCATCCAAAAATCTATTATGCAGATCTGTTATAGTATCATTCGTTACTGCGTAGGCGAGAAAAAGGATATCTTCATTTGTTTCATCAATCACACGATGAAGAATTGCCTGCTCTTGCAAAAATCCGTTCTTCAATAACACATATGCTGCTCTAACAGCGCTTTGAGCGCGTGATAGTTTTAGAATAATTGCTTGATAAATATCCTTTTCTCTATAACGAAACGCCATCCCGAAAGCCATATTTACAAGAACTGGCTTGTTTGGCATCGGGTTCTCGTAATCACGAAAAGCGCGATCCATTAAGGCGGTTGGCCAAAATAAATCATCCAAAAATTCTGTATAAATCATGCACATGCTGGATTGATATCGACGAAGTACTTCTCGAGCTTAGGGTGCCGTAAAATGCGTTGCTCATAATTTTGCATTTCATCCTTTGTGAGTTTTACTCCGGAATCATATTTTTCTTCAACCATTTCAATAGTTGGCATATTTCCTTTCCATGACATTGTCGACGCAAGTCCCAAAACTTTTTCCTCGCTATCAAGCAACTCGCCATTCCAGTGATTTTCCAGTCTTCCCCAAACTCGTTCAATTGGGTTGTACTTGCTGTGATATGGAGGGTAGTAGGCTAATTTTACATGGAGAGCATTATTGTATGCAAAATCTACGATACGTTTGAGGAACTGAGTTCGCCGACTATTGTTCTCTGGCCCATTGTCCAAATTTAGAACCAATGTGTTGATTTGGTATTTTTTTTTGAGTTTTACCCAAAGGATTTCAAGAGTATCGACAATAAAGTCTGCCGTGATCTTACTTTTTGAGAAGAAGAAGTGCGTGTCATCATATTCGGGGAGAAAAAAACCGAAAAGCCCAAGGATAACATCTGGATCGAAGTCATGGTCTATTCCCTCTTTATGTTGACGGCTATATCCTCCTCGAGAAAAAGGTCCTACCTTTATTTTTGCTTTTGCATCTAGTGATATTCTCAGTACACCCACGCTCTCGTCGGCTTCTTTATTTATTGTATGCACCTGATTAAAGATGTCATTGGTTTCCGGAATTTTTTTGATGGGCTTGCTTTTGGTTACTTTTCGAGGCCAGTACTCCATAACATCCAGTTTTCTACTGATCGTGCGCAAATGGGGCATGGCTTCAGGGTCATATCCATAGTCTTCCATCAATAGATTTCGTACAGTATTGGCCGTGATGGGACGATAAAGACGACGAGTGTGAAAGGTTGGATCTGTTTGACATCTTGGCTCAACGATACTCTTAATATCTGCAAGCAGGTTCGGGAAATGCTCTTCAGCTTTTTTGCGTCCTCGATTCGAGAATCTTTCCTCGGCAGGAATACCAGATATTAGCTCCTGCTGCCCTTTTCTGATGGTTCCACGGTTCCATCGCAAGTTGTCTTCGGCCCAACTCTGTCCGCCATAACCATAAGCTTCAATAGTTTGAGCTATGAAGATACGCTTTGAATTTCCTTTGAGTGAGTCCGCCGCTTTTCTCAAAAGATTCTCAATATCCTTTGGTTTCAGCGAACTCTCTGGCTGACCCAAAAATTCTCCTTCCCCACATAAATGTTCAAGATAGACTTGAAGAATCTTCTTTACAAGATGTGTGTCACCTTTTTTTTAAACAAGCCATGATGCTCCAGCAATCGTTCAACCATCGTAATGGAAATACCATTCTGCTCTTTGTTAATTGTTTTTACGAGTTCCTCTATAGTTGCCTTTGGATTCTTGAGTAGTGAGACTAAAATGGTTACAGCCTGCGTGTTTGAGGGAAAAGTAGACAATGGCTGGTCTGTAAATCGTTTTCGTTTTTGGGCGATCCTAATATCATGATCGGAACAGAAATACACTAACACCCCATCACATTTCTCCCTTTTCAGGCGCAGATCAACACGAAACTGAGACATGAAAGAATGAGCATTAACGCTCAGTACCTCACCTAATTCAGAGGCAGTCAAGCCGTCAGGGGAACGGGCAACCAAATGAACAACTGTTTCTTTGAGATTTCCAAATCTAGAAAAACCGATATCATTATATTTCCAAATTCCAAATGAATCGAAATGAGCTATAGCCGGGAGAGAAAAGTATTTCCCATTATGATTATAACTACGAAAACCACCCCACTTAGAAAGGTATCTCTGTACCGAGCGTTGTGAACAGGACAGAAGTACCCCCAATTGGGAGAGTGTTATTACCTGGGCAGAAATAAAGTGGCGCATCGCCTTATCGAGGAGTTCTTTTTTGACCATATCCGCAATCCTAATTTTGTCATAATATATGAAATATGTCAGAACATATATCACGACAAAACTAGAATTGTCAAGCACAACCAGTTGAAAAAGCATAGTTTTTCGGTAACCAATAAAATCATCATCCCTATACTATGACAAAAACACCTGCAGGAATATATATTGTCAAGCCAGGATTGGCCTAGTCAATTGAGGTAGAGAACACATATGGGAATAAAACTGTTTTCCTCTATAAATAAAGGAATTATCGTTGATATTTATTGAAAATATGTGAGTTTTTGATTTGGTTAGCTATGCTGAAATGGATCGGTGGGGTGGCAAAAAAAATGATTGTTTTGGATGATTATTTTTGTCCAACTGCCTAATAGCTTTCTACTTGAGAATAGCATCCAAATGACTATAATTTCAGGTGTGGAGTCGGCCCATGCGGAAAACAATGAATCAGGAATTAAACGTTGTTGTTATGCCAACTGGTTACCTGCAGTTGGAATGGACGGATGCGCAAAATGACATAAGCAAAAGCAGCAGGGTGTTACAAAAAGAGATATACAGACGTTTCTCCGCGGACACCGATTCATGGCTTTTGTTCCTGGGGTTTTGTGATCATCGGGTACAGCTTTCTCCCTCTCTTGAATACTGGCGGAATTTTACAGGGGCTTTTGCCAAAAGATTGAGTCAGACACCTGACCTGGAAATCCTGCGCCATAAAGCAAAGGTTTTGATAGAACAAGATGATTTAAGGATGCATTTAGAGCGAGTCCCGATGATGACCGGTTCGGAATACCTAAGCACGGAATTGCTTGAGGATGTATGGAAAAGATTAAACAGCGCTTTTACCCTTGCGATCAAATCCTGTGACGGAAGCGTTGAAGATTTTATCAGGGCATACAGTCCCAATGTGCATCTTGTAGGAAGGGTTTTTTTCCATCTTGTAGAAAACAAAAGCGACGATTATCCATTTGCTTTTATGGCAACCTATTCCACCAGGCTAAACAAACAGGGACGTTCCAAACACCTCCCGCTTAAATACGCATTGCAGGAATATGAAAATGATGAACTCCTGGAACTTCTTGCAACAGTGCATATAGCCGCAAGAAAGAGTCCGCTGATTGCAGATCTTCTTGAGACCGGAGAACTGTTTCACCCTCTTGCCTGGACAGCAAAAGATGCATTTTCTTTTCTAAAAGAAATCCTTGTTTATGAAGAATCAGGCATTTTGTGCAGAATTCCAAACTGGTGGAAAGGGAACAGGTCAAGCCTGAGGCTGAATCTTAGCGTTGGCGATTCCAGGCCATCTTTTGTGGGTATGGATGCAATCCTGAATTTCAATGCGCAGTTATTTTTAGGGGACACGCAGATTTCAGAAAAGGAGGCAAGACGATTATTGGATGCATCAGAAGGGCTCGCCTTCATAAAGAACAAGTGGGTGGCGGTAGATCAGGAAAAACTGAAGCAGACCCTGGATGCCTATGAAAAAGCAAAAACGATGATGCATGATGATGGATTGAGTCTGAGGGATGCCCTCAGGATGCAGCTTATGCCTGAAAAGTTTCTGGGCATTGACACGCAGGAAATAGATCACGATATTTCAAACGGAAAATGGTTGGAATCGGTCATCCGGAAGTTGCGCGATCCTGCTCTGATCACTTCGGTAATGCCCGGCAAAGGATTTAAGGCAAAGCTGAGAAAATATCAGAAAGGGGGATTAAACTGGCTCTATTTCTTGCATTCACTTCAGTTCGGGGCCTGCCTGGCAGATGATATGGGCCTTGGCAAAACCGTTCAGGTGCTTGCGTTTTTAAATAAAATAAAGAACGATGTTAAGACATCAGGAAAACCTGACAAGGTCAGTCTGTTAATAGTTCCAGCCTCTCTTATTTCCAATTGGGATAATGAGATTAAGCGATTTTCCCCTGAAATTAAATTCCATATTGCGCATTCAGGAGCGAGCCTGAAGAAAGACAATGCTCCAAAGGACAAAAAATCATTAGATGCATTCGATCTTGTTATAACAACATATGCCTTGATTCAAAGGCATGAATGGCTGCAATCGCATCACTGGAACTACATCATCCTGGATGAAGCGCAGGCCATTAAAAATCCGGGGACAAAACAGGCTAAAGCAATAAAAAATCTCACCTCCCGCAACAGGATCGTAATGACAGGGACTCCTATTGAGAATCGTCTGACAGACCTCTGGTCATTATTTGATTTTTTGAATCCAGGACTGCTCGGCAATGCCAGAGAGTTCAAGCAATTTTCAAAAAGCCTGAAAGATGACAATTCCGGCTATTCAAGATTGCGCAAACTCATCAGCCCGTATATTTTAAGGCGTTTAAAGTCAGACAAATCAGTTATTTCCGATCTCCCTGAAAAGGTTGAAATGAAAACATATGCCTCTTTAAGTAAAAAACAGGTTCTTTTATATAAGAATATTGTTGAAGAAATAAAGCAAACAATAGCCGAGACAGAGGGAATTCAAAGAAAAGGGCTGATTCTTTCTTCGCTTATGAAGTTCAAGCAGATTTGCAATCATCCTGATCAATATCTCGGAACCGGAGAATTCGAAGAAAAAGAAAGCGGCAAATTCTTAAGACTTCGTGAAATTTGCGAAACAATATATGACAAAAGAGAAAAAGTCCTGATTTTTACCCAGTTCAAGGAAATAACAGAGCCGCTTTGCGATTTTCTGGAAAACATCTTTAAGCGAAAGGGGTTAATTTTGCACGGAAGTGTGGCAGTAGGCAAAAGAAAGAAAATTATTGAACAATTCCAGAGTCAAAGCTATGTTCCATTTATGGTGTTGTCCTTAAAGGCTGGCGGTGTGGGCTTAAACCTGACGGAAGCAAACCATGTGATTCATTTTGACCGCTGGTGGAATCCTGCTGTGGAAAACCAGGCAACCGACCGTGTATTCAGAATCGGTCAAAAAAAGAATGTTATTGTACACAAGTTTTTGACCAAAGGTACTGTGGAAGAAAGGATTGACATGATGCTGGAAGAAAAATCAAGGTTATCACAGGACGTTATTGCCAGCACCGGTGATGCATGGATAACCGAAATGAAAGATGATGATTTAGTAGATCTCTTTAGATTAACGTTGTAAGGACAGGAGATAGTTATGGGCTATTGGGAAGGATATTATCCGCGTTATGTATCTGTTGCAGAAAAGAAAGCAAAAGCAGCCAAAAAGCTGAAGCAGCTTAAAAAGAAAAATCCCGGCATTAAACCGGTTATCATTGAAGGAAGCGCTATTGCCTTGTCGTGGTGGGGCAAATCATGGAACCAAAACCTTGAACGGTATGCAGACTACAGCAATCGAATCGGCCGGGGGCGAAGTTATGTGCGTCATGGAGCGGTGCTGGATCTTCAGATAAATTCAGGAAAGGTCGAAGCCCTGGTTCAGGGGACAAGAGCAAAGCCATATTCCGTGATTGTTAAGATAAAAGCGATTGACGAAAAGATCTGGCAGGAGATCAAGACCGCTTGCGGAGGCAAATTGGATTCTTTGCAGGAGCTTTTGGCAGGAAAATTTCCCAAAGCATTAAGTAATATCTTTATGGAACAGGGCACGGGCCTGTTTCCGTCGCCAAAAGACATAGAATTTTCTTGCAGTTGTCCTGACTGGGCATATATGTGCAAGCATGTGGCTGCCACTCTGTATGGCATAGGCGCAAGGCTTGATGAAGACCCAAGTCTGTTTTTCAAGCTCAGAAAAGTCAGGATGAAGGATCTGATAACCGAGGCCGTGGAAGACAAGACTCGCAAGCTGCTCGAAAAGGCCAAAAAGAAAACAAAAAGGGTCATTGCAGAATCAGATCTGGCGGATGTGTTTGGCATTGACATGGAAGACCCTGTTGTTCCCATTAAAAAGAGCGCTAAAGTTACAAAAAAATCAATGAAAAAGAAAAAGCCGTTGAGCCGTGCATCTAAGAAAAGTAAAGCCAAATCCGCAACTGGTAAATCCGGGAAGAAAAGCGCGGCAAAACGGACCGCCCCCAGGAAAAAAGCTGAATCTCCATTTGACATAGTTGCAGGAATTGTCAGGAGCAGCAAAAAAGGCGTAACTGTCGCGCTTATCAGAGAAAAGACAGGGTTTGATGACAAACAGATACGAAATTATATTTCTAGAGCTAAGAAACAGGGCAAGATTAAGAGCCTGAAAAGAGGCGTTTATGTGTCTTCTTAGTACCTGATCCTCTCTATTCCTTTCCAAACCAAAAGCGCTCTGGTTTTCGTTCTATCCATGGATGCCAATATGATCAAACAACATTTTTGACACCTTCTTCTTTCCTAAAACGGCATTGACCCAAATCTATGCGCCTACTTGGGGAAGTTATTTCGTCCCCGTTCCTTAGAATATATCAGACAGGCCGGTTATGGACACTGTTCAGTAAACCAAGTGAGCAACTGCTTTTCAAACTCTTCTCCATCCCAGTCCGGCACTTGTAATCGAGGCAGTTGAAAATGATCAGAATTTAATAATACACCACCTGCATGAGAGGAGCAGGCACAAGAAAATCCCGCATCCTTAACAAGCGCCATTGTCTCTGGTGTATAGTCCCCATAGGGATAGGAAAAGCTGGTTAAGGGGTTGCCGAGGAGCTCCTCTAAATATCTTTTGCTTCCGTTAATTTCATCCCGCTGATAAGATAGTGAGTGTGAAGGCAGTGACACGTGCGTAGCTGAGTGAGCGCCGACTTCAATCATGTCCCCTTGGGCAAGCAAACTGATTTCTTCCGGTCTCAATAGGCTGTGAGTCGATCGTATAAGCGATTGAGTTCCAACCCACTGCAGCATTTGATCCAGTAAATGCTGCCGCTCATTGTCTTCCAGTGGTTTCAGCAGTTGCCATAATAAATAATAGATTTCATGGCGGATGCCCGGCGCCTCTTCCCATGCCCTCCAGGAGATGTTCTCCCGCATACGGTCATCATTGAGTGTTACGTCACCGTCCAGATCCCACTCATACAGTTTACCTTTGATGCTTAGCTGTAGTTTGTCAGGCAGTATGAGAGGCTGCAGTATAAGCCGTTCGAGTTCGTCCCACCAGAATTCCCGGTGCCCTTCAATGCATCCAGTCGAAAGAAAGAAGGTAGCAGGTATGTGAAAGCGCTCTAATAAGGGTTTTGCTGTGGTGAGATTATCTGCATACCCATCATCAAACGTTATAACCACAGACCGCCTTGGAATTTTGCCCTGCTGAAGAGCGTGAGCCAAACGATCCAGCCGTTGGGAGCAGGCCATTGTCTGCAGAACTTCCAGATGCTCTGAAAAGTGCTGCGGGCTCACACTGAGCCGCCAAGGATCTGTCTTTATGTCAGCAACACGATGATACATCAGTATGAGTGAAACTGGTATAAATCGTTTTTTCAGTGACTGCAGTGTATGCCTTAACTTACTGGTAATCGTTTTCTTCATTACCTCAACTCTTATTTCACTGCTTTGACAGTAATTAACACCTCATAATCGGTATCATTGTACTCCAGTTCGTCCTGCTGCAGTTCCTGCACAGCCAGTCCATACAAAAATGCAGTTGCAGTCAGTACATTCCCGAAAGTCTGAACAAAAATATTTTCCTCCGGAAACACTTCCTCAAACATCCTTTGAGCTGATAGGGCAGTAAAACTCCAGCACCAGCACGAACCCCATTGGTCATTACTGATCTGACTGATTCCAGGAAATGTGGCCAGCACAACGCCCTCTGGTTTCAGGATGCGACGAATCGTCTGAAGTGCTGCACGGAAGTCATATATGAGATGGAGCGTTTGCGTCAGGATGATACAGTCAAAACTCTCCGAGGGAATATGATCCGCCTGGGTCAGATTCCCGACGACGGTACTCCCGGGACTATCTGCTGAGATATTAAGTACATTCCGTTTAATTACGTTTTCTCTGCCGAACTTCCTTGTGTATGCATCATCGCCGATTTCAAGTACATGCCCCCGGATATCACCGGCATTGCCCTCAAGAAACGATTCAATATAGTAGCGGTCTATGGGACACCCCCTGTCATAACCGAATTGATGGCTTACAGGGGTTGTACGTCTCAGGTTCCCGAAGGACAAGACTCTGGACCGCTGAAATATGTATGACGGCAGTATCCGTCTGCTGACCATATAACATATTTTTGTCATATGCTTTAAGAATCGCCCTGATTTATGATGCCCATCTTTGCTACATGTAACATCCACAGCGCTGCATCTGCAGGAGTCGAGATCCTTATTATCTTCATTGGCAGTGCGATTGAGATAGTTTTTCTCAAGCTTGACTAAATCAATCAAATCGGTAGTAAATCTATCCTGGACTTTACTGACCATGGCAGCAGCTCGATCAAGGCACTCCTTTGTCTTTTCCCGTGCCTCCTCGGTCAGGCAGTAGTCAAATGCATCCTGCAGCGCGTGATCAGTTAGAGAATCGGCCGTAAAAACAACCGGCCAGCCAATCAGATCCGCCTGACATTTTATCTTATGGCCACCCGCAACAGGGTCAATGGCAATGACAGGGACGCCGTTTTTCAGAGCCAGAACTGCGCCGTGCAAGCGTGTGGTCACCATCATATCCATACGCGCTATGAGCGACTCTATCTCAGCAGGGCTATGAAGGTGTGTACTGTTCATGTCCAAACGTGTATCTATGTATACTGTTGCAATCTCTCTTGAGGCAATAAGACGCTGAATTGAATTATTTGCATTATCCACCAGGGCTTTTTCATAGTTCTCCACCAGACATACACCAACTACAGGTACTAATGCCTGGCGTGAATTGAACACAATGTCCGGGGCCGCATTGTCAGAACTGTCCCGCTCAAATAGGAGATCAAAGGGATTCCACGCATGAAGCGGTTCAAGCATCGACAGATTAAGACCGATGAGCCTGCATTTAGTGAACCTTTTCAGAAATTCAGATTCCAGCGGCTTCTTTTCGAAAGGACCGCACACGAACAGGACATGGGAATATGACCTGGGATCAAGTGAGCGCCAGTCAACACCGCCGGTAAATGGCGGAGCAACAGCAACATCGTATCTCCAGCCAATGCGTTCGATCCACCGGCAGGCAAGGTCTCGCGCAAGTATATCACCGGCTGTAGCATGCCCCTCCTTAAAACTGAACCATCCTGCTATTAAAGCCTTCAATAAGCACCTTCGTCTTTCATCATGGTTTTACAGCGCGAATTGCAATAACTACCTGGTAAAGGGGATCATTAAAATTCAATTGCCTGGGTTTTAATTCTTTTGCCATCATTCCATGCATAAGAGCAGCGGCAGTCATAACGTTTCCATAGGACCTGACCGATATGTGCGAAGTAGGGAATACCTCTTCACACAATCTATGTGCAGAAAGAGTTGTAAAAGACCAGAATCGATTAGTATCATGGCCCTCTTTAATGTTCCTGCTGATGCCCGGGACAGTTGCTAACAAGACGCCGCCCTGCTTAAGTATGCGATAGAGCGTAATAAGAGAGGCTTTTATGTCATATGTATACTGTAATATTTGAGGGAGAATGATGCAGTCATAAGTATGCGAAGGTATGCGATCAGCGTCGTCCAGGGTGACAATATTTTTTCCGACGGGAACAGAGGGGCTTTTCAAGAGGAGTACATCAACTTTTGAAACACTATTTCTTCCATATCGTTCAGCATATCGATAGCCTCCAGCTTCAAGTACTAAACCCTGTATCCTATTCGCGTTATTTCCAAGGAATCGTTCCGTATAGTAGTAATAAATAGCATTCCCCTGCCTTCCTGATGATTTATCCCCAGCCGGAGTTAAGCGGCGCAGGTCTCCAAACTGCACATGGCCCGGTGGCGGTGTATATTGAGACAATTCATCAGTTTTTTTCAAAAAAGCAGGGGTAGAGATTGAACACAGTGACTTGAGTGTTCTCTTAACACATCGCTTCACGTATTTAAAAACGTATAAAGAAAACCATTCGGGTGCATATATAATCAAAGTAACAATCCCACGCAATGCCCGGATTCTTTTACCGCCCATGGACAATTGAGCTTTCACCATCTGCATCAGATCATAGCCATAATACTCGATCCAGAACTTTCTTCCAGACCGGTATGCTTCCATATAATTCTTATCATCTTTTACATACTTTCTCTGTGACCGCAGAACCGTCATTACCGACCGCAGCATCAATTCAGCATTTTTCGTCATATTCGTACTGTGCCAGCGATATTCCGCAACCACTGCGTTATGGAAGTAAACAGGATAATTTCTTGTAATCCTGAGGTAGAGCTCATAGTCCTCGGCGGCATCCAGAGATGGATCAAAACCCTTGACATACTGAAAAATATGCCGCCGGTACATTACAGAGGCATGCATACCGATATAATTCCCGTATAAAAGAGTACGGTAGTGATCTTTGTCCTCTCGCAGCCGTGCGAGAAAGTGATTATGGTCAGACGGTAAAGTTTGCATCTCCTTAAAAGATGTCCCATCAGATTTCGAGTACGTATGCTGGCCAAAAACAAAAGCACACTCCCTGTGTGAACGAAAACAGTTTAAACCGCTTTCAAGGGCTTGCGACAAAAGCCGGTCATCAGCATCAAGAAAGACAAGATAACAACCTTTGCTCGCCAATATGCCTGTATTGCGCGCTCCGGCAAGACCCCGGTTATGATGTCTGATATATCGGACAGCCGAAAAACCAGAGGCAACCTCCCTGGTATTGTCTGAAGAACCATCATCCACTACTATGATTTCAAAATTTCGGTATGTTTGCTGCATTACGCTTTGTATTGCTTCACCAAGGAATTTGGCCTGATTAAAGCATGGAATGATAACAGAGACCAGAGGGATGTCCAGTTTCCCCCTGTCCTCGCATTTTTGATTGCCTATATCAGGCTGAACACCCCTACGATACGAGACCAGGGACGTGTTATATAATTTTTTACGGCCTCGCATGTTGAGCAGGTAAAACTTCACCCCCGACAGGCATCCTGCAATTTCGTGAACAACTGTTCTCCGCCTTGTCCCCGATCGTCTGATCATCCCGTTACAAATAAGTCTCATATAGTAACGTGGCAAGCTGAGCAAAAGACGGCGAAGGTTGCCCCAATGTTTATATTTTTCAAACTGTATAAGAAGTGCGCTTACATGGCCGCGCATATAGTAAAAAATCTGACGTTTAAAGCTGCCATAATCCCTTCTGTGGTAGTGATACACAACTGCTGTAGGCTCATAAAGGCAGGAGTAGTTTTCAGCAAGAACACGGTACCAGAACTCGGAATCACCGCTACAACCGGCAGCGCCTACATCAAGCCGATCATCAAAGGGCCCCACCAGGGCAAAGGCCTCCCGTATGAAAGCCATGTTCGCGCCAGCTCCGATCTTCCAGACAGGAGTTCCTTGATGCCAGGTCTCACGAAAGTAGTTTGTGTCGAATATCTTCGCAGAATATCCTCGGTTAAAACTCCAGTGGGTTTCAAAAATATATTGCGCTTCTGTTTCCAGTTCAGCCGGTAAAACAAGTCCGGTCACGGCCATTACCTCCGGGGTCTGAAAGGCTCTGTGCAATGCCTCAAGCCAATGAGGATGAACAGTCACATCATCATCGAGAAATGCAACAATGTCACCGGATGAATACAAAACACCTGTATTGCGTGCAATGTCAAGTCCTGGTCGAGGCTCTAAAATATACCGGACGCCAGTCATGGACCTTACAATACAATGCGTTTCATCAGATGTCGGGGTGTTATCTACAACCAGAATTTCCATTGGCTTCCTTGTTAACGAAGAAAGTGAACGCAAGCAGCGTTTCAGAAATTCAGGACGGTCTCGTGTGCAAATCACCACTGACGTGGGAATATCAGGAGGCTCCTCCATTACATATTTTTCCTTCAGCCTCTTCAGTGGTAAGGTTATCTCCATCAAAGAACTCAGATCAGCAAGGCCTGCATGTGACTGGTTCCCCGGAATTCCCTTATGGGGTGCTTTGCTTCTCCCCTTAATAAGGTAACTGCCTACTGCCGGTGCAATTGATTTTATCGCCAGATGTGTCACCTGAGAGGCATTCAGCGGCAAATCGGCATTCAGAATTTTCATTTCACCAAGAGGAATGTGATGCCACCAAAAGATAACATAGATCCCCTGAATACCAGAAATAGCAGATAATTCCGGAATGCCCTGATTAAGATCCAGATGCAGGATTCGCCATGGTTTAAATGAATTCATGTAATATGTCTCAGACTGTTATGGTGCGTCTCAGTGTTAAATTTCAATAAGCAACCGCCTATATTAGTGCCTGAACGAAAACTGCTAATTTTTCCAATTTCTGCGTCAGGTGCAAATTTTAATCCTCAAAATACCCCATGTATTCCTGCGGTTAAAATTTGCACCTTCCTTGAACTTGAAAAAATTTTCTAGTTTTCGTTCGGGCACTATATTATTATTTGTTTTTTAATTTTCTCAATACGTTTTTGCGAGCGGGAATACTCTCCCAGCAAGCCGACAATTCCTCCCCATAATTCGGCCGCGACCATGTCAGGCGGAAGTACATAACGGCCTTTCAGGCTTTTGATAAGGTGACGGACCTGAAATTTAAACCACTGCCGCTTGAGGATGCGAAATTTTATACTTTGTGAAGGATCTTTTTTTGAAGACTTTTCAATAAAAGTCATTAAGCAGAGCCCCCAGCTTCTGTATTGCCGGCGAAGGGCCTGAAGAGTTCTTCGATGTTCATGAAAGACCATATATTTTGGATCATATACAAGCATATGACCTGACATGATCACCCGATAAAAAATATCAAGATCACCTCCTCCGGGCAGCGGCTGACCCGTATCAAGTGCCTCATCAAATCCCCCTATTTGCAGGAGCACATCTCTTCTGAAAGCCATATTCGCACCGGTGCCGAACATGCCTGCTCCACAAGGATACAGTGAGTTCCCTGGAAGAGTTTGCCCATAGACAATTCTGTTAAAGCTTTTTCTCCACCCCCCTCGCTCTTCAAACAAAATCTGGGCCTTAGTGGATAACTCATAGGGAAGTACCAGTCCTGTAAATGCACCGGCGTCTCGATTCTCAGCCCAGGCTTCCATCAGGCCTTCAAGCCATAATGGATCAACGGTCACATCGTCATCGAGAAATGCCAGTAAATAACCCTCTGCTTCTTTCAGTGCCCGGTTGCGCGCAAAGTTCAGCCCCGGTCTCTTCTCGCACACATATCGCACATCAGGAAATGTGGCAACCAGCTTCTCCGTCATATCGTCAGCCGGTGCATTGTCGACCACAATGATTTCCACAGATACAGGGACACCGGAGACGTCCGGAGCAAGTGATCTAACTGAATTAAGGCATCGTTCCAGCTGACTGGTCCGGTCCTTTGTGCAAACAGCTATTGTAAGTAAGGGGAAAACTGTCGACTTTTTTTCCGTCAGAAGCTCGTCCTGTATACTTTCTGCAATCAGCTTTTCACGTGCTCTGCCGACAATTTTTTTTGCAAGATCACCTTGTGAAATAAACTGATTTTTTGGAGTAGGTTCCATCCAGAATGCAATTGGCTTTCCTTTTTTTCGCAGGATTACAGCAACCCCTTTTTCATGACTTAAAAACGAAAAGGAAGAAAGTGTTTGTGTAACGTCAATATCAAGAATTCTGTAGCCCATATGCTCCTGACCTATTACATAAAAGATGATTCCCTCTTGTATTGCAACTTATAAAGTCTGGCAAAGTATCCGTCGAGTTTCAATAAATCCTGAAAGGTGCCCTGCTCACAGACACGGCCTTTGTTCAGCACAATTATTTGATCAGCGTTTTCAATGGTGGAAAGGCGATGGGCAATAACGATCACGGTACAGTCCAGGCTCAGTTTTTCAAGGGCTTCCTGTATTAATTGCTCTGAAATGCTGTCAAGTGCATTGGTAGCTTCATCAAGAATAATAATCCCGGGTTTTCGCACAATAGCGCGAGCCAGTGTAATCCTCTGCAACTGCCCGCCGGAGAGACGAATCCCCCGATCACCAACTTTGGTGTCATATCCGTGTGGAAGCTGACAGATAAACTCATGTGCATCAGCAATCCTGGCTGCAACGATAATCTCCTCACCATCAGCATCCAGCCTGCCATAGGCAATATTGTCCTGTATGGACGCATTGAAAACATAGACATCCTGACTTACCAGAGCAATGGTTTTTCGCCATGATTCAGTCTCCAGAGACTTCATCGGATAATCATCGACATATATATTTCCTTCAGACGCATCATAAAAACGAAGAAGCAGCTTAATAAGAGTAGATTTGCCAGCTCCTGAATGACCGACAAGAGCTGTGGTTTTTCCAACAGGTATAGATATTGATATTTTTTGAAGTGCCGGTTTTTCTTCAGAATTATATTTGAAAGTCAATTTGTTAAAAAAAATTCCTTTTTTGAGTTCTTTGAAAGGTATCGTCCCGTTGGGGAGCGATTTTTTTGTTTCAGCAAGCAATGAATTGATCTCTTCTACAGCAGAAGCCAAAGAAAGAATTTTGTTTCGAGCTCCATCCAAAGCGATGATCCTGGGTTGAAGGCGGTAGAGAATAAAAATAAAAATAAGAATGGAGTGGATTTTTTCGGGGCTATGAATATTAGTCAATAATACAGCGAGAAGAAGAGCTGCAGTTAACACCTGATAGACGGGTGAAATTGTTCCATGCAGCATAGTAAGTCTCACGATTAAGTTAGTTAATCTTCGAGAAGTCTGAGCAAAGCGTTTCTGCTCATAGGATTCACGAACAAAAGCCCGGATAACTTTCATTCCGTCAATCCCCTCGACCATACGGTTTGTCAACTCCGTGTTGTACCAGGTTACTTTTTCACCAAGGCTTTGTGTCTGACGAGTCAATAATCTGACGATAACAGATATCACAACCATAATAGCTGTGACGAGCAACGTCAGCTTCCAGGAAATCAGCATGAGCAACGTAAAATAAACAGCAATAGAACATACCCCGATCAGTATTCTGAATAGACCTGAAAGTGCGTCAGTAGCACGCCACGTTTCGGTTGACAGGGCATTCAGGAGTCTGCCGGAAGAGCATTTCTCAATAAAGCGAAAACTTACTGTCATGAGCTGTTCAAATAAACGTGACCGGATCCGATGTCCCACTTTCATAGTCAACCATGTGAATGTAACCATATTGCCGTAGGTCAGTGCAGCCCTTAGAAGAACAACGATAAAAATACAGAAGGAAATGGTTAACAGGCGGGTATCGGGCTGAATGCTGTTAAACACACTACCCAAGGAGTCGAAAAGCCAGTTACCTGTCTGCGGCACTATGTTTTTCTGCCCTATGCTTTCCAGAAAAGGGATGAAAAGGCTTATCCCGATTCCCTCTGTAAAAGAAGTCAACATGCCCAGAACAACGAGAACAGGGATAGCCCAGGGGGGGTAATAGGCGAGAAGAGCCTTGAGAGCTGTTATTGCTTTAATTTCTTTTAAGTCTCTTAACTGCAAAACAACCTCAATAATATTAGGATTTTCTTCAAACTATAAAGACCTTGCAAAATATTATCACCTGCTCAAAATAGTTTTGTCAGCCTTTTTTTAATGACTGAAAAATAAGGGCGCAGTTTATCCTTCAGTACCATTGCCCGTTTAAAGTTTCTGAAACCAAGCAGTGATATTCCAAAATAAAAATAGCTGATTTTACGTGTGGGATAGTATCGAATAGACCGTAACAGTGCCTTAATACCTTCTGTCATTTCTCCTTTGTTGCATAGCTCTATCCCAAGGGGAAAATAAATACTCCGCCAGTAATTATTTGCAATTATTTGTTTACCATATTTTTTCGCTAAATCTCGGGCTCCCTGTGCCCGCAATTCGATATTATTGCTGAGTCTGTTTTCGTGTACACGGTACTTCACCAGGGGCTCCGCAAGGTATTTAAAATCAAAATGTTTTGAAATCCGTATCCAGTAATCATAATCAAGACCATAGGCTATAGCAAAATCGAATAATCCTATTTTTTCCATGCATTTTCTCCTGATGAGCACACAAGACGGGGTTCCGATAATATTCCCTTTTATCAAAGCATGATACACATCCCCTTTATGCAAAGGAATAGTCTGAGTTTTTCTGATTAATTTATTCTCTTTATAGTAGTACCTTATAATACCCGTGTATATTAAACCGACCTTCTGGGGGCTGTTCTCAAATTTGTCAACCTGTAGTTCAAGCTTTTTAGGCAACCATTCGTCATCATCATCAAGGAAGGCAATATACTGGCCGTTTGTGTTCAGAATTCCGGTATTCCTTGCCCCTGCTTCTCCTTTATTAACGTCATGGCGAATATATTTTATCTTTTTGCTGTTCAGTGCATTTATTGCGTCAATTGTATTATCAGTTGACGCATCATCTACAACAATTATCTCAAAATCCCGGTATGTCTGATTCAGCACACTGAAAATCGCTTTGCGGAGCAACCAAGCACGGTTATATGTAGGGATAATAATACTAACTTTCGGCATAGGTTAAATTTCCATATCCAGTGAGCATGCGTCGCTTTCTCTCCTGCAGAAGCATAACTATTGCCTGAACGAAAACTGCCAATTTTCCCAATTTCTGCGTCAGGCGCAAATTTTAATCCTCAAAATACCCCATGTATTCCTGCGGTTAAAATTTGCGCCTTCCTTGAACTTGAAAAAATTTTCTA
>JAIVWD010000032.1:0-17859 GCA_049190315.1 Deltaproteobacteria bacterium | reverse complement strand
ATTCGTCCATTATACAGGAATCAAAGAGAAAGGCTTCAGATCACTTAAAGAGGGCGATCGTGTTACCTTCGACATAGAAGAAGGGGAAAAAGGGCCTGCAGCAATTAATGTTACTGTAGTTTAATTGTAACTACTCAGGTGTTTAGACTGAAGGCTATAGGCTGAAGGAAACAGATGATTCCTGAGGGTTATTCTCTATGTTTAGGACAAAAATTCCGGCCGCTTTAAGAAAATATTGGCTTCCGGGAGTCTTTTCCCTAAAAGTCTTCAGCCTTCAGCCTAACCACCTGGATCAGCTCTTTACTGCTGAAATACTTCATCAAAACATATTGAAGGTTTCTTCCGCGGCAGTATAAAATTATTCATTAAAGCATCATGTAAATCCGCCGCTGAATCTTCATCAAGCCACCAGTACCAGTAGGCACTGCTCTCATTGCCGTATTTGGAAAGTACGGTATCAGGAGTTCCGAACTTGTTCCAGTACAGAAGTCTGGTATAATCTATATTCCACAGAAGCACGTATGGAAAAGCACTATATATTATTTTATCCATCTCACGGTATATTTCATTACGTTTTTTTATATCAAAAATTCTTTTTTGCTTTTCAATCAGCCCGTCAACCCCGGCGTTTTTAAAACCTGTAATATTATTTCCGCCTTTTCTATCAGCCTCCCTTGAAGACCACATGCCCTCAGGATCTTTAAAAATACCGGAACTCCAGGCAGCCCACGTCATCTGAAAATTATACTCATCCATATCTCTTGCCCAGGCAGCCCAGTCTTTTTTGTCAATGACAAGTTCCATTCCTGTATTTTTGAGATCTTCAGAGTAAATTGCCAAAAATTTTTCTGAAGAAGAACTTCTTGTTAAAAACTTAAAAGAAAATCTTTGTCCTTTTTTTTCAAGAAAACCATTAACCGGATTTACCACCCAGCCCGCCTGCCTGAGAAGATTCAGAGCTTCTTTTCTGTTCACCTCAACAAGCTCGTTAGTGCACGAATTTTCTTTTGTATAAAGGTCTTCAAAATAGGATTTGTGGAGAAAATACTGATCGTACATCAAAAGACTGTTCATTTTTCTCCTGTCAAGAAGAAGCGCCATGGCCTTGCGTACTCTTAAATCATCAAAAGGCGGCTTCCTCATATTCATTGCAAATCCCTGGAATCCAACAGGGTTATAATTATAAATTTTCTGCTTTACTATCCGGTTTTTTAAAAAATTATCTCCTTTTGTCTCATTTATCCATATCCTGGAAGTATATACAGGATAAATATCAATCATGCCTTTTTTAAACGCCTCAAATGCATTTTCTCTCTCAGTAAAAAACTTGAATCTAATAGTTTGAAAGTTGCCGACCCCACGAGACCTTTTGAATTTTCTGTGCCACCAGTTCTCACGTCTCTCTAAGGTTATAAAAACTCCTTCATTTATCTTTCCGAGTCTATATGGCCCTGAAACCACCGGGAATTCAAAATTAATCTTGTTAAAATCCTTGCCTTCAAACACGTGTTTACATAAAATATGAAAACCGCCGACAGCGCCAAGGTTTTTCCAGTGAACATCCTTAGCTGCAAAACGTATGGTATATTTATCTATTACAACTGGTGATTCAAAACGTTCCATATCTACTTTATGCGGTCCCGTAAGGTTCCTGGGATCCATTATTGCTTCATAAGTCCATTTGACATCATAAGCTGTTATCGGCCGGCCATCACTCCACCTTGCCTTTTTATCAATATAAAAGGTAAAAGTTTTTTTATCATCCGCTATCACCCATTTTTCAGCCAGCCCTGGTTCATATTCCAGGGTAACAGGATTAATGGATAATAATGTCTCATATAAAGCTCCAAAGATTTCTGCAGATAGAACATTATTGTCGATGTAATAATTCAGGCTTTTCGGATACTGGCCTGCAAAAATTGAAATCTCTCCCCCAGTCACAGCATCCTGGCTTGATAGAGGATCCGACCTGTCCGTCCATCCCTTTTTTGGAAACATCTCATCTGCAAAGGCAGATGTAGCTGTAACTGTAGCTGTCAAAAGTAGAAGAATAAATATTATGTTTTTCATCTTTGTCACTGCCTTTAAGAATTGAATAGTGAGAATTGAAGATTGAATATTTGTGGTATCGCTCCGCTCTATTTATTTAATAGGGTGCAGTTACTCGTTAAATATAATCACAACACAAGGTATAGTGAAACTCCGTGTCGTTCCGTGGTGAACTTTTAGCTATCTAAAAAAGATAACTTCCTTCAATATTCAATCTTCAATATTCAATATACAATTGCTTTGGCCTTCAATCTTCAATTGCTTTGGCCCACTGAACCCTGAACCATCAAACCCCCTTAAGAACATCTATCATAGTAAAAACCGTTCCCTTCACGCCATCTCTTACCTTCTTATCCAGATATGAAATAGCATCAAGTGTTCCTTTTGCATAAACATCCCTGCCGTTGACATTGTGCGAAAAAACAAGGCGCACCGTATTGTCACTTGAAACAAGTGTATAAGTATGCCATCCGTGCCCTCCAAGATATTCTTCCGGAATACCCCATATATTCTTTTGTACTTCGGGATCACGTTCTTTTTTAATATCATCTTTAGAAAAAGGTGTTCCTAAATCATTAAAATATCCGATCATGGCCTTGGCTGTTCCACTGGTATCTGCTTTTCCTTTCTGGTGACTTTCCTTGATTTCAAGGGAATACCCTTTAAAAAGATCTGGAAATGTTTTTGCAGCATATTCCATCATTGCCTGAAATCCGACGATTTGCTTTGCCATATTTTGTGCTATTACTGCCGGGATGGATGATGAACAAACAGTATCTTCAAGGAGTTTCCTGTCGCCCCCTGTTGTCCCCATCACAAAGGGAAGGTTGTGTTTGCAGTAAAACGCGGCGTTTCTGTTTACAGATGAAGGATGAGTATAGTCCACACTGATAAAATAACTTTCCTTTTCTTTTATCTCAGCAATTGCTTTTTCAGATTCTTGCGGATGAATAAGACTGATAACCGTTGAATCTAAAGTATATTCCGCTTCTGTAATTTCGGGTCCGGTAAGCGCATATGGTATAAGTTCAAACATACTATCGTTCATGACATGTTTTGCCACATTCACTGCCATATTGCCGGGAATTCCGTTTACCATTACTTTTATTCGTTCCATTTAACACCTCCAATAATTATTTCCGCAAAACCATAATTTCTTCTACAACTGCTTTTATGCCCGGAAATTCTGCATCTTCAAAAGCTGAAAGATTATATTTCAAAGTTTTTACTGCTGCGGGGATATATTGTTCAAAATAAGATTTACCACTCATGCGTATCAAATTGCCAAATGCACCAAGTATCTGCAGATTTCTTGTCAGGGAACAATACCTGAAGCAATAGCGGAACTGCTCCTCATTAATCTGAAGAAATTCTGCAAACCCCTTAATGCAGTAATCAACCAGTTGAGCCCGCAGTTGATAAGGCAAATCCACATATGGATCAATAAGCAGGGATGCAAGATCATACTGAACAGGGCCAATGCGTCCGCCCTGAAAATCTATAATATAAAACTTATTATCTTTAAACATGATATTTCTGGATTGCAGGTCTCTATGCATAAATCCATTAACTGGAAATTTAAGTGTTTTCTCAGCAAGTAATTCAAATTCATCTTTAAAATCTTCAAAGGA
Source organism: Deltaproteobacteria bacterium (assembly GCA_049190315.1). Classification (GTDB taxonomy): domain Bacteria; phylum Desulfobacterota; class Desulfobacteria; order Desulfobacterales; family ETH-SRB1; genus B13-G4. The sequence goes on along the minus strand of JAIVWD010000032.1, from coordinate 14,179 downwards.
ATAATCCATGCCAAGATAACCTCTTAAAAATGCATCAACAAAGTATCGGCATTCCTTTTCAAGTATAAGATCTTTGCTGTAATATGGAGTTTGATATGTCCAGGATATATCAAAACCTTCTGCCCCTGAAGTTGACATCTTTATAAGAACATCAATAACTGTTTTATAATATAAAGCAACTTTCTCCGGGTCCTTAGTATTCAGGATTAATTTCTGAAGTTTTACATCGCCCAGATCTTCCAGAAATACCAGACCTGAAAAATTATCGTAAAGATGTATTTTAGGCACAGGTATTCCCCAGTCATAAAGATGGCGACCGATCGCTATAAATGAGTCCACCTCGGATATTGCGCTTTGTGCTCTGATGCCGTGATCAACCATAATAAGTTTCCGCAATGGGACCTCATATACCTTGCCGGGCAAATGCTCCTCTGCTGTTACCCTGTACCATCGCCTGCCTGATCCATCCCCTTTGATTCTATCGCGCCTTATGTTTTTAAAAGTAAAATCCGGCCACGCCTGTTTGAATGCCTCGGGTGCTAATTTATCTATAACAGCTTCTCTGTAACTTTCAGGTGTTCCTATATCTTTCCAGTAATGTTTTTGTGCAATAAAAGCTTTCAGCCGTTGGCCTGAAAATATTAATTCTCTATATGCATCAATTATGCTGGAAAATAAACCAGCCGGTATAAAATCCAAAATTTTCGGATCAAGAACCTGTATCCCTGTAAAAGCAAGCTTTCTCTCATAACCGATGTTCTCATTGCTTTTCTCTTCATAAAAGCCTCTAATGAAGTCTTCCTTGCTGATTAATACATTGTTGAATTCTTTGTAATCATGGAAAACAAGGGTGGCGGTATATTTATGATTAAGATGAAAATCATAAACATCCCTAAGGTCTATATCTGTAAGAATATCGCTGTTTATAACCATAAATGGCTGATCATCCCAGAAATCCGCAACATTTTTTATAGCTCCTCCTGTACCGAGGAGCAGAGGTTCATGACGGGTAAAAACAGGGATAGAATATTTCCGGCCGGACAGGAAAGAATCTATCTTTTTATACAAGTGATGGGTATTAATAATTATGGCTTCGCAGCCCGCATTCTGCAGGCTACAAATAATGATATCCAGAAGAGGACGTCCTGCAACAGGGAATAAAGGCTTTGGTGTATTTGCAGTAAAAGGGCGAAGCCGCTTACCAAGACCCGCGGCAAGTATCATTGCTTTCATCGCAGCACTTTAAATTGAATATTGAAGACCAAAGAAATTGAATATTGAATATTGGAAATTGTATATTGAAGGAATTCTGCCAATTTTAAAAAAAACAGAGCGGAGCGACTTCCTCAAATATTCAATATTCAATCGACAATATTCAATTTCTAAGACGGTAGATAACTCATATATCTTTTTATAGTATCAGCATAGAGTTTAATTTTATCATGATCATCTGAACTTTTTACTCCATGAGAAATAAAATAATCTACAGCATTCTGAAAATTGATTTTGGAAAGAGCTTCTTTCCTTTCGATTTCCTTTCTTTTATACATTCGATTTCCTATTGACTGGACTTTTTTCAGGCGGTCGTTGGTATTAATAAATTCTTTTGGATACCGCGTGAAAAAGTTTAATACAATAAAATATGATTCAAAATAGGTTTTAAGAAAACTGGAAAAAAGTTTAAGCTTTCTATAACCTGCGGATGTAATGTTGTATGTATCAGGCAAGGTTGAATGAGGCATTAGAATGGCATCATCAATAAATATTTTGATGTTTTTACGAACAAAATAATCCGGTGTCTTATCAACGTCATAAGAAAATTCATTTTTAAAAAATTCCTGGAGAAACGTATAGCCTGAAACAATATCGGATGTTGAAAATTGAAAAGCGTCTTTTTCCAGGATTGCCAAAGCTGTAAAAGCTGCCGGGATAAAAAAGGAAATACAATTATTCTTGTAATATTCTAAAACCGGTCTTTTGCTCTCATTAACTTTAAATATAACCTCAGAGGATTGGCTTTTCTTATCTTTCTTTGGAATTTTTTCTATAAATTTTCTATGAGTGTAGTGTTCCAGGGCTCTTTCGAAAGCTCTGGCCTGATCAAGCACAAGAGTATCAGCCATCTTGGCATTTTTTGAAAACAGGTGGGTCATATATATTTCCATTTCAGATATCAGATAATCATAAGTAAAACTTTTTTTGGGGCAGTTAAGAATAGCGCTCGCAACAAGAGCATATGGAGTTACAAGTGAGACATTATCTATTGCATTTATGATTCTATGTCCCAGATTACGGATAAAAACATTCTGCTCTTTTGACGACATATCCTGAATTTTAGAACCATATTCTGATAAAAGCTCCTTTAACGACATAGGTTCATGGAACTTAATGTAAATTCTTCCATATCTTTTCTTTAGCAGTCTTCCTGCCTTTATTACTTGAAGGAGGCTCTCGGTCTCTTTTTGACCTCCCTCAATTTCACTTAGATAAGCACTTTCCTCCAGCACCCTGTCATATCCAATAAATATTGGTACAAATATCATATCCTCACAGGATTCGTTTTTATAAGCATCTAAAAGCATGGAGAGTAATCCAAGTTTGGGCATTATTAACTTGCCGGTTCGGCTTCTGCCTCCTTCTATGAACATTTCAATATTGAAACCTTCCTCAAGAAGCTTGTTTACATATTCCGCAAAAACTTTTGAATAAAGCACAGCCCCCCTGAAAGTTCTTCTTATGAAAAAAGCGCCGCCGCGTCTGAATAATGGCCCAAGGGGCCAGAAAGAAAGATTTTTTCCCGCAGCCACATGGGGACATGGCATATTATTATTAAGTAATATATACGATAAAATCAGATAATCTATATGGCTTTTATGGCAGGGGACCAGAATTAACGGCCCTTTTTTAGACATGTTTTTTACTCTGTTAAGCACATCATTATTGACCGTTACACCTTCAAACATGGTGTTTACAACCCATTTAACAACAACTGCGGCCATTCTTATTACAGCTATATTATATTTGGCGGCTATTTCGTCAAGATACCCCTCGGCCTCTTTACGTACTCTTTGGATTGGGATATCGCGCTTTTTTGAATGGTTGTACATAAATCTTTGAAGCCTGTTATTTGTCAGGATATTTTCTTTCAGTTCTTCTCTTGATTTGAGAATCGGCCCGACTATGCTTCTTCGATGTTGATTAATTTGAGCTAAAAGATAACGCCTTAATTGAAGTGACTGCTGTTCTATGCTCTGATAACGGTTTTCAGCAAGCTCTAAAAATTCTTTAAGATTAACCGGCTCTGATATTTCTACAAAAATATTGCCTGGATTTTTTAATAAAGTTATAATGCGTCTTATTTTCCCCGGCCTTTCTTCGGTGCCGAACAGAATATCAATTATATTCGGAGTGGACCGGTGTGGTTTTGTGCTGAAAATCATTAATTGAGGAACAATAAAAATTTGGTTTTCTATTGATTTCTGAATTTCTATAAGATAGCGAATCGGATCTGCTTTTTCTTTTACAAATCTGCGATAGAAACCTTTTTTTTCAACCAGAGATAATAATCCCGAACGTCTCTTAATCAGCTCGTGTTTGATATATCCGCTTTTATAAGGGTTGGGCGGCCAGGCTTTATTATGAAAAATATAATCAAGATATGCTAAAATAATCCTGAATATTCGTGATACCGGCTGCCAGATAACTACTCTGTAATCCAGCCCTATTTCGGGAACAGGCAGCCCTTCCTGTCTATATCGTGTGTGATAAAATAAATATTTAAAATAACTTTTATGTTTGGTAGCATAAATGATTATACTTTCTTTTGGAATCTTCCGGATAACTGAGGTCTGCTCCTTATCAAGCTTTACTCCGGAAAAAAAGATCTTCAAAATCCATGATGAAAAAAAGCCTATATTAACCGGAAGATAGCAAAGAAAGTGATTATATGTGCCTTTAAGAAAGTGGTCGGTCCAACCCCTTAATTTCTGTTTTATTAATCTTGTCATAATATTAGTTGGTTATTTATTACTACAGCGTCATTTTTTAACGTCATGCCCGGCGGGCATCCAAAACTCCAATTATATCTAAAAACAAACTGGATTCCCACCTTCGTGGGAATGACGATAGAAATAAATATCTGATACAATTTAAGTTAAATTTCAAATGGTTATCAATAAAATATCGCTGTAGTATTATGAAGTAATTTGAATTATATTTTCAGAAATATAAAAATTACCAAATATAAAATTTGAATGCAATATTAAAAAGTATAACTCAAAAGGTAAACACATCGGGCACAAAATTTTTAGCTTGCGTTACAGACTTTGTTGTGTTATTTCAAAAAAACTTGGTTCGCTTAATACTATCATATGTATCTACACGATATTCTTTATAATTATACAAATCAATTAACTGGCTTATTAAATATAGTACATGTAATTTACTATTGAAAATCTTAAATATCCAAAGGAATCAATTTAAAGGAGGGTAAATTTTTATGAAAACTTTAATTGGCGGGGCCATCGGAGCTGTTCTGGGTCTTATTGGCATTTCAATATGGTGGCACGAGTTTTTGCAGATTTTAGCCGGTGCTATTCCTGTAGTGCTTCTACTTGGAGGTGGTTTGGCTCTTTATCTGGGCTTTGATGAACTGAAAGATACCTGGAAAAAAGATGATAAAACCCCTGCTGCAACTGAGGATGTAGAAAAATATAAAAAAGAAATTGATGAGCTGAAAGGTGAAGTTGAAAAATTAAAAGCAACTAAAGCATAATTTTTACACCGGTAAATTAAGAGCCCTGCTTAAAATAAGAGACCTTTGAAAAATGTTCAATTTTGTTCAAGTTCAAGGAAGGCGAAAATTTTAAATACAGGAATACATTGAGTATTTCGAGGCTTAAAATTTGAGCCTGACGCAGAAATTGGGCAAAAGGGGGCGTTTTTCAAAGGTCTCAATAAGACAGGGCTCTATATATTCTAACCGTTCACGGTTGTCGGTTCACAAAGAGGACCCCCATAATTCTCCTCTATCTTCTGTTTTTTTCAACCGTGAACCGATAACTGTGAACGTGAACGGTTATTATATATTTATATCTTAGTTTTTGTTACTGCTGATGTAGCAAGATAATCTGCTCTTTCGTTTCCATCAATATTCGCATGCCCTTTTACCTTGTAAAACTTCAACTTACTGAATTTTGAAATAATCTTCTTTATTGATTTTATTAATTCCGTATTCTTCTTTGCTTTCCATCCAAGAGTAAGGACTCCGTAAGCATAGGAACTATCTGTAAAAATTTTTACCGGAAGATCGGTTCTTTTTAATTCCAGCAAAGCTACTCGAATAGCTTCAAGCTCAGCGATATTGTTGGTTGCAGAACCTATATATTTTGATATCTCCTTTTCATGGCTTCCATAAAGCAACAAAACGCCTATCCCTGAAGGGCCGGGGTTGCCGGAAGATGCCCCGTCTGTGTAGATGCAGATCATATCCTGCTCTACCAAAGGTTGTTTTTCTAATTTCAATGCCTTTTTTTTACTTGTTTTAGCCGGATTTTTTTTATTAGAAACTTTTTTATTATCCTCCCGTGAATCAATGGGTTTAACGTTGTCTTTATTCACCCAGTACTCATAATCCTGCTCAAGCTGATACTTGATTAACACTTTGCCGTTTTTAACAATCGGCTTTCCATTTTTATCAGTATTCAGCCAGACCTTGTTTTTTCTGAACTTCATCCGTTTCCAGCCTGTTTTTTCTTTTTCCAAAACAAAGTCTCCTGTAACACTTTGTAGGGGCGATCCTTGTGATCGCCCTGATTAGGACGAACACAAGATTCGCCCCTACTCTTTTTCAAAAGGCATTGTTACCATAATTTGACATTCAATTACGGTATAGATGGAACATTTTGCTTATTTCAATAAACTCATTTAGATCATCTTGCCAGGATCCTGCTATTTCATCTATATCGTCATTTTTTTCTATGCGCCGCCGTATTTCCTTGTCTCCAATTATAAGGTCTATGGGAAGTCTTTTAGATTCATACTCATAAGGAGGCTGTTTCCACTCGAACTCACCTTTGTGATGGAAACAGACCGACTTGAGCAATTTAATGGAAGTAATATATGGATTAAATTTATTCGGATCAGTTATGTGAATTTGAAATCCCCTGCATAGAGTTCCCTTCCACTTGTTTGACGTGGGCTCAAACACATTATATCTGAGTATTGCTCCCTCCAGTTTGCTGCCCCCCATGTCGGAAAGAACTTTTTCAGTATCAATAAAAGGAGCGCCAAAAATCTCAAAAGGCTGGGTTGTTCCCCGACCTTCAGAAACATTTGTGCCTTCCCAAAGCACCTGGCCAGGATAAACCAGTGCAGACATGGTGGTTGGAAGATTTGGTGATGGAGGAATCCAGGGAAGACCAGTATCATTAAAATACATATTCCTGTCCCAGCCTTTCATTTTTACAATTTCAAGATCACAACCTGTTTCATAGTAATTGTTGAATAAAAGAGAAAGCTCACCCATTGTCATCCCGTGACGCATAGGAATAGGAAAACGCCCTACAAATGAGTTGCATTCCGACGACAGGCAGTTGCCTTCCACCACAGAGCCGCCGACAGGATTAGGACGGTCAAGAACTACTACTTTTTTGCCGAATTTTTTTGCAGCTTCAAGACAGTAGGACATTGTATAAATGAAAGTATAAACACGGGTTCCAACATCCTGCAGGTCAATAATAAGCACATCAATGGGATCAAACATTTCTTTTAAGGGTATTCGAGTTTGGCCGTAAAGGCTGAAAACAGGAATCTTTAATACCGGATCAATCATATCTTCCGACTCAATCATGTTATCCTGTTTTTCAGCAAAAAAACCGTGCTGAGGCGAATATAATGCAGCAAGCTGACCGGGCATCTTTAAATTAATTAATTCGCTTGCATGGCGAAAATTCCTGTCAACTGAAGCGGAATTGCTTAATAACCCCAAACGGCAACCCAATATCCATTTCGGGGGCTCTTCAATAAATCTTTCAAGACCTGTTTGAACTAATACCATTTTATCTCTCAATATTGAAAATTGAATAGTGAACAGTGAAAATTGAAGGAATTCTGTCAATTTTAATCCGCAAATTACACAGATTTTTCTGCCTGTGCCTTGCACGCAGACAGGCGTGAGTTATTGAGTTAAATTTTCCGAAGCAAACTTCGGAGTAATTCATTTAAATTAATAGAGCGAAGCGACTTCCACAAATATTCAATATTCAGTATTCAATCTTCAATTTCTTTGGTCTTCAATTTCTTTCAAGCCTGGCAACCGACTCTATGTGATATGTATGCGGAAACATATCAATCGGCTGCACTTCCAAGACTTTATAATTGTCTTTCATCATACCAAGATCCCTTGCCATTGTCGCTGGATTACAGGAAACATAGATAATTTTAGCCGGAGCCATATCAAGAATCTGTTTAACCACATTCTTATGCATCCCTGTCCTTGGGGGATCAATTATCATAACATCCGGCTTTTTTACATGCTCAAGACAATCCTTTATATCGCCAAGGATAAAACTACAATTTGAAATTCCATTATACAGACAATTAGCTTTTGCGTCCTGTACCGCACTTTTAGAAATTTCTATTCCTGTCAACTCCTTTGCTGAATCAGCAAGAAAAATAGCTATCGTGCCTGCTCCGCTGTAAAGGTCAACAACATACTCTTTCCCCGACAGCCCGGCGTATTCCTTGACTTTTTCGTACAATATCTCAGCGCCCGATGTATTAGTCTGAAAAAAGGAATTTGCGGATATTTTAAACTCAAATAGAGCGATTTTTTCCTTTATAAATGGACTGCCGGCAAGAAGTATCTCATACTCTCCAACAGCAATGCCTGCCTTGCGTGTATTTATATTGTTTATTACAGAGACGATTTCCGGGTATTTGGCTGTTAACAAGTCGGATAACGGCTTGAGAATCTTGCTGGATTCTTCCGCAGTTACTATATTTACCATCCACTGGTCATAAGCCGCAGAATGTCTCAGCATAACAAAACGCCAGAAGCCGATGTGGCTCCGAAGCCCGTATACCGGAACATTTGACTCCTTGATATAGGTTCTAACATCATCGAGAATATTATTTCCAAGCGCGGGTTGAAGCAGGCATTTTTTGATATCCAGCACCTTGTGAAAAGTACCTGGCACATGAAGCCCAAGAGCAAAATCTAAATCCGGATTTTCCATGCCCATCTCATCAGGCATAAGCCATCTCCTGTCTGAGCAGGAAAACTCCATCTTGTTTCTGTATCCATAAATCAGCTTTGATGAAATGGTGGAATGGACGGTCACTCCCTTTATCATCCCAATATGCTCAAGTGAATCAACAACGTGCTGTTGTTTGTAATCAAGTTGTTTGTCATATTTTAAAAATTGCCACTTGCATCCTCCGCACTGGCCGCTGTAAATACAGGGAGGGTTTATCCTGAATGGTGATTCATCAACCATCTCGACAACGCGGGCAACAGCAAAGTTCTTCTTCTTTTTTATTATGCGGGCAATTACAATATCTAACGGAACGGTATGGTCAACAAAAACAGTGAACCCGTCTTTGCGTGCAATTCCTTTTCCGCCAAATGCCAGTTCGGAAATTTCAAGTTTAAGTTCTTGTCCTTTTTTAACAGACATATATAATCCTTTAACCTAAATTGAGCGATTTTTTACTCGATCTGTACCAATCTCTTGCGCATCAAGGACTTGCGAAAAGTCTCGACATATCCATTGGTATGCCTACGCTTTTCGCAAACCTTGCTGCATCAAGATCTCGGCGCATTTCTTCGCAAAAAATCGCTCAACTTAGGTTTAACGCAATAGTTATAAAATTAAAAAATAAGTAGCCGGATGATTATACCTAAAACAGAAATAAATTCAATCTGTAAAAAAATCTCGTTCAAGTCCAATGGTTTTCTTGTTAAAGGAACTCTGCACCTGCCTGGGTTAAAGTGCCCTCCAGTCGTAATCGGAGTCCACGGACTTTTCAGCGACAGCAGCTCTCCCAAACAAATAGAACTGGCGAAAAAATGTAATGCATTAAATATTGCATTTTTCAGATTCGACCATCGAGGATGCGGGGAGAGCGAAGGTGTATTTAGAGACGTTACTTCTTTTGATGCCCGGCAAAGTGATCTTATCAAGGCCGTAAAAACCGTTTATTCAAGAAATGACACAGGAAACAGGATTGGACTTTTTGGAAGCAGCCTGGGAGGAACTCTTTGCATATCTGTTGTAAACACTCTAAAGATAGAAGCTCTTGTTACCTTTGCCGCACCTGTAAGAAGCAAACCATTAATAGAAGCGCTTGATAAATCAAACCATCTAAATAATCTTCCGCTATTATTCTATAAAACAAATCTTAATTTTGATATTTCAGACAAGCTGCCGGATATTCATAATATTTTAATATTTCACGGAGATTCCGACAAAATAGTACCGCTGTCAGATGCAAATGAGATATATTCAAAAGCTGGGAATCCCAAAAAATTAATCATACAATATCAAGGTGATCATCGCATGAGCAACAATGACCACCAAACACAGTTCTTAAATGAGTCTGCCCTCTGGTTCAAAAAAAGATTTGCGACTTAACAGGGGTAATTTTTTTGAGCTCATTAGGAACGGGGACGAAATAACTTCCCCAAGTAGGCGCATAGATTTGGGTCAAATTTGTTCGATCTCAAATCACAAAAGTTGTTTGCGAATGAAAATCGATTAAAGATATGGTGAAGTTGGGATGCAAAATGCCAAGTTATTTTTTAGCGAGCCCTAAATATGGCCGAACAAATGAATGAACGCGGGGCAACAGAAGAAGAGATTGGAGCTGCGGAAGGTAACTTAAAGGCCAGGCTTCTAAATAATGTTGGAGCCTGGCCTTTATATAATATATTAGGGCTGTAGAAGCGTAATTTTATTCAGCCGCCTCTTCCTTTGGTTTCAGGTGCTCTGGAATCTCCATTGCCTCAATCAAAAGCTCACTGAAAAATTTGACGTGCATTCCAAGCTTGTATTTATCAACGATATCCTCAACACCACTATGGCAGTTGTGGCAAGGCGTTACAATAGTATGAGCACCGGTTCTTTTAAAATTCTCTGACTGCAATCTAGCGCTCTGGACCCGAAGTTTCTTCCATGGCGGGCCGCAGTTAATGGTCCCTCCGCCTGCATTGCAGCAAAACGCATGCCTGTCATTTGGGATAAGATCTACAAAATTTTCACACACCGCGCTCATAATATACTGCAGTTTTGAGCCCAATCCCGCGTTTCTTATAACGTTGCACGGGTACTGCGAAGTAATAGGGCCTTCGGCTTTTTTTGCTATCTTTATTCGGCCGCTTTTTATCAGATCATAATAAAATTCTATTGCATGAACTATCGGTATGGGTGGCTTCATCCATCCCATCCAGGTTGGGCCGTCATATTCAGCCCCCCTGAAGGCATGGCCGCATTCACCCATAACTATTTTTTTGACCTTGAGCCTTTGAGCTGTTTCATGATGAAGCCTTTCCACTCTGGCCATGATCTCAAAGTCCCCTGAATACATAGCCATATTGCTGTTATCCCATCCGGCAGTGGCAGGCATTGTCCAGTCAAGACCTGCAACCTTCATGATTACCGTGATATTGCCAAGAAGCTGGGCTAAAAATTTTGGCTCAGGACCAATAACTGAATACATTATCTCAGCGCCTTCTTTTTCAAGTGGCAAACGAGCGCTTGGCACATATCCCTGTGCTTCTTCTTCCTGCCACTGGAGAGTGTCTATCCATTCATCCGGTTTTACCCACATCTGGTTCATGGTCGCCGCGTGGCTGTGAACCGTATCCTGCAGGTAAAGAGGCACCATTCCCAGTTTTGCGCATATCCGCCGGACCACAAGAAGCATGTAGGCGATATCGATTCCAAAAGGACAATACATACCGCAACGGCGGCAAAGATTACATTCCGTATGGGCAATTTCAGAGCATCTTTTGATAAATGCGGCGTCAACCTTGCCTTTCTTTTCCAACATTACCCATATTGTATCTTTTACCTTTGTAACCGGAGCAAAACTTACATCCCGGTCGTTAGAAATAAACCAATGACATGCTTCTGCGCATAACCCGCAGTGAATACACGTGTTAACATAGGTCCACAAACGACCGCCGGTTTCTTTATCTATAACTTCATTTATAACTTTTTCTATCTCTTCCTCGGTAAGCCTTGCTTCACACTGATCCAGGGCATCATCCACTACCGGTTCTCTTTTGACAATTGTGGGTCTCATAATATTCTCCTTAACATTGTATTGCTGTTAAATTCTTACCAATCCTTTGAATTTTTTACATGACCTTGTTCACTCCCGAAATATGCTCTTGTAAAAACAAAGAAGAGCATGTGGCTTAGCCTTGTAAAAGGAATGGCTATCAGCATGATCTCACCTGCAAGGATGTGAATTATCAGTATGGTTTTATAGGCAAATAATTGATGGTATGCGATGAAGCCGGTTATAAACGGAAGAGCGGTAATCGCAAGCAGAAGATAGTCCGAACCATCTGTGACGTTTTTTACCACAGGGTCTGTTAATCTTCTATATAAGAAAAAGATACACCCGATAATAACTACAATTGTCATCCAGTCTGCGATCCCGTCTGGAATATTAAACCAGCTTATATTCCACGATTCATCCAATAGAACAAGATGAGCCAAAAGAAAAACAGGCGTAAGTATTAAACAAATATGAAAAGCAAAAGAGACTATAGTAAAAATTGGTCTTTTTTGCATATACTGATTATTAAATGGTATTACCCAGTGCACAAGAGAAGCTAAACTGTGCTTTAATGACATATGCGGAAACACAACATTCTCTTTTTTACAGTTAGACAACATGTAGTATATTTTATACAGGCTTCCGCCGACAAAAATCGCAAAGGCTATCCATACCAGCGGTCCGCTAACAAATTCATACATTTGCTTTCCCCCCTTTGAATATTATTCAAAACTATTAGCTTTATATTTATTTTAGTAAATAAAAACATTACTTATTAACTTAATTTTATATATCACTTAACAAAACTACTTTGCGATAATATTTCCCGCCTTCTACGCCGCATATCATTACCTTGGTTCCATCAGGCGACACAACAGGATTCCAGAGAGCTTCATAATCTTTTCCCCGGATTTCGCCGTTAACCGCGACAGCATACTTACCGTTTTTCTCTACCTTGCATATTACCTTGTCGCCGCCGGGGCTGAAAACAGGCTGCCAGATATTATCAAAAGCTCCTCCAAGTACGGTTCCATCAACAACAAGAAACCAGTTGCCTTTGTCTTTCGCTATAACCGCAACCTTTCTGCCATCAGGGCTGAAACAGGGCTTTTGAACACATTCTCCAAAAGTAATAGACCAGGGCTGCCCATTGACAGCAACTGTCCATTCGGCAAACCGCGGGGCAACTGCTGCCGCAATATTATTGCCATCAGAACTGTATGTTTGATACAAAAGACTGAAAAAACCCTTGTCCCAGACAATTCTGCCGTTTGTCGCCAGGAACCACTGGCCTCCCTGCCTGACCGGTGTGGTTACTTCATCGCTATTGTTTGGATGAAACACCGGCTCCCAGGTACAACCGAATTTTTCGTTCCACGGATTTTCATCAACGACAATGCCGTATTCACAAATACTATTCCTGTATTCAGCGGCAATTCTCTGGCCGTCATTGCTCATTGCCAGGCCGTAAACATCAACATAATTATCCTTCCACGGCTTGCCGTTAACAACCACCGACCAGGAGCCTTTCGTAAATGCATTAACATCGGCTTCTGCAACAGCAACGGTTTGAGCTATTACAGCCGATATTTTACCATCCGGGCTTATTACATGACTTGCTATGCTCTCAAGCTTAATCGGGCATTCCCATACCTTTCCATTAACTAATATCCCGTAACCACTTTCCTGCCTGACAATTGCCGCAATAGTTTTTCCGTCAGCACTAAACTTGGTCTCCCAGATGTATTCGTATGTTTCCTCCAGGGCAGCGCCGTCAACAGCCAGTGTCCATTCCATATCCTTTGCAATAAGTGCAGTCAGTCTGCCGTCAGGGCTGAATCTTGAATACCACATCTTTTCAAAGGGTTCTTCCCATGTGTTACCATTTACACAAATGTTGAATTCTCCCTCCCCTATTTTGACGATAGAGGCTATCTTCTCGCCATCGGCACTGATATAAGGCTCCCAGACATCTTCAAACTGGTCTTTCCATTTTGCTGGCTCGGCAAGCATTTTTTCTTTGATTTCCCAGTCCCAGCTTTCAATATTACTCATTTAAAAACCTCCTAACCTTTAATCTGTTAATAACAATCTTTATATTTTTTGACAGGATATAATAAAATATAAGAAAAGTAAAGGAATCATGTTAATCCTGTCAGTCCGTACTTAAGGGCTATGTCAAAAATAACCAACTTATTTTTTTCCGAGCCCTAAAGCCTGGCCCACTCATTATGAAATTTCTGCAATCTCTCTATCTGCAATTTTTCTTTTGACTTTGAAATATAATCTACAATCTCTTTAAGCACTTTTTTGTTAAAAGGCGTTATCATGTAAAAAAGCACGCCCTGCTTTCTGATTTTTAATTCCAGTTTTCTAGAGTTTCGATCTGTCATAGTAACAATTTTAATATCCGGACATATACTTTTAACCTGCTGAATTAATTCACAGCCATCAAATGCTTTTGAAGAGATATTAAGCAGCACCAGGTCAAAATTATTGTCTCTGACCTTTAATAAGGCATCTTCGGCTGAATTAGCGGTTTCTATGCTGCGCACAAGTTTCTCAATGCTTTTTTTGACGGCACCGGCAGCAAAAAAATCATCAATAATCAGAATATCCATAAGATTTACTGTAAGCGTTCACACCGACAGGTGCCATGGACAAACTTGTTTGTCCGTGAACCCTGAACCTCTGAACCCGATAACGCAGTGAAATTATTTATCTGAAAGTCTATAGCTCTAAAATTCAGATTAGCAGTATATTTGGATATTACTTAGCAATGGATGTGCCAAAAAATTAAGGGAATATCTATCTATTGGTATTTATAGATGATATTTATATTTATCTGGTATGAATTGTTATAGGGAGAAAAAGATAGACTGACATTAAT
>JAIVWD010000031.1:0-17912 GCA_049190315.1 Deltaproteobacteria bacterium | reverse complement strand
AATCCTCCTACAAAAACCATGATTTGAAAAGCTTCAAGCTTTACATCTCCATTAATAAGCGAATTTATATGAACTCTGGTGGCTTTTGCGCCTGCCAGTTCAAAGGCATAGGCTGTTTCATGATCACAATTCAAGCCGTATCCGGCAAGTATAAGTGCATTTACGTTGGTCATATTGACCTCTCCAGTTTAACACTTATCAAACAAAAATAGTTTCAATTTGTTTAATAATTTCAGGAAACTCTTTTTTCGCAGCTTCCCATACAATGCTAAGGTTTACTCCGAAATAGTGATGTATCAGTTTATCCCTCATGCCTCCCATATTTTTCCAAGGTATTTCAGGGTATCTGTTCCTTAACTCTTCGGAGATATTTTTTGTTGCTTCACCAATGATTTCGATGTTACGAATAACAGCGTCCTGAGTTTTTATGTCTTCAAGAAACTGTTCGTAAGTCATCTTTTCTACATATAAAACTGTTCTTCTTACGGCTTCATTGATGTGACTCAGGAAATCCTTATCTTTTCTTTCAGACATAGATTATATTTTTTTCAATAGATTCAATAATTTTTTGAACTCTTATACTTTTTATACCTTCAGGAGTCAGAACGTCGGTTTTTTTGCCTAATATTTTTTCAAGATATTCTGTAAACTCTATAAACTTCAGTCCTATCGGTTTTTCAAACTCTGCTACAATGTCTATATCACTATCCTCTGTCTGTTCTTCTTTTGCATAAGAACCAAAAAGACCTATTCTTCTGATTCCGTATTTGGAAACAAGGTACGGGTATTTCTTTCTTAGTATCTCTGTAACTTTTTCTCTGGTCAGCATTATCCCTGAACCGTTCCCTTTCAACAAAGGTCTTTAAAAGGTTTTTTCCATGCGGCTTTAAGATCATTCACAGGAACTGAAATAATAACTCTGCCGCCAATACCCTTTACAACAAAATCCGGTTCTCCGGTTATTTTTCCTATGCAGGCACATGGAAGGTCTTTGAAAATAGTTTCAAAAAGCTCCTTATTTTTAGGGTCAATGGTTACAATAAATCGTCCGGCAGATTCGGAAAATAATATTTTGTCATTACGATCAATATTATCAACCGGCACATTTGCAAGATCAACTTCCATGCCAAGGTTGCCGCCCATTGCCGTCAAAGCAAGATGCACTCCCAGACCGCCGCGGTATATACCATGTGCGGATGCCACAATTTCTTTGCCAACGGCATGGCCAAGAGCCTTGTAAACAGGTGCAAACTGTTCGGGCATAACCCTGGGAACATTAAGGCCGGTATATCCAAAATGCTCGTAGTACTCAGATCCCCCTAACTCGTTTCTGGTGGTGCCAAGAACATAAACCAGATCCCCAGGCATCTTACTGTCCATTGTAATGCATTTAGTTATATCATCTATGACAGACGTTGCTGAGAACTGGAGAGTCTCAAGTGCGGAGACTTTATGTGTTTCACCATAACGGCCCGGAAGATGACCATCAACATACATACTGTCTTTGCCTGAAAGAAGTGGGATTTCATATGCCAGGCAAATATCCCTAAGAGCACGGCATGAACGGACCAGTTGTGCGGCCTTGAATTTGCCGTCAGGATTGTTTTCTGAATCATATTGAATATTCGGCCAGCAGAAATTATCTACGCCGCCTATATGTTGTTCAAAATTCGCCCCAACAGCTATAAGTCGGCGCACGGCTTCGTCAATGGTACAGCTTGTCATATGATATGCATCAATAAGTGAATAAGTGGGGATCAGAGCCTGGGAAAAAGCAAGACCTTTGTTAGAATCAAGCACCGGCCTTAAGACAACTGCATCACTGTTAACGTCTCGACCAACGCCGACCAGAGGTTTTATTACGCTTGTACCCTGGACTTCATGGTCATACTGCCTGGTAATCCATTCTTTGGAGCATATATTGGGACGCGCAAGAATATCTTTCAGTAAAGTTTCGTAATCAACCGGTTTCCTTAAAACCGGCTCAAACAACCCACGCTTATCAGGAGGCTGCCAGTGCGCATCAAATTCCCACTGCGGAAAACCCGAAGTAAGCAGATCAAGATCAATATAGGCACAGGTTTCACTATTGTAAGAAATATGAAGTTTGCCCGTATCAGTAAAAGTTCCGATAACCGTGCTTTCTACAGCATGTTTTTCTGAAAGCTCAAGAAAGCGTTTTAGATCCTCCGGCCTTACAGCCACAGTCATGCGTTCCTGGGATTCTGAAATCCATATCTCCCACTGATCAAGGCCTTCATATTTTAAAGGAACCTTTTCAAGCTGGATATCACATCCATTTGAGAACATAGCTGATTCACCTACTGATGATGAAAGCCCTCCACCACCGTTATCGGTAATAAATGCTATAAGCCCTTCATCACGTACCTCCAGGATGAAATCATGCATCTTTTTCTGGGTGTATGGGTCACCGATCTGGACATGGCCGGCAGGAGTATGCTCGGAAAAACTTTCTGATGCTGCCGTTACGCCATGAATACCATCTTTGCCGACCCTTCCGCCACACATGATAACCAGATCGCCGGGAGAAATATCTTTCTGCTCCGATGGTTCTCCCTTTACCATAGCAGGCATGATACCAAGTGCTGTTACAAAAACCAGGCATTTGCCCATGTAGCCATGATGAAAAAAAACCTGACCAAAGGGTGTCGGTATCCCGCTTTTGTTGCCGCCGTCTCTTACTCCTTCTATAACGCCATCTAAAAGCCGTCTTGGGTGCAGGCGCGGTTTGAGATCTCCGCTATAATCCCTGTGCCCTACACAATAGCCGTAGCTGCCCATAATCAGCTTTGACCCCTTGCCGGTACCCATGGGGTCACGGTATATTCCTACTATGCCGGTTATAGCCCCGCCATATGCTTCCATATTGGAGGGAGAATTATGCGTTTCTCCGGTAATAACATAATTATGATCCTGGTCAAAACGCCCCACACCGGCATTATCCCACAAAACAGATACAACCCAGGATTTTCTTTCCTTTAATGTCAACGTAGGAGTTTCAATGCAGGTTTTAAAAAGATTATCCACAAGTTCTAAATTATCTGCTGCAAGATCATGGTAACGGAACAGCCCTCGAAAAGTATTATGATTGCAATGGTCGCTTCTGGCCTGAGAAATATATTCAAGTTCAATATCTGTAGGGTCTGAGAGCCCGACTTTTGCACGCGCTGCCTGAACATTTTCTTCTAAAAAATATTTCCTTATAATTGGTATATCATTTGGATTCAAAGCCAGATTACGTTCATCACTGATTTGCTTTAGTGTTGAATCGCTGTCTATCGGAATTGTGATAACTGTAGGTATGTGGTTAAGCTTAACTTTTGGAATTATAAAGCCGGTGCCGACCTCAGGATCCCAATCATTTTTTGAAAAAATCTTCCATTGCTGGATGATATCATTTGCCAGAAGCTCGCCGGCAATTTTATCCGTGTCTTCGGCAGTAAGACCGTTGCCTTTCAGGCAAAAACGCTTTGATGTATATATAGCTTCATTTGGACCGAACTTTACTCCCAGAATATCTTCCACTGCTTCAACCGCAGTGCTGCCCGGGTTGTCCTTAACTCCAGGCCTGTAGCCGACCCAGATAGTCCAGTCAAATTCAACAGGCAAAGGCTCAAAAGAAGAAATTTGCGTTACAGGATTTGTAAAAACCTCTGTCTGTATTTTCTTCAATTGATCATCCGACAGGTTGGCATCAATAGTAATTACATGAATTGTTCTTACCTGTAAAAGGTCAATCCCAAAGTAATGCGTTGCCTTCTGTCGAATACCTTCGCCCTCGGCATCAAACAAATCGGATTTTAATGTTATTTCCAGTCTATTAGGCATAATAATAATCTAATATTGAATGTCGAATTACGAAGTTTAATAACGTTTTTCATTACTTCGAAATTCATTATTCGACATTTTGCGGTTCAAAACGAAATGCGCTTTTTCCTAACAGTCTTCAGTCTTCAGCCTTCAGCCTATCCGCCTGAGTACAATTAAACTAACTAAAAAACATGCGTGTAATATCATTATAAAACACATAAATCATGAGCATAATCAACACAAAGATACCTACCTGCTGGGCAATTTCACGAAATTTAATATTTACGGGACGTCCTGTTGCCGCCTCAATAAAAAAGAAAACCAGATGACCTCCATCCAGAACAGGTATGGGCAGAAAATTGATTATGGCAAGATTAATACTAAGCAGTGCTATAAAAAACAACAGGTTTGATATTCCTTCTTCGGCCTGCTGTCCTGCCATCTGTGCGATCATAAGCGGACCGCCCAGAGTTTTTGCCGAGATGGTACCTTGAATCAGCTTTACAATACTAACTATAGTTAACTTTGAAATATTATAAGTCTGTATTATGCTCTCTGAAAAGGCCTGGAAAAAATTCAATTTTTTTGAAAAACCACTTCCTGAAGATGTAATACCAATAACATAACGCTGGAAATCCTCGCCAAAAATATTTTTGGCAGTTATCTGTTCAGGCTTAACATTTGCGACAATTATAGATTCGTTTCTCTGAATATGTAATACAAGTTCCTCTCCATTGCTTTCAGAAATAGTTTTCGCCAAGTCCTCCCATCTCTCAATGGGAATTTCATTAATAGCTAATATTCTATCGCCTGTTTCCAGCCCTCCTCTAAAAGCCGGGCTATTCTCTTTAACCTCTCCTATGAAAGGCTCTAAAATAAAAGTTCCATGAATCTGGAACATTCCAAAGAAAATTATCATCGCGAGGAAAAGATTAAAGAAAGGGCCGGCAGCAACAATTAAAATTCGCTTTAAGACATGCTTGTGGGTAAAAGAAACAGATATATCATCAGGGCTGACATCAGCATTTGGATCCTCGCCTACCATTTTTACAAAACCGCCAAGGGGGATTGCCGAAACGCAATAATCGGTATTGCCTATCCTTTTGCCGAATATCTTGGGGCCAAACCCTATGGAAAATTTCTCTACCCCTACTCCGAACAACCTGGCAACAAGGAAATGGCCGAGTTCATGAAATGTTATAAGTATTCCTAATACTATTATAAATGCAAATATACTTGTGCTCATAATTACAATAGTTCCTATTGTAAGCTGTTGAGCTGTTAAGCTATTGAGCCTATCAGCTTACCAGCTTATCAGCTTTTCAACTGTTTTTCTACCCCACTTATCTGCTTCAAGGATATCAGATAATGTTGGATCTTTGACAGATGAATGTTTCTCAATTGTATTTTTTATTAACTCCGGAATATTGGTAAATGCAATGCGTTTATCCAGAAAGGCTTCCACTGCCACTTCATTTGATGCATTTAAAACCGCAGGCATTGTTCCACCTGTTTCGCAGGCTTTAAAAGCCAGTGCAAGACATGGAAACTTTGTTAAGTCGGGCTGCTGAAAGGTAAGCGCCCCAATATTTACAAAATCCGGAATCAGTTGCTTAAGCGGAAGACGTTCCGGATAAGATATTGCATATGCTATGGCTCCCTTCATATCCGGAATGCCTAATTGAGCGACAACCGCCCCATCTCTATAGGCAACCATTGAGTGAATCACGCTTTGCGGATGAATCACAACCTTAATCATATCATGCGATACTCCGAAAAGATGTTTTGCCTCAATTACCTCAAGCCCCTTGTTCATAAGAGTAGCTGAATCTATGCTGATCTTTTTGCCCATCTGCCATGTAGGATGATTTAGAGCCTCCTCTGGTTTTATCGAGACAAATTCATTTGCCGGCTTGTTCAAGAATGGACCGCCTGAAGCTGTCAGCAGTATCTTATCCATATCCTCTCTGCGGTGGCCTGCAATACATTGAAATACAGCACTATGCTCGCTATCTATGGGAAGTATGCTTATATCTTTTTCCGCTGCTTTTTTTACAACGATCTCCCCAGCCATGACAAGGGTTTCTTTGTTGGCCAGTGCAATGTTCTTTCCAGCTTCAATTGCAGCCAGGGTAGGCATCAATCCTGCAGCACCTACCATTGCGGTTACAACCATTTCGACAGAATCATAAGTAGCTGCCGCCCTGTAACCATCTTTTCCATATAATATTTCGACGCCGGTTCCTGCCGGAAGTATATTCTTCAATTCTAAAGCTCTGTTTTCATCAAAAACCACTGCTATCTCAGGATGAAATGTTTCAATCTGTCCGGCTAATAATTCAACATTATTGGCCGCAGCAAGAGCTTTGACTTCAAACCGGTCACGAAACATTTCTACAATCTTGAGAGTATTACGTCCTATGGATCCGGTAGATCCGAGTATTGAAAGATTTTTCATAGATAGTTACATAGTCAAATTACCACCCACGGAGGAAGTGGCTTGTTTTTATTGTCATGAAGGTACCCTGACATACTGTTAAGTGCCTAAAATGCCTAAAGTGAGCTAAAGTGCCTAAAGTTATGGTGTCGCTTCGCTCCATTAATTCATAAATTTTAGTTCCCTTCAGGCACTTCATACTTCATTAGCGTAGATTGTTTTTTGCCAGGGTTAAAATTAGCTGCGCCGAAGGCGCATTCCTTAACTTTAGGCACTTTAATATACTTTAGGCATTTTAGGCACTCTTAACGTAGTGGTTTAACACAATTAATTAACAGAATATAAATTCTTTAAAAAAATATGCCACGGGAGCGGCAAACAGAAGGGCATCTATACGATCCAGAATGCCGCCATGTCCCGGCAATATTGAACCGGAATCCTTAATATCAGCGGAACGTTTTAGCGCTGATTCAAACAAATCGCCCACCTGGCCTGCGATACCAATGAAGAGGAATAAAAGGATGCTTGCTCCCAATGGTAAGTAAGAAAGAAAAAAATACTTAAAAAATAATCCGACGACCAAATTTGAAGAAAGCCCCCCAATTGAACCCTCTATTGTTTTTTTGGGGCTCACTGAAGGGCAGAGTTTGTGCCTGCCCAGGTAAGAACCAGCATAAAACGCGCCGATATCACCGGCAAAAACTACAAATAACAGGAAAAATATCCATAGCATTCCGTCCGCTCCGTTACGGATCAGAATCAGAAAGGAAAGTAATAGGGGAATATAAATAATCCCCAGAACCTGTTTTGTAAAATTCTCAAGTATGAACGGATCGGATTTAAACTGTGTAAGGGTAAACAGGCCGGAAATAATTAAATTAAAAGCAACTATGATTATAATAAAATCTAATGCGTTTTTATAAGCCGCCCATATAATGACAGGTCCAACAAATGTGGCCAGAAGCAAGATAATGCCCGATATTGTTTTACCTTTTGTATTAAAAACAATACGAAAATATTCCCACAGGGCCAAAAAGCATATTATGCTCACTGAAATAGCGAACAAAAGCCCCCCCTTGTAAATCATCAAAAAAAGAAAGGGGAGGGATACAATACCTGTAATCCAACGTTTTAAATGCATATCGCTTAATTGCGAATTTAGGGATTCGCTTCGCTTAATTGCGAATTTAGGAATTAGGAAATTTAGGAATTGAAGGTATTCTGTTGATTTTAATCCCTCAATCCCTAAATTATTTATTGAGTTCTAAACTTTTCCAAATCTGCGTTCACGGCGCTGATAGTGTTTCAGAATCTGCAAAAACTCCTGTTTGCCGAAGTCGGGCCATAAGGTTTTTGTAACAAAAATCTCCGTGTACGCAATTTGCCAAAGAAGAAAATTACTTATGCGCATTTCACCGCTGGTTCTTATAAGCAGATCCGGATCGGGCATTCCTTTTGTGTAAAGAAAATCAGATACGAGTTCGGGCGTTATTAAGTCAGGATCAATCTTGCCTTCTTTTGTTTTTGTTGCTATTTCCCGGACCATCCTGACTATCTCAGCACGCCCTCCATAGCTCAATGCAAGATTAAGCATCAAACCGTTATTTTCTTTTGTCAGAGTCATTGTCTTATGCAGGACATGCTGAACATCTTCCGGCAGCTTCTCTATCTGTCCAATGGCATTGAGACGGATATTATTATCCAGCATTTCTTTCTGCTCTGACTCAAGGAAATTTTTCAGGATGCTCATGAGAGCGGCGACTTCGATCTTTGGCCTCTGCCAGTTCTCAGTGGAAAAAGCATATAAAGTCAGGATGGAAATACCTATTTCACGACAGGTTCTAACAATAAGTCGAACTACATCAGCACCCTTTTTATGTCCTTCAATGCGATTTAAAATACGCTTTTTTGCCCAGCGGCCATTACCATCCATGATGATAGCGATATGACAGGGGAGATTCGCTGGATCAATATCTGCATTAACAGAGGAGGATTCACTAAAATTCAAGGATCTCCTTCTCTTTTTCTTTAAAGATGTCGTCGTTTATAAGCTTGATTTGTTCATCCGTTATCTTCTGGATCTGGTCCTGTGCTTTGAAAGCATCATCTTCCGAAATATCGCCATCCTTTTTTAAACCTTTGATCAGTTCGTTTGAATCGCGTCTGATATTGCGTACCGCCACCTTATAGTCTTCACAAATTTTCCGTACGATTTTTACAAGTTCCTTACGTCTTTCTTCGGTAAGCGCTGGAATGGATATGCGAATAACCTTACCATCGTTTGAAGGAGTGAGGCCCAGATCGGATTTCAATATCGCCTTTTCAACCTCTTTTATTACGGTAACATCCCAGGGCTGTATTATAATAAGGCGACTTTCCGGAACTGATAGCGAGGCCATCTGGTTAATGAGAGTCCGGGTGCCGTAATAATCAACAAGTATTCCATCAAGCAAAGAAAGAGAAGCACGACCGGTCCTGACTTTATTTAAGTCCTTTTTAAGGGCTTTAATTGACTTGCCCATATTTTCTTTTGTTTCTTTATATATGGATTCCAGCATATATTCGACATCCTTCATTTGATAGTTTACACTTATTTTTTAGGCACTTGTTTTTGCGAGTCATCAATTGTTTATCCTGGTTCCGATCTCCTCTCCACATACTATCTTTCTGAGATTTCCCTTGTTTTTAATATCAAAAATAACAAGAGGAAGCTGATTCTCCATAGCCAGAGAGATAGCTGTCATATCCATGACTTTGAGCTGTCTTTCCAAAACTTCTATATAAGTGATTTTTTTAATGAACTTGGCGTTTTTGTTTACAACAGGATCTGAATCATACAGGCCTGCAACCTTGGTGGCCTTCAGCAAAATCTCAGCATGAATCTCCTGACCTCTTAAAACCGCAGCAGTATCTGTGGTAAAATAGGGATTCCCTGTACCTGCTGCAAAAATAACGACGCGTCCTTTTTCAAGATGGCGAATAGCTTTACGCAGAATATAAGGTTCAGCCACCTCATGCATCGATATTGCAGACTGAGTGCGGGTCTGAACACCTTTCTTTTCAAGTGCGTCCTGCAATGCGAGGCTGTTGATTACTGTTGCCAGCATACCCATATGGTCAGCAGAAGTTCTATCCATTCCAAATGAACTGGCGGCAATCCCTCTGAAAATATTACCACCGCCGACAACGATGGCTATCTGAACCCCTAAATCAAATATCGAACGGACCTCTTCAGCCACATATTTTATCACTTCCGGACTGATACCAAAAGTCTGATCGCCCATAAGAGCTTCACCGCTCAATTTTAACAGAACCTTGTTGTATAGAGGAAGTGTCAAGGCTTAAGAATCTCCTATCTGAAATCTTACAAAACGTTTAATTGTTATGTTCTCGCCCATCTTTGCAATCAGATCATTTAAAAGATCCGATATATTCAAATCCGGATTACGCACGTATGCCTGATTCAACAGGCAGTTATCCTTATAAAACTTGTTTAGTTTTCCCTCAACTATTTTGTCTATCACGTTTTCGGGTTTGCCCAATTCAATGGCCTGGGCACGATATATTTCCTTTTCTTTATTTATGACTTCCTCCGGCACATCATCGGATGCGATTCCAACAGGATTGGTTGCCGCTATATGCATAGCTATATTTTTAGCAAATTCTTTAAAGTCATCATTCTTTGCAACAAAGTCGGTCTCACTGTTTATCTCAACCAGTACTCCCAGCTTGCCGCCCATATGGATATAAGGTTGGATTAATCCTTCGCTCATAGCTCTTCCGGCCCTCTTCTGCGCTGTTGCCAACCCTTTTTTTCTTAAAAAATCGACTGCGTTATCTATATCGCCATTGCTCTGTGAAAGCGCTTCTTTACAATCCATTATTCCTACTCCGGTCTTTTCACGGAGCTGTTTAACCATTGTAGCACTTATTGCCGTCATTATTATTCTCCTATATCCTTTGCTTCAGTAGTTTCTGCTGATTTTTCGCTTTTATTATCATCTGAGGTTTCTGAAGAAGCTATGGGAGCTGTTTTTCTGATTATCTCGACGACAGGCCCCTCAGAACCGTCTGCAATAACTTTTCTTTCACCGGGTTTTAACTTTGAATCTACCGGTAAACCTTCGGCTTCATCCTCTATCTCCTTATCGGCCTCAGCCTGCTGTTTTTCCAACAAGCGCTGTTTTCCCTCAATACAAGCTTGAGAAATTCTGGATGAAATCAGTCTTATCGCCCGAATAGCATCATCATTGCCAGGTATAATGTAATCTATATCGTCCGGATCACAATTGGTGTCAACAATGGCAATAATTGGAATGTTCAGCCGTTTTCCCTCACGAACTGCAATTGCCTCGTTTTTGGGATCAACAACAAATATAGCACCAGGAAGCTTATTCATGGAACGGATTCCGCCAAGAACATCGTCAAGTTTTACCCGGGACTTTTGAAGTTTCAATCTCTCTTTTTTGGGGAAAAGGTTAATTGATTCATCATTTATTATATTATTGAGATAATTAAGGCGGTCGATACTCTGTTTTATTGTCTGAAAATTTGTAAGCATTCCGCCAAGCCATCTGTTATGGACATAGAACATCTCGCATCTATTGGCCTCTTCATAAATAGATTCGCGCGCCTGCTTTTTGGTTCCTACAAAAAGGATTGACTCGCCATTTGCAACCAAATCGACTATAAAGTCATATACATTTTTAAACATACGAACGGTTTTCTGAAGATCTATGATATAGATACCGTTCCTTGCCCCAAAGATATAAGGTTTCATCTTGGGATTCCAGCGCTTTGTCTGATGACCGAAATGTACTCCTGCCTCAAGGAGTTCCTTCATTGTAATATAAGACATAATTTTCCCCTTATTAAATGGTTATTCTTTCGCCTTCATCATCCCCATTTCCGACTCCGCCATGCGGAGCACCGGGAAAAAGGTCCAAAGACGTGTGACTAATTGTTCACGGCTATATATACAAACCTGTCTCAATTAACAAATATTATAATGCTCTGCAATAGTTTTTTATTTTTTCCTCATGCAAACCATTCTGTCATAACCGGAATAGTCTTTTTTAAAGACAACATCTTCATAATTCCCACAATCATCTACAATTTTTTTGATCTGATCTTTTTGATCATGTCCTGTCTCCAGCAAAAGTATTCCCTTTTGTACAAGGAAGGCATGAGCCTCAAAGATAATTTTTTTAATCGGGTCCAGGCCGGCTTTTCCCCCGTCAAGAGCCCTAATGGGCTCATATCTGTATATCTCAGGCTGGAGTTCAGGTATGGACAGCGTCCTGATATAAGGAGGGTTGGATATAATCATGTCAAACAACTGCCCGGTATTTTTTAACGGCTCAAGCCAATCCCCGGCAAAAAAATTTATTTTTCCATCAAGATGATGGAGCTTTGCATTCATAAATGCCAGTTTAACAGCTTCAACTGAACTATCAGATGCAAAATAGATATACTCCGGCCTTTCAGATGCAAGCGCCAGGGTTATTGCGCCGGAACCTGTACCAAGCTCTAAAATACGCTTTGGCCCAGGACCCAATTCCGGAAGTGAAAGCGCTGACTCAACAAGGCATTCTGTCTCAGGGCGTGGAATCAGTACATCCTTTGTCACAGATAGATCCATGGACCAAAACTCCCTGGTGCCCACGATATATGCAACCGGTTCCCTGTTAATCCGCCTTTTTATATATGTTTTGAACAGCAAAAGTTCATCGCTGGTAAGCGGCTGATCATAGCGCAAATACAAATCTATCCTTTTTAAGTCTAATGTATGCGCCAGAAGTATTTCAGAGGTTGATCTTGGACTGTCAATGTTGTGGGATTTAAAATACGAAGTAGTCCAATCGAGGAGTTTAATTATTGTCCATTCAGGAAATTCGGACTTTGGATGATTCTGCATTCTGTAATGCCTGAGCTTGATAAAATGTTGTAAGTTGGTCTATTATATCATCTATATCTCCCTGCATAATACTTTCCAGTTTGTAAAGGGTAAGTCCGATCCTATGGTCTGTAACCCTGCCCTGTGGAAAGTTATATGTTCTTATCCTTTCACTTCTATCCCCGCTTCCTATCTGGCTTTTCCGTTCTTCCGACCTCTTTTCATTTTGTTCTCTGATCTTACTGTCAAGAAGACGGGCGCGCAAAACCTTCATGGCCCTGTTTTTGTTTTTCAGTTGTGACTTTTCATCCTGGCAAGTAACAACAAGGCCTGTTGGCAGATGAGTAATACGCACGGCTGAATCGGTAGTATTTACAGATTGACCTCCTGGTCCGCTTGAACGATATACATCAACTTTAATTTCATTTGGATCAATATGGACTTCAACTTCTTCCGCTTCAGGCAAAACCGCTACTGTAACCGCAGAGGTGTGTATTCTTCCTTGAGTTTCGGTTGTGGGAACACGCTGGACACGATGAGTACCGCTCTCATATTTAAAGCGGTTAAATGCTCCTTTACCATGGATCATCGCTACAATCTCTTTTAAACCACCTGCGCCTGTTGTATGATGATTCATGATCTCAACCTTCCAGGATCTGTTTTCAGCATATCTACTGTACATTCTGAACAGATCATTTGCAAACAGGCTTGCCTCCTCTCCTCCTGTCCCAGCTCTTATTTCAATTAATACATTTTTTTCATCGAGCGGATCCTTAGGAATAAGCAGCTTTTTAAGCTCTTCTTCCCGCTTCTCCCTTTGAGTACTTAATGAGTTAACTTCTTCCCGGGCTAAATTTTTTATTTCAGGGTCAGCATCCTTCAGCAATTCGTTGCTGTCCTCAAGATCTTCTATTATCTGTTTGTAATTCCTGTAAACTGATACAATCTTGTTAAGTTCAGCATGTTCCTGGCTATACTTCTGGTATAAATCCCGATCTTGAATTATCTTGGGATTACCCAATAATTCTTCCAACTCTAAAAAGCGCTTTTCAACCCCTTTTAGCTTATTAAACATAAATTCTCACCAAATATATTAATGGTCTGTAACGATAATAACCGAGAAAAGGCGAATTCCAAAATGCCTCAACTCGGTTAAATTCCTCATCAACTACGTTAACCTAATGTCGTGTCATGCGTGAAATATCGTATCAGGTACTCGTCATTCCCGCGAAGGCGGGAATCCAGTATTTCTGACTACTTCGGTGCTTTTGGATTCCCGCCTTCGCGGGAATGACGGCCAAATTTGCGACACTAAGTTACTTCTGAAACTTTTCATATTTTTTGCGGAAACGTTCAATTCTACCGGCTGTATCAATGAGTTTCTGCTTGCCTGTAAAAAATGGATGGCATTTTGAACATATTTCAATCCGTATATTTGATTTTGTTGAACCGAGTTCAATCACATTTCCACATGCACACGTAATAGTAGTATTAGAGTACTTAGGATGTATGTCAGCTTTCATTTTATACTCCCTTATTATGAATTCATTGAATTTAAGAAACTTTTATTATCCTTTGTTCCGCTCATTTTTTCAAGTAAAAATTCCATACTGTCTGAAGGATTTAATGAGGAAAGGAGTTTTCTTAATATCCAGACACGGTTAAGAGTCTCTTCATCCAGCAGCAACTCTTCTTTCCGGGTACCTGATTTCTTTATATCAATCGCAGGGAATAATCTTTTATCAGAAAGTCTTCTATCTAATTGAATTTCCATATTGCCTGTGCCCTTGAATTCCTCAAAAATAACTTCATCCATCCGGCTTCCTGTATCAACCAGAGCGGTTGCTATAATAGTAAGGCTTCCACCCTCTTCAATATTTCTGGCCGCGCCAAAAAAACGTTTCGGCCGCTGGAGAGCATTTGAATCAACTCCTCCGGAAAGAATCTTTCCGCTTGGCGGCATAACAGAATTATAGGCACGCGCAAGTCTTGTTATGCTATCCAGCAGAACAATAACATCCTTTTTGTGTTCCACCAGCCTTTTTGCCTTTTCGATCACCATTTCGGCGACCTGAACATGTCTTTCGGCAGGTTCATCAAAAGTTGAGCTTATGACTTCCGCATTAACTGATCGTTGCATATCCGTCACTTCTTCAGGGCGTTCATCAATCAGAAGAATAAAAGGAATAATATCTTTATGGTTGGCAATAACGCTGTTGGCAATATTCTGCAAAAGCATCGTTTTCCCTGACCTGGGAGGTGAAACGATCAGGCCCCTCTGGCCAAAACCAATAGGAATCATAAGATCCATTATTCGTGTGGAGTAATTATCGGAAGAAGCTTCAAGGTTTATTTTTCTGTCAGGATAAAGCGGGGTCAGATTGTCAAAAAGGATTTTTTCCCTGGCCACCTCAGGATCTTCATAGTTTACAGCCTCAACTTTCAAAAGCGCAAAATACCGTTCAGACTCCTTTGGCCGTCGGATCTGCCCCGACACAGTATCTCCAGTCCGCAGATTGAAACGACGTATCTGTGACGGAGAAACATAAATGTCATCAGGGCCGGGAAGATAATTGGAATTAGGCGATCTCAAGAACCCAAATCCGTCAGGCAAAATCTCAAGTGTTCCTTCGCCGAATATTAAACCATCCTTTTCAATCTGGGCCTGCAGAAGGGCAAAAACAAGATCCTGCCTTCGCATTCCGGCAGCACCCTCAATATTAAAACTCTTTGCCATATCTGTCAGTTCACTTATTTTCTTGTCTTTTAATTCAACTATGTTCATTAAAATTTACCCCTTTACTTAATTCTTACAAACCCAATAGCCCATATTTTTCACAGCATTCAGGCTTCGTCACCCAGTCAAATTACCACCACCAGAGGTGGTGGCTTGTTTTAATTGTCCTGGAAGGTACCCTGTTTTTAGTGCCTAAAGTGAGCTAAAGTGCCTAAAATGCCTAAAGTTAAGGAATGCGCTTAAGGCGCTGCCAATTTTAAATCTATAAGTGATTAAAATTAGTCTGCATAATCTTGGCCAGGGTTAAGAAATTCATTCATCTTTTATAGGTTCGTTTATGCCGCCACCCTAACAGCGAAAAGGAGTTTGCAAAGCCCAGTAGCTTTGAGTTATCAATCAGCATGCCGAAGGCATACCACAACTTTAGGCACTTTAATATACTTTAGGCATTTTAGGCACTTAGGTCTAACTAATTCCTATAACGGTAGAACCTTCTTATGGTACCACTACCAGAGGTAGTGGTTTAGGCCGATTAATTAATTATCTGAAAGTCTATAACTTCACATTTTCGCATCTCATCTTCAGGCTGTCTTTGCGCAATCCTCATTCCTTAGCTCAGACTGGAAGATTTTGGCACAACTTCTCTCCCCTATGGCAAGAGAGATATCACTGTCAGTTGAATTAGCGCCCTTTGGGCGAGCTATTAAGCTATTGAGCCGTTAAGCTGTTGAGCTTATTAGCTATGAACCATTATTGCAGAGCGATGGTTTCTAACCTATTAATAAGATTGACTAAAAAATGGAAATTCCTATACTATAAATTGAGGTATTATGTTGGCTCTCGTGAAAAAGCCCCATATTGAATTATCTATTCAAGGTGACCAGATTGATGAATTAATATCTTGGATAAGAAAAAATATGACGTCACTATTCTGACGGATGCATACTCAGACTTTCAAAACATAGAACCCGGTCCGGAAAAAGAAAGGGCATCTTCAAGCCATGTATCCATCTTCAGAACTCCCCGGCGCTGGCGAAAGGCAAGACGCTGGGCTGCTCGCTGGGCATGAGAAAGTATAATTTCGGCCAATCGTTTTGCTGCAGGCCTTTTTTTTTCAATGGCCAAGGCCAGTTGTTTTCGCAAAGGGCCGGGCACAAACCGCTGAATCAGCTCATCATCAACACTCATAAAAGCCTGGGCACTCCCCGGATCGCCCTGGCGGGCAGATCTTCCAAAGAGCTGGCGATCAATACGACCGGATTCGTGCCGCTCAGTGGCAATAACATGCAAGCCGCCCAGTTCAACAACCCCCCTGCCCAGTTTTATATCCGTACCCCTGCCGGCCATGTTTGTTGCGATTGTGATTCGACCCTGTCCGCCGGCAGTCGCAACGATCACAGCCTCTTCTTCGTGTCGAACAGCGTTGAGAAGATTAAAATCCAAACCTCTGGCGGCAAGCATCTCGGCAAGCCTTTCGCTTGCTCTGACATTGCGTGTCCCCCCACAAGGATTGGACAACAAAAAAGCAGGGAGCTTGACAAATAAATTGGATATGATATAAAAAAATAAACATTTTTGTTAATTAACTGCAATTGTATCTTGCTATGGCTAAAAATAATATTTCCAGATTGCTGAGCACAGAAAGTCGTTTTTTTACCCTCTCATCTCTTCAAGCTCTTTTCAATATTACCAGAGAAAGCGCCAGGACAACGGCTTTCAGACTTGTTGAGCGCGGTATTTTAATGCGGTTGCGCCGTGATCTCTATGTCCTTGTTAATACGAAATATTCGCTTTTTTCCTTGGCCAATGCCCTTTATCAACCTTCTGTGATTTCTCTGGAAACTGCCCTCAACTATTGGGGGCTGATCGTCCAAGTGCCCCAGATAATTTTTTCGATTGGACCTGGCACATATAAATGTAAAGTGGATAAGACTGACTTCGTGTATCGACGTATAGATCCCTCTCTTTTTCGCTTTGGGCAGGTAAAGGCCGAAGACTTTTATATTACAGAGCCTGAAAAGGCATTTTTAGACACACTCTACATGAAAAGCAAAGGGCTCGCAGACTTATTGGCAGAGGATGTAGATATGGCCAGGCTTGATAATGAGCTACTGGAATACTACTCACGCCCCTACCCTGCAATTGTAAGAAAAATAATTCGATCTTTCAAACAACATACCTATGAAGCCAAATAAACAGGATTTTTTTAACCAGTACAGAGAAAATACCATTATTGAAGTGGTTCAGGCACTGGCAAAATCGAGCGCTGGATCTCAAATTGCTTTTAAAGGTGGAACAGCGTTAAGACTCTTTTATGATTTACCACGTTACTCGGAAGATATTGATTACGACTCTCTTCCAGGCGCCTCAGCAGTTGATCTTTTAGATATCATAAGAAACCTTTTTAGAAAAAAAAGGTGGGAAATAACGGATGAAGCAGTCAAATATTACACCGTGCTTTTGGAATTGCGGTTCGCCGGGCCCGAGAGGAATTTTCATATTAAAGTTGAAATATCCACCAGGGAGAAAAAATTGGATATAACGACCTTAGTTCTCAGGGGAGTACCAGTTCTTACTCTTGAGCCTTCATTCTTAATGACAGAAAAACTGCTCACCTTCATTGAGCGGAAAGCGGGTAGAGACATCTTTGACGCCTGGTTTATTCTCAAAAATGCTTATCCTCTCAATGAATCTATGATCAAGGAATGTTTTGGTGATCTGTCGGGTTTTTATAAAACTATATTGAACAGGATAGATATGGCCGATCCTAAGAAAATATCCCGGGATACAGGTAAACTGTTGGGGCATGATTATAGAAACTGGATAAAAACCTCTTTTCTTACCGATTTTCAGAGGCTTGTCAGGAACAAAATTAAGGAACTGGAATACTCTGGTACTCCAGCATGATAAGGTCTCGACAATAAATATAGACTTTCAGATAAATAATTTCACTGTGTTATCAGTCGTTGACGTATAACTAATACGCCTTCCTCCTTCTGGCCTTGTGAAGT
>JAIVWD010000030.1:0-18089 GCA_049190315.1 Deltaproteobacteria bacterium | reverse complement strand
TGCATATAAAACCATTTCGCATTTGCTCCCAAAGACTGGTAAATATCGGGCTCACCCTCAACGGAAAAAGAGGCTGAACCATCAAGTCCTGTGTGTTCCGCGCAGATTTGGTCGTTATCGCCTAAGCCTAATTGTGTGTTATTAAAATAAAGGCTGTTTGAGCCATTGCAGGGTGATTGAAGGATGCCGCCCTGGCCGCTGAGTGTAAAAAACAGATTGTCCCCGGGCCTTGCCCTGCTCACGGAAACCACATCCGATGGATCCGAAAGCCCCAGGTCTTCTCTGCTCAAATACTCGGCACAGGTTCCATCTCCGGGAGAGGCAAATATCCAGTCATTATTAGCCACTGAAAAGATGTACCGGATAGGCTCGGTGCTGGAACCAATGGTAAAATCGGAAACAACAGTGCTTGTATTGCCGGCATTGTCGCTAATGGAAGCAGAGATGACATTGCTGCCAGACAGAAGGGGAGAAGTGGCCTGATATGTTGCCCTTGTATTAGTAACACCAAAAAGACTGGTGCTATCTGTCCCATTTATTTGAATTGCGAGACTGCTCAGATTAATACCTGAATCGTCATCACTAAATTCTATAGTGATGTATGGAGTGCTGGTGGTTGTCACAGAATTGTTAACAGGGTTGGTGATGCTGATGGAAGGGGGCACATCATCGGTAGTGGCAGCGCCAGCCATTATCTGTACATCATACGTGAATCTCACACGAGTCGGATTATGAAAAATCCATTTTTTAGCCCCGCTAAGCTCGCCGGCGTTCAATATGTTATCATCGCCAAGTAGACCAGAATAGTCAAAATAGGGATTGCCGCTGCTGTCAGTGCCGTCAGCATTGGAAACCGTGACATCGGCTGAACTAAGGTTGGTAATTACCGCAGTAATTGGGGACTGAAAACCATTAGATGATATATTTTCAAGTACCACGTTATAACTGTAATCACCGGTTCGGCGGTTGTAAAAAGCGCCGGATTCGTTGACCTGAATGGAATCGGTCACATCTGCGGCCTGAACAACGGAAAACAAAAGAACGATAGCAAGGCAAGAACATACCAATGCACATCCATACCGAATGGATTTCACTTTCTTCATAATTCCTTCCCCCGAATCTTTTTGAAGTATTTCTGGAACATACTGTAATGATTTTGGTTATGTCTGTGTGAAAAGGTAGATCAAAAAAATAACCAAGCCAACAGAATTGTTTTTTGCAATCCTGGCAACCCGGCTATCTCTCAATACAAGATCGGTATGGTAATGCAGATTAGATTAGAGAGACCCAAAGCTTTCCGCCGCCTTCTCGCAAAGGTTTCGGCTTTATCAGGTTCCTAATTGTAACGAAAATACGTGATAATTTATTATAGTACAGGTTAAGCTGAAAAGTTAATATATCTTTTCCAACTTTTAAAGAAGATTGTTACTAAAAAAATTTGTGTCAACCAAAATCCGACATAGCCATAAGCTGATCCATTCTTTTTGTCTTTTTTATCCATAAAGACAGTTAGCGGATCAAGATCAAGGCTATTTTGAATCTTGTTTTTTGTTTATTTCTCAAGCTCGGTTTTTTCTACCTCATCTTCAGATTTATCTTTATCTTCTTCAATTACGGTCTCTTTTGATTCTGCCGCCAACTCCATTTCATCCGACTTCTTGTCCGTATCTTCTTCAGGACCGGCAGACTTTTTTTCCGCTATCTTTTCTACATGCTTTTCTTCTTTTTTCTCAGGCTCGACTTTTTCTACTGCACCCTCTGCAACCTGTTTCTTTTCAACAGCAGCACTTTTTTTGCCCTTTGTTTTCTTCTTTTTACTCTTTTCCTTTTCCGGAGTAACGAGTTCGATCATTGAAACAAGCGCAGCATCTCCCGGACGTCTTCCCAGTTTAACAATCCTTGTATATCCTCCCGACATTGTACCAAAGCGCTCGTTAGCTTCACTAAACAACTTGTAAACGACGTCTTTCTCCCTTATTATTGAAAGCGCCTGCCGTCTGGCATGAAGATCTCCCCGCTTTGCAAGAGTAATCAGATGGTCTGCCCAGCGTCTTAATCCTTTTGCTTTTGTATCAGTAGTACGGATACGTTCATATTTAAACAGAGAAGTGACCATGTTTCTGAACATGGCATCTCTGTGGCTACTAGTTCTATTTAATTTCAATCCAGCTTTTCGATGTCTCATAGATCAGCTTGCTCCCCTTCTTCATCTGTATCTTCCTCAGGAGGCACAAATCCTTCAAGCTTCATACCCAAAGAAAGACCCATCTCGCTTAAGACTTCCTTAATCTCATTCAAAGATTTTCTACCAAAGTTTTTTGTCTTAAGCATTTCTGCTTCGGTTTTACTTACCAACTGATAAATCTTTAGTATATCGGCATTTTTGAGGCAATTAGCGCTGCGAACAGAAAGCTCAAGTTCATCAACACTTCTGTAAAGATTTTCATTAAACTGAGGCTCCTGCAGCTCATCAACTTTCTTCTCGACTTCCGGTTCAATTTTTTCATCAAAATTAATAAAAATT
Organism: Deltaproteobacteria bacterium; assembly: GCA_049190315.1. Taxonomy (GTDB): domain Bacteria; phylum Desulfobacterota; class Desulfobacteria; order Desulfobacterales; family ETH-SRB1; genus B13-G4. Next base: position 15,565 of record JAIVWD010000030.1, on the reverse strand, counting down.
GTCAACTGCTCTTTTAAAATCTTGGCGGCGTATGCGACTGCATCCTCGGGCAGTATGCTTCCATCTGTCCACACCTCTAAGGTGAGCTTGTCATAGTCGGTTTTCTGCCCCACCCTGGCATTACCTACTACATAATTTACACGCTTAATAGGAGAAAATACTGCATCAATAGGTATTGTGCCTACAGGTGCATCTTCATCCTTATTTGCTTCGGATAAAGAATATCCTTTCCCGGCTTTAACGGTCATGGTTATAGCCAGTTTCGCATTCTTGGAAAGAGTTGCAATATGTGCATCAGGGTTAAGGACTTCGCATCTTCCGTCATCACTGATTATATCGCCGGCAGTTACTTTTCCCTCTCCTTCGACATTAATGTGAACTGTCTTTGCTTCGGCATGGGCTACTTTGAAACGCACCTCTTTCAAGTTAAGAATAATCTCAGAAACATCCTCGAGCACACCTGGAATAACACTGAATTCATGCATTACAGTATCAAATTTTACCGCTACTATTGCAGATCCATACAAAGAAGAAAGTATTATCCGCCTTAAAGCATTGCCAATCGTTATGCCAAATCCTCTTTCAAGAGGCTCACAAACAAACTTGCCATAAGTAGGTTTGCTGGTTACCTGCACCTTTTCCGGCCTTATCATTTCTTGCCAGTTCATGTACATAAGTTCATTTGACGACATATTTTATCTCCGAATTTAATTAGCGCACCTCCGGGTGCGGACATGAGTGCCTAAAGTGAGCTAAAGTATATTAAAGTGCCTAAAGTTAAGGAATGCTACCATTTTATATATTCCTCAAGATATCAATACACAAGAGGACAAACTCCTGTAGCTTTGGGTTATCAATTAGCACGCCGAAGGCGTACCACAACTTTAGGCATTTTAGGCACTTTAGCTCACTTTAGGCACTTTTAAGTTTAAGAGCTAAGAAACAGTTCATTATATTCTGATAGTTGTTAACTTGCTAAGGAACGTCGACAAAAAACTGTCTTTTACTTGGAATAAAGCTCCACTATAAGCTGCTCCTGGATAGGCATTGTCAAATCTTCTCGGACAGGATAACCCTTTACCATACCTTTCAAGCCCTCTTTTTCCAAATCAAGCCACTGGGGAATACCTCTTCGGACAACGGCGTCAAGTGAATCTTTTATGGTCTGCATGTTACGGCTTTTTTCACGTATTTCAACAACATCACCCATTTTTATCATATATGAAGGAATATTTACCTTCTTGCCGTTAATAAGGAAGTGACTATGCTTGACAAGCTGACGGCCTTGAGTTCTTGAATTAACAAAGCCCAAACGATAAACAACGTTATCAAGCCGGCGTTCCAGCAATACAAGTAAATTTGTTCCAGTTATACCCTTCTGACGGTCCGCTCTCTTAAAAAACAGACGGAATTGCTTTTCGGAAAGACCATACATGCGTTTTACTTTCTGTTTTTCACGAAGCTGAATAGCGTAGTCTGAATTTTTTCTTCCACGACGCTGGCCATGCTGACCCGGTGGATAACTCCGTCTGTCAAAAGCACATTTATCAGAATAACAGCGATCTCCCTTTAGGAACAATTTTAAGTTTTCTCGTCGGCATAGCCGACAAACTGACCCTATATATCGTGCCAAATTCTCCTCCTTTTTTATATAGTGCTCGAACGAAAACTAGAAAATTTTTTCAAGTTCAAGGAAAGCGCAAATTTTAACCACAGGAATACATTGAGTATTTCGAGGATAGCGCTAAAGCTTCACTGCGTGCCAAAATTTAAGCCTGACGCAGAAATTGGAAAAATTAGCAGTTTTCGTTCTGGCACTATCTATACCCTACGTCTTTTGGGTGGTCTGCAACCATTATGCGGAATAGGAGTAACATCTTTGATCATAACAACATTAAACCCTGCGGCTTGCAATGAGCGAAGCGCCGATTCCCTTCCTGCTCCGGGACCCTTTACATACACTTCAACATTCTTCATCCCATGTTCCATCGCCTTTTTTACAGCGTCTGCTGCTGCCAGTTGAGCGGCAAATGGTGTGCTCTTTCGAGATCCTTTAAATCCCTGAACGCCGGCGCTTGACCAGGCAACAACATTACCTGCGGAATCTGTAATAGTAATTATTGTATTATTGAAAGTAGATTGAATATGCACTATTCCATTCGGAATATTTTTCTTTTCTTTCTTTTTAGTACGGACTCTTTTAGCCATAAATAAAGCCTCTTTCTCCTCTTACAGGTTGCGGGCTAAGATTAAACTTATTTACCCGAATCACTTCCTTTTCTCTCCACCTCTCTTCTTAACAGCCGATCTTTTCGGTCCCTTTCTTGTGCGCGCATTAGTACTTGTCCTCTGTCCCCGCACGGGAAGCGATTTTCGGTGGCGGAGGCCACGATATGATCCAAAATCCATAAGTCTTTTTATATTCATAGAAACGTCGGTACGGAGCTCACCTTCAACCATATATTCACTGTCAATAACCTTGCGAATATTATTAATCTCGGCTTCTGACAAATCATCACTCTTGATATCATAATCAATGTTAAGCTTTGCCAATATATTTTTAGACACTGTCCTGCCAATTCCATAAATGTATGTCAGCGCTATCTCAATCCGCTTTCGCTTAGGTAAATCCACACCCGCAATTCTTGCCAAAGTTTATCCTCCTCTATCCCTGCCTCTGTTTGTGCCGTTTGTTTTCGCAGATCACTCTTACAACACCTTTTCTACGAATTATTTTACACTTACTGCAAATTTTTTTAACTGATGCTCTTACTTTCATAAATAAATCTCCCCTTATGCCCTTCGGGCAATAAAAAGTGCCTAAAGTGAGCTAAAGTATATTAAAGTGCCTAAAGTTGTGGTACGCCTTCGGCGTGCTAATTGATAACACTATACTATGAGTTTGCCCCATTGTGTATTAATGACTTAAGGAATATATAAAATGGCAGCATTCCTTAACTTTAGGCACTTTAGCTCACTTTAGGCACTTTTTATTACTTCGATCTGTATGTTATTCTGCCACGAGAGAGATCATATGGTGAAAGCTCGACTGTAACTTTATCTCCCGGCAAAATTTTTATAAAATGCATGCGCATTTTCCCGGAAATATGCGCAAGCACCACGTGCTTATTTTCCAGTTCAACTTTAAACATTGCATTGGGCAGAGCCTCAAGAACCTTACCCTCTACCTTTATCGCCTCTTCCTTTGGCATTTTTAACTCCCATTCCTTTTACTTAAGATAATTGGACCGCTTTCTGTAATCGCAATCGTATGCTCAAAATGTGAAGACAAAGAACCATCCTTTGTTACAGCCGTCCATCCATCCTCAAGTATTTCAACATCATAATTTTTTTCATTCACCATGGGCTCTATGGCCAAAGTCATACCGGGTTTTAATCTGACCCCCATACCGGGCTTCCCAAAATTAGGTATCTGAGGTTCTTCGTGAAGCTTGCTTCCTATACCATGACCTACAAACTTACGAACTACAGAAAAACCAGCCGCTTCAACATGCGTTTGGATTGCATGAGAAATATCCGAAAGCCTGCCTCCCGGAATCGCCTTTTCAATACCTTTATAGAGGGACTCTTCCGTAACCTGAGTCAGTTTTCGGGTAGATTCGGATATCTTGCCAACGGCCACTGTGATAGCTGAGTCACCGTAATAACCGTTTAAAAGAACACCAAAATCCAGGCTAATAATATCGCCTTCATTCAGCGGAGTTTTAGAAGGAAATCCGTGTACAACCGTGTTATTAAGAGATGCGCATATTGAATAAGGGAAACCCCTGTATCCCTTGAAAGCAGGAATTGCATTTCTCTCATAAGCCAAACGTTCTGAAAGATCATTTAAATAAAGAGTATCAATTCCGGGCTTTATCTCTGACTCAAGTTTAGAAAGAATTTCAGCAACAACCTGATTACTTGCATAGATCTTTTCAATCTCTTCGGGTGATTTTAAAATCACCATCTTAAAATCTTCCTTTGATCCTATCTCCGCTCTTTTTTAAAAAACCCTCGTAATGACGTGTCAACATGTGTGATTCTATTTGAGATACAGTATCAATGGCTACACCAACAACTATAAGAAGAGCCGTGCCGCCGAAATAAAAAGGAACGTTAAATTTTGATATTAAAATTGACGGAAGCACACATACTGCTGAAACATATATCGCCCCACCAAGAGTTATTCGAGTCAAAACTCTCTCAATATAGTCCGCTGTACGCTTACCCGGACGGATGCCAGGTATATAGCCGCCATGTTTTTTCATATTTTCCGCAACATCATCAGGATTAAATGTAATGGCAGTATAAAAATAACAGAAAAAGAATATTAGACCTACAAATAATACTTCATAAATAATGCTGCCGGGCGTTATTGCAGAGACAATATTCTGCATCCATGCAACTGCTATAAAACTGCCTATAGTTGCCGGAAACATCATAATTGATGATGCAAAAATAGGTGGTATTACTCCGGATGTATTAATCTTCAATGGAAGATGGGTACTCTGACCTCCGTACATTTTCCGGCCCACAACCCTTTTAGCATATTGTACCGGTATGCGTCGCTGACCCTGCTCAACAAATATAATGCAACCTACGACAGCTATCATAAAAACTGTCATAATTATGATTAAAAAGATTCCCATTTCTCCTGTTGAAAGGAGTTTAAAAGTATTTGCTATCGCAGTTGGCAGCCGGGCAACAATACCGGCAAATATTATAAGTGAAATACCATTACCGATCCCTCTCTCCGTTATCTGCTCACCTAACCACATAATAAAGGCGGTTCCTGCCGTCAGGGTAATTACGGTCATAAGTCTGAATTCCCATCCAGGATGTAGAACCACAGGAGCACCGCCAGGCGAAGTCATTTGTTCAAGGCCTACGCTGATACCGAACCCTTGTATTATACTTAACAATACAGTTCCGTAACGGGTATATTGTGTAATCTTTTTTCGTCCTTGCTCGCCCTCTTTTGACAGCCTCTCTAAATGCGGTATAACTACTGTTAAGAGTTGGAGAATAATGGACGCACTTATGTAAGGCATTATCCCCAAAGCAAAAACCGAGAGCCTCTCTAACGCACCGCCTGAAAACATATCAAACAGGCCAAGCAAAGTCCCTTTTGCTCGAGCAAAAAACGAGGCGAGCGCAACAGCATCTATGCCGGGAGTTGGAACATGCACTCCGATACGGTAAACTATAAGAAGAGCAAAAGTGTATAGTATCCTTTTTTTTAGCTCGGGTATTTTAAATATATTTCCGAACCCCTCGACAGCCATACTATAAAACCTCTATATTTCCACCGGCAGCAAGAATTTTTTCCCTGGCATTTTTACTGACAGTGTTTAACCGTACCGTAAGAGAAATTTTTATTTCGCCTTGACCAAGAAGTTTGATACCATCAATTTTACCCTTAACAAGACCGGAGTTAAAAAGAGCATCTTCATCTACTATGCTGTTTTTCTCAAATCTCGACAGGTCACGTATATTAACTACAGCAATATTTTTTCTGAAAATATTTGTAAAACCACGTTTTGGCAAACGACGATGAATAGGCATTTGACCGCCTTCAAAACCAGGTCTCACACCTCCGCCGGAACGACTATTATGCCCCTTAGTACCTCTACCGGCAGTCTTGCCTCTTCCTGAACCCACACCGCGACCAAGACGTTTCCGAGATTTTCGAGATCCCTTTGCCGGTGACAATTCATCAAGCCTCATCTATCTTCTCCTCCGCCTTCACTAAATGCGAAACCTTATTTATCATCCCCCGGATAGAAGGAGTATCTATAAATTCGATTGTTCTGTTTATCTTTGCAAGCCCCATACTACGCAATATTTTGCGATGTTTTTCAGGCCTTCCGATCATGCTTTTAACAAGAGTCACCTTCAATTTACCAGACATTTATATTTCCCTCTTACTGCTCATAATATTGAATATTGAATACTTGTGGAATCGCTTCGCTCTGTCTTTTGTTATAAAATTTAAAAGCTTCCCAAACAAATTAACATCTTGTAATTGTTTAAATTAGCACGCCGAAGGCGTACCACCAATTTTCAATCTTCAATAGTCAATTTTCAATAGTTATTTTTCACAAATCTTCTACCCTTTTGCCACGCCTGGCAGCTACCTGTTCACGACTTTGAAGTTGCCTTAGCCCTGTAACAGTAGCTTTCACCAAATTATGAGGATTATGGGATCCAATACACTTTGTAAGAATATTATTTACGCCGACTGCCTCTAACACAGCCCGAACAGCACCGCCGGCTATAACTCCTGTTCCTTGTGAAGCAGGTTTTAAAAATACTTTCCCTGCACCAAACTTTCCTATAACCTCAAAGGGAATTGTTCCATCAATCAGGGAAACTTTAATCATGTTCTTTTTTGCTTTTTCTATACCTTTTCGGATCGCTTCCGGTACTTCCCCTGCTTTACCCAAACCATAACCAACACTGCCATTTCCATCACCGACAACAACTATAGCGCTAAAACTGAACCTGCGACCGCCTTTAACTACCTTCGCTACCCGGTTAATGTGAACTACTTTATCAATCAACTGACTTTCGTCTGTATCTTGTTTAAACAAGATTCCGCCTCCTTATTTAAAAATCCAAACCAGCTTCACGTGCACCATCGGAAACCGCCTTAACCCGACCGTGGTATAAAAAACCATTCCGATCAAATACTATTTTTTTAATTCCCTGTTCATTAGCACGTTCAGCTACAAGTTTTCCGACAAGGGTCGCCACTGAAACTTTATTTTTATATTCAGGAGATTCTTTGACTACCTGTTCCAAAGTTGATGCCGAAGCCAAAGTATGTCCGGTGGTATCATCAATTAGCTGCGCATAGATATGTTTTGCGCTTCGAAAGATACTCAGCCTTGGCCTTTGTTGTGTGCCGAACATGGACTTTCTTATTCTTTTTTTTCTCTTCAAACGCGCAAGTCTTCTTTGATCCAACGAACCCATCTTATTTATCCCCTTCAGACAAAATCCGAATATCTAAGTAGGGGCACGGTGCGCCGTGCCCCTACAATTAGCGCCGTGCCCCTACTGCTATTTAGTGCCGGTTTTACCTGCTTTTTTATGTATATATTCCTCAGCATACTTGATCCCCTTGCCTTTATATGGCTCGGGCGGTCTTAATCTTCTAATTGCTGCAGATATTTGACCTAACTGTTCTTTATCAATTCCGGAAAGCTTTATAATATTATTTCTGTCAATAGATGCGGAAATACCCTCCGGCAGATCAAAATCGATAGGATGTGAATATCCAAGATTAAAAACTATACGATTACCACTAAGCGTGGCACGATAGCCTATGCCGTTTATCTCCAGAACACGTTCAAACCCCTTGTTTACACCGGTTACCATATTAGCGACAAGACTTCTGGTAAGTCCCTGCAATGACCTGCTGACTCTGTCATCATTTTTCATGGTCACATTCACAATGCCATCTTTTATTTCAAGATTGATTAAAGGATGTACGGATCTTGAAAGAGCACCTTTCTGTCCCTTGACAGTAACTATCCTGTCTTTATATAATACCTTTGTTTTATCAGGTATCTGTATCGGTTTTTTGCCTACTCGAGACATATAATAATACTCCTATCTGCTACCATATATTACAGAGGATCTCGCCTCCTATATTCTCATTCCTGGCTTTTTTGTCTGTCATTATCCCCTTAGATGTGGATAAAATTGCAATGCCCATGCCGTTTAAAACCGGCTTTATATCTTTACTCTTTACGTAAACCCTTCTGCTGGGTTTGCTGACACGATCAAGGCCAAATATCACCTTTGACTGTGCTTGCCCATATTTAAGATAGATACGCAAGACACCTTGTTTGGTATCTTTTATAAATTTATAATTCTTAATAAATCCTTCATTTTTTAATATTCTAGCTATCTCAATTTTCAATTTTGATGCGGGAATATTAACAACGTTGAATTTTGCCTTTTCAGCATTCCTGATTCTGGTCAACATATCTGCAATTGAATCGCTCATTGCCATTGTTTTCTCCGTAACTATATAACTTTTAACTATTTATTATAAATACAAAAATTACCAACTGGATTTTATAACTCCGGGAAGCATGCCTTGTGAAGCCAGATTACGAAAACAAATACGACAAATTCCAAATTTTCTCAAAAAACCTCTTGGCCTGCCGCAGATAGGGCATCTATTGTATGCCCGAACTTTGAACTTTGGTTTTTTAATAGCTTTCATTCTAAGAGCTGTTTTTGCCAAATTATCCTCCTTAATTCCTGAATGGCATGCCTAACAACTTAAGAAGTTCTTTTCCCTCTCTGTCGTTCTTAGCTGTTGTAACTACTGTTATATTAAGTCCCTTTATCCTATCGATCTTATCGTAATCGATCTCGGGAAAAATAATATGTTCTTTGATCCCCAACGAATAATTCCCGCGCCCATCTAAAGCTTTATCTGAAACACCTCTGAAATCACGAACTCTGGGAAGAGCTACGTTAACTGTCTTGCTATAAAAATCATACATGCGTATATGACGCATGGTAACCATACATCCAATCGGCATCCCTTCACGAAGCTTAAAAGCAGCGATTGACCTTCTGGCACGTGTAATAACAGGTTGCTGCCCTGATATAAGTTTCAGTTCTTCTCTAGCTGAATCAAGCAATTTTATATTATGGATAGCCTCTCCCAAGCCCATATTCAGCACAATTTTTTCAAGTTTAGGAACCTCCATGATATTCTGGTACTTAAAGGTCTCCATCAACTTGGGGATAACTTCTTTTTCATAATAGTGTTTTAACTGCGACATAATAATACCTTGTTATATTAAACGCTATAGATTCCCAGATAAATCATTTCACTGCGTTAGCCTTGTGAAATTAATTATCTGAAAATCTATATTTTTCAGTTGTCTATAATTTCACTGCACTTTCCACAGATACGGGTTTTTTTGCCATCCTCAAGAATCTGCATTTTGATTCGCACGGACGACATACACTTGCTGCACATCAACATGACATTCGACGCGCAGATAGGCGCTTCCTTTTCAACAATTCCACCCTGCTTGTTCTTAACATTAGGCTTAACATGGTGTTTTACCATATTAATATTTTCCACAAGCACCCGGTTATTCTTTCGGATTACTTTAAGAACACCGCCTATCTTACCTTTGTCTTTACCAATAATAATTTTGACCTTGTCATTTTTCTTTATAAGACATTTATCTGTTACCATAAGCCACTTCTCCCGGGGCAATATTAATCCTACAAAACTTCAGGTGCTAACGAAATGATTTTCATAAACCTTTTGGCTCGAAGCTCCCTTGCCACAGGACCAAATATACGGGTGCCTATGGGTTCTTTATTTGCACTAATTAAAACAGCTGAATTATCATCAAATCTTATATATGATCCATCCGGCCTTCTGATTTCTTTTTTTGTACGAACCACAACAGCCTTCAAGACTTCTCCTTTTTTAACCTTGGCATTAGGTATGGCTTCCTTGACAGATACGACAATGATATCGCCGATACTTGCATATCTTCTCCTGGATCCTCCGAGAACTTTTATACAGTACAATACCTTAGCGCCCGAGTTATCTGCCACCGTCAATCTCGTCTCTGCCTGAATCATCGCCTTTAATTTCCTTATATCATCAAATACTAAACTCGTAATAAGTCATCAAATCAACGGCAAAGTAAAAAGTTCATATGCAAGGCATGCGAATCTTGAGGAATGAGCAGATGGACTTTTTACGAAGCCGTCAAATAGCTTTTTGAACTATCTCACTTACGCGCCATTTTTTTGACCTGCTAATAGGTCTGGATTCGGTTATTAATACCTTATCTCCTATCTGGCATGTATTGTTTTCGTCGTGAGATGAAAACGTAGAACGTCTTCTAACATACTTATGATAAAATTTATGTTTAACCGTTCTTTCAACCATAACAACCACGGTTTTATCCATCTTGTTACTAACTACTGTTCCCAATAGTTGCCTTCTCATTCCTTGCTTTTTCATAGGAGCATCTATTCTTCTTTATCTGTTTTGTTTATTTTATCGTAACTACTCAGGTGTTTAGACTGAAGGCTATAGACTGAAGGAAACAGCTAATTCCTGAGTGTTATTCTCTATGTTTAGGACATAATTTCCGGCCGCTTTAAGAAAATATTGGCTTCCGGGAGTCTTTTCCCTAAAAGTCTTCAGCCTTCAGCCTAACCAACCTGAGTAGTTACTATTTTATCTTCTTTTAAAATAGTCCTTATCCTTGCTATACTGCGCCTGGTTTGCTTCATTTTTTGTGGATTTTCGAGCTGACCTGTTTCTTGCTGAAAATTCAAATTAAACAGCTCCTCTTTAAGATCATCCAGTTTTCTTTGCTTTTCTTCCAGGCTAAATTCTCTAATCTCACTTGCCTTCATTATACATCGCCCCTCTCAATAAATTTCGTCCTAACCGAAAGCTTGTGAGAAGCAAGACGGAGTGCCTCCATTGCTAATTCCTTGTCAATGCCCTCCATTTCGTAAAGGATTCTCCCTGGTCTGATAATTACACACCATCCTTCAGGTGCACCTTTTCCTTTACCCATTCTAACCTCAGCGGGTTTCTTTGTAAAAGGCTTATCAGGAAATATCCTTATCCACAGCTTACCGCCTCTTTTTACATGCCGGGTCATGGCTATACGGGCGGCCTCAATCTGTTTGGATGTTATTGTGCCGCATTCCGTTGCCTGCAATCCAAATTCACCGAAACTCAAATTACATCCCCGGCTGGATGTGCCTTTCATTCTACCTCTTTGCTGCTTTCTGAATTTTACCTTTTTGGGACTCAGCATGTCCTTATTTCTCCTATTGGCTAACTTGTGCCGGCGCCGGCAGTTATGGCATTCTTATCCAAAATCTCGCCTTTAAAAATAAATACTTTTACACCAACAATCCCGTATGTGGTATTTGCCTCAATAAATCCATAATCTATATCTGCTCTTAAAGTATGCAATGGAACCCTGCCTTCTTTATACCATTCTGTCCTGGCCATTTCGGCTCCACCTAAACGTCCCGAACATATAATCTTCACGCCCTTTGCACCAAACCTCATAGCCGACGAAACACCGCGTTTCATAGCACGCCTGAATGCAACTCTTCTTACAATCTGAAGAGCAATATTTTCAGCAACAAGCTGCGCATCAATCTCGGGTTTTCTTACCTCCTGAATATCTATTAGGACTTCATGAGGAATGGTCATCTCTAACTCTTTCTTAAGCTGAGATATCTCAGATCCTTTTTTTCCAATAACAATACCCGGCCTGGATGTAAAAATTCGGAGTCTAACACGCTTGGACGATCTTTCAATTTCAATCCTGGATATGCCTGCATGGTATAATTTCTTTTTTATAAATTTTCTTATATTATAATCTTCCAAAATATAATCGGAATAATTTTTTCCGGCATACCATCTTGATTCCCACGTTTTAACAATTCCCAATCTCAATCCTATAGGATTTACTTTCTGGCCCAAGCCATTACCTCCTTTTTAAGACGATTTTTCAGCTAAAACTACCGTAATATGTGAAGACCTTTTCAATATCTTTGTACCTCTACCGCGAGCTCTTGCTTTGAAACGCTTCAGAGTGGGACCCTGATCTGCAATTACATTACGAATAACCAGTGAATCTACATCTATCTCAGAATTCTGATCAGCATTTGCTACAGCGCTACGAACAATTTTCTCCACGATTGCTGCTGCTTTATGGGGCATAAATTTAAGCATACCAAGACCAACTTCCACCGGCTTGCCCTTGATAGCATCTATAATTTTACGGACTTTCTGAGAAGAAATGCGTACATATCTTGCTACAGCTTTAATCTCCATTATTAAATATTTCCTTAATCTTATAACGTTACTTCTTTAATTTTGATTTTTTGTCCCCGGAGTGTCCATAAAAAGTCCGTGTTGGAGAAAATTCACCCAACTTGTGGCCTACCATATTTTCTGATACAAAAACTGGAACAAATTTTCTTCCATTGTGTACTGCCATCGTAATACCAACCATTTCAGGAATAATTGTCGAACGCCTGGACCATGTTTTAATAACCCTGCTGCTACGTGCCTCTTGGGCTTTCAGGACTTTGTTTAATAATTTTGAATCAATATATGGACCTTTTTTTACCGACCGTGGCATAATTTCTCCTGTTTAAGAGTTGCAAGTTCGAGTTAAATTATCCTCACCTTAACCGGCAACCAGTTCTTCTATTATTTCGTAACCTTATTTCTTTGTACGCTTTTTAACTATATAGCGATCACTTTTTCCTTTCTTGCGGGTTTTATAGCCCTTAGCAGGTATACCCCATGGTGAACAAGGATGCCTTCCTCCTGAAGATTTTCCTTCACCTCCGCCCATTGGATGGTCAACCGGATTCATCGCAACACCCCGCACGCTTGGCCGTCTGCCAAGCCAGCGCTTCCGGCCCGCTTTTCCCAAAGATATATTCTCATGGCTGACATTACCAAGCCTGCCTATGGTTGCCTTGCAATTAATGAGCACCATGCGAACTTCGCCGGATGGAAGCTTTATCTGAGCATACCTGTCTTCCTTTGCCATTAACTGTGCGAATGTGCCGGCACTTCTGACAATTTGACCGCCTTTTCCCAGCCGCAGCTCTATATTGTGAATATGTGTCCCAAGCGGTATATTTTTTAAAGGAAGTGTATTCCCAGGCTTTATATCTGCCTCAGGCCCCGAAACTACAATGGCGCCAACCGCAAGATCCACCGGTGCTAATATGTATCTTTTTTCGCCATCTTTATAGTACAGAAGAGCTATTCTGGCACTACGATTAGGATCATACTCAATCGATGACACCTTAGCGGGAATCCCTATTTTATCCCTTTTGAAGTCAATAATCCTGTATTTCCGCTTATGCCCACCACCGCGGTGTCGGCACGTAATACGTCCGTTTACATTACGCCCGCCTGTTTTCTTAATTATCTTAAGCAATTTCTTCTCAGGCTTTGTGCTGCTAATTTCATCAAACGTTGAATATATTTGAGCACGTCTTCCTGGAGATGTAGGTTTTACCTTCTTTACCGCCATTATAAAGCCTCGCTTGTTCTATACCCCATCAAAAAAGTCAATACGTTCACCGGGTATTAATGTCACAATTGCTTTTTTCCAGTCCTTGCGCTTTCCAATAATGCGACCTCTCTGTTTGGTCTTACCCTTCACCCGCATTGTACGCACACCAGCCACCGTAACATTGAATATATTCTCTATAGCCCTTTTGATTTCAACCCTGTTAGCCTTGCGAGAGACCTTAAATGAAACCTGATTGGAAGCTTCTTTTTGAATAGTTGTCTTCTCGGTAATCAGAGGGCTCTTTATAATATTGTAATAAATCATTTGAGCAGCCTCCCTTCAATGGCCATTATGGCTGGCTCAAGAAGGACCAAATTTTCATATTTAAGAATGTCATATACATTCAATCCCTCACTTCTCAAAACTTTTACGCCAGGTACGTTTCTGGATGAAAGTTCCAGGTTTTCATTTTTTTTATCAGTTATTATCAACGCATTTTTCATGTTTAACGCATCTAATACTTTCAAAAATTCCTTTGTCTTAATCCGCTCAAGGTCAATCCCGTCAATAACAAATAGATAATTCCCCTGGAACTTACTGCTCAATGCCATTTTAAGCGCCAAGCTTTTTACCTTTTTGGGCACATTATAAGAATAAGACCTTGGGTCTGGACCAAAAACAACCCCACCCCCTCTGAGCAAAGGAGCTTTTATATCGCCGCGACGTGCGCGACCGGTCCCTTTTTGACGAAATAGTTTCCTTCCACTGCCCTTTACATCACTGCGATGCTTAACAGATGCGGTCCCTGAACGCCGGCAGGCCATCTGCATTGTTGTAACTTCATGCAAGACAACCGATTTTACCGGTACATTGAATACATTGTCCGATAGATCAATCTGTGAAACTTTCTCTCCATTAATATTTTGAACATCTACGACAGCCATAATCTCCTCATTCAGAATACAGATACATAACGCACCTTTGGTGCGGACATGAGTGCCTAAAGTGAGCTAAAGTATATTAAAGTGCCTAAAGTTAAGGAATTCTGCCATTTTATATATTACTTAAGCCATCAATACACGAGATGGCAAACTCCTGTAGCTTTGGATTATCAATTAGCGCGCCGAAGGCGTACCACAACTTTAGGCATTTTAGGCACTTTTTTTATCCATCCTGTATATCTTGTATATCCTGTCAAAAAAAGCAAATTCCTATACTATATGTCTATTGGGGCGATTTCTTTTTCTAATTTCAATTAGTCCTGATTTAGAACCCGGTACCGCGCCTTTTATCAATATCAGATTTTCCTCGGGCCTTATGTCTATTATCTCCAGATTTTTAACGGTATTTCTTTCATTCCCATAATGACCGGGCATTTTCTTCCCTTTAATAACTTTAGCCGGCCATGCACTGCAACCTATAGAACCCGGTACTCTATGGCTATGGCTGCCATGTGTCTTTGCTCCACCATGGAATCCATGCCTCTTTATGACCCCTGAAAAACCACGCCCTTTAGTTGTACCGGAAACATCAACAAGTTCACCGACCTCAAATAAATCAAGGGCTACTGTATGGCCAGGGGTGTATTCACTCGGATCATCCACAGGAAATTCTCGCAGAATTTCAAAACGACCTTCTCCGCTTTTCTTTAAATGCCCCTGCATCGGCTTATTAATTCTCTTCTTTTCACCAAAGCCCAGTTGAAGCGCATTATATCCATCAGTAACAATAGTCTTTATCTGGGTTATGACGCATGGACCAACCTGTATTACTGTTACCGGTATATGTTTTCCATCGGGTGAAAAAATACCTGCCATTCCCAATTTTTTACCAAGCAATCCCTTACACATGCTTTTTACTTATTCCTTTGTACAGCCTTCTTTTTTATTAAAAAAGTTCTTGCTGTGTTATAGTTTAATTTCTACGTCGACTCCTGGAGAAAGATCCAGTTTCATCAATGCATCAACTGTCTGCTGAGTCGGCTCCAAAATATCTAAAAGCCGTTTATGTGTTCTAATTTCAAACTGCTCTCTCGATTTCTTATCTATGTGGGGGGATCGTAACACGCAGTATTTATTGATCCTTGTCGGAAGTGGTATCGGGCCAACTACCTTTGCACCCGTCTTATTGGCCGTATCAACAATATCAAGTGCTGACTGATCAAGAAGCTTATGATCATATGCTTTAAGTCTGATCCTTATTTTGGTATTTTTAATCATTATTTCTATTTTTCCATATAGTGTCTGAACGAAAACTATAATTTTTTGTTTGGATACTATCTATTAAATTAGCACGCCAAAGGCGTACCACAACTTTAGGCATTTTAGGCACTTTAGCTCACTTTAGGCACTGTCTTTTCTACTCAATTATTTCGCTTACCACTCCAGCACCGACAGTACGACCGCCTTCCCTTATTGCAAACCTGAGCTCCTTCTCCATTGCTATCGGAGTTATCAGCTCCGCCGAAATCGTTACATTGTCACCAGGCA
>JAIVWD010000029.1:0-18187 GCA_049190315.1 Deltaproteobacteria bacterium | reverse complement strand
CGCCGCGTAGCGGCTTCGTCCAACGAATAAGGATAGATTGTGTGAGGAACGAACCACAATCTTATCCGGTTGTTGGACAAGCCCGGTGTGTCTGCATATTCTGTATAGAAGGAAATATCTTTTTTTGAACAAGGGGTAGGAAGTGCGTCTTCAAGAAGCGCACTTTTTTCAAGGCGAGGGAGTGCCTTAACCTGTAATAGGCTTTTAAAAAATTAACTATTTCATAAAAGTTTTTTCCTCCTGTTTTGAATGAATTGCAAGCCCTTGCCATAAAAAAGAGTTAGCCTGGTTTCCATGCAGTTAGACGAAATCCCAGAATAACCATTGGCGACTGACAACGTGGACACTTAAAAACAGGTCTTGGACGCTGTTTAATCACTTCAATAACAACATGCAAAATCAATTGCACCAGAGACAGCAGCTTTTTTGCATTACCATGAAGAAACCCATAGTCCCTGACTCTCCGAAATCCTTTGGGTAGAACATGTTGTAAGATGAGGTGCAAAAAATCCTCCCCTTTGAGGGTGCGATATAGAGTATTGCCGGTTTTGCTTTCAATATACTTAAAAGTTACCTGGCCATTTTGATTTGAAACAATATTTTTTTCACTGATAACACCACGGTATAAATATCGGGATAAGTATTTCAGTGCAGTTATCCCTTTTCCCACACAAGAGCAATCAACTACCCATTCTTCAGGAGCTCTTTTGGGGATGGAAAGTTCAGCTTTATTTAAGGCTATGTTCGCGTTAAGTGTGGAAACTGACCCAAAGCAACATTCAATAAAAATTCAGCAGAAAAGTTTGGGTGTTGCTCTATAGATCGTCTCCATCCAAGATAATTGGGTAAATACTTTGTGGCAACACCATGAAAGTGCGATAGCCAACTTTTTAATCGGCTGTGATAAGCATTAACATTTTGAATATGATAAGCACCCTTGATAACCCTTTGTCCTTTACTGAGATTAACCGCTTCATGGGAAATTCCTTCAGTATGGCAAAAAGCCTTATAGGCACTATTTCCATCGCTTACCAGTAATGCATCATGGTCAAGTACAAATTTCAAATGGGTCTCAAGCTGGGTTTTGCTCACCGGTCCTTTACCAGTAACAAAATCCAAAGTATGCCCTGAACGATCACGTGCTATCAGAATACAAACTTGCTCTTTAGAAAGTCCGCGCTTGGTTGCACTACCACCACGTTTCCGAGGTTTCCTGTCAAGTTTGCGGGATCCTTTGCCGGACTCAAGCAGGTAGGTTTCATCAGCTTCCGTGATTCCTTGAAGCACTGTCGGGTGATCAAGTTTGACCCATGTTAAAAAACGATGGCGCCATCGAAAGGAAGTGGTACGATGAAGACCAACGACTGTCGCAGCTTGCCGTATGGTCAAAGAGTCTGCAAGTGCTTTGAAATAGTTCAACCAGTTATTTTTGTGGCGGAGACGTGTAAAGGGAGTACCGGTAAGGGCATTGAATGTTTTCTTACACTCCCTGCAACGGTAGCGCTGAAGTTTATTTGCGAATCCATGTCTGTAGTAGCGATTATGGCCGCAAAACGGGCAGACACCATCAGCATCAAATCGAGATTCAATGATTTCGACAACTTGGGTCTCATCTGAGAGATGAGAAAGAGCTGTTAGTAAGGCATTTCGTTGACGGTGATCCATCTGGTTGACTTGGGCAAGCATTTGTGCAAACTTTTTGGTTTCCATGCAGTCCCCCTTTTTTGATAGTATATCAAAAAGATAAGGACAATGGAGCATATTTCAACATTTAACGCGAACATAGCCTTATTAAATGCTCCTTTTGGACTAAAGGTAACAGTGCTGATTCTGTGACCAAAATCCAAAAGGAGCAAGATAATGAAGAAAACATTAGCACACACAACATGGGAGTGCAAATACCACATAGTTTGGGTTCCTAAGAATAGGAGGAAAGTTATTTATGGCAAACTCAAAATAGATGTTGGTCAAATACTCAGAAAACTTTGTGAGTATAAAAAGATTGATGTCCTTGAAGGGACGGCGTGTGAGGACCATATCCATATTTGTTTGTCTATCCCGCCAAAGTATTCAGTCTCAACAATTGTTGGTTATCTGAAAGGCAAGAGTACAATGATTCTGTTTGAAAGATACAGCCATTTACGGAGGAATTTCCGTGGACACACATTTTGGGCACGTGGTTATTATGTCAGTACAGTTGGGTTGGATGAGGCCAAGATACGGCAGTATATAAAAAATCAACAGGATCATGATTCCATTGGAGATCGTTATGATACGGATTTGGTGAAAGACCCCTTCAGGGGTGCAAGTAGTATATTAAGCAATAATAATAGAAACGAAGATTAATCAATGAAAATGGATTTGGTCGCAGAACAGTCACTTTTAACAAAATAATACCCCCTTAAGGGGTTATATCAGTATTCAATGCCCTTATAGGGCTTTAAGCAAGCCACCGGCTGGGCCGGTGGTCATGACTAAATTTGATGGAATATTTTATGAGCGCACTGCCATATCAAAGTTATAACACCGTTCTTTCCAAACGGAGAACTGACATATGTTTAGATTTTTACATGCTGCTGACATTCATTTAGACAGCCCGCTGCATAAGCTTGATTACTACGAGGGCGCCCCGGTTGATGAACTTCGCCAGGCAACCCGTCGGGCATTAGACAACCTGGTTCAGACTGCTATCAGAGAAAATGTGTCCTTTGTTCTCATCAGCGGAGATCTCTATGACGGAGATTGGAAAGACTACAACACGGGCCTGTATTTTGTATCACAAACAAGCAAGCTGCGTGACGCAGGCATTCCTGTATACATTGTGGCCGGAAACCACGATGCTGCCGGCAAAATTTCGAGGGCGCTCCGGTTTCCTGAAAGTGTGCATCTGTTTCCAAATCAAAAGCCCGCAACGCTTCGCATCGGCAATATGGAAGTCGCCATTCACGGCCAGAGCTTTGCTTCGCCGGCTGTAAAAAAGGATCTTTCAGCTAAGTACCCGCCGCCCTTGCCAGGCTGTTTCAACATCGGCATGCTGCACACATGCGTTACAGGTCGTGAGGGACACGAGCCGTATGCCCCTTGCACCCTGGAAGGGTTGCGATCAAAAGGATACGACTACTGGGCTCTGGGGCATGTTCATCAGCACGAAGTGCTCATGGATGATCCGCTAATTGTGTTTCCGGGAAATATTCAGGGCCGCCATGTCCGGGAGACCGGCCCCAAGGGCTGTGTGCTTGTTTCCGTTGATGACAGCGGGCGGCCTGAGCTGGAATTCAAAACTCTGGACGTTATTCGCTGGGTTATTGTAAATGTGGATACATCCGGTGCTGATAGTGGTTACGAGGTGGTTGATCGATTCAATAAACACCTTGAAGCTTGTTTGGACGAAAATGAGGGCCTGCCGCTGGTGGCTCGTGTTGTAATCAAAGGGAATACGCAAGCCCATAGTGAACTTGCTTCAGATATGGAGCGGTGGACCAATGAGATCCGGTCGGCGGCTGTGGATACCAGCGGAGGGCAGGTTTGGGTTGAAAAAGTAAAGTTTCGCACAAAGCCGCCCTTATCTGACAAAGCCTTGAAATCAGCGGACGGGGCCATAGGAGAGCTTGTTCATCTTCTTGATGAATTGCAATCCGACCCGGACCGTTTGCATGATCTGGCGAATGAACTGGCAGATCTTGAAAAAAAAGTTCCCAGAGAACTGAAAGAAGGCGCAGACAAAATAAAATTTGACGATCCCAAATGGCTTGGCAGCTTACTTGATCAGGTGCGCCCGATGCTTCTTCAGCGGCTTGTTCGTAAAGAGGATTCTTAAATGAAAATTTGCGAGATAAGGTTAATTGCTTTTGGTCCTTTCAGTGATGTTCGAATTGACCTGAGTGGAGGAAAGGAAGGCCTGCACATCATATATGGCCCCAACGAGGCCGGCAAAAGCTCAGCCTTGCGGGCGCTGAGGCACATGCTTTATGGTATCCCTGAGCGGTCATTAGATGATTTCCTTCATCCATATACGAAAATGCGAGTCGGAGCTGCCATTCAACGCAAAGACGGAGATGTCCTGGAGTTTGTCCGCCGTAAGGGCAGGAGCAACACCCTGCGCGCAGTGGATGATAAAACTTTACTGGATGAGTCCATTCTTTATCAGTTTTTAAGCGGCGTGAATGCCGATGTCTTTTCCACCATGTTCGGCATAGCCCACGCCGACCTGGTTCGTGGCGGCAGAGAAATCATTCAGGGCGGCGGAAGTATGGGCCAAATTATTTTTGCCGCAGGATCAGGTGTCGCCAATCTCCGTGCAGTTCAGGAAGAACTCCAATCCGAAATCGATTTTCTTTTTAAACCATCGGGGCAGAAGCCAAAAATCAATGAAGCACTCAGCAAACTGAACAGGAGCCGTAAAGAGTTGCGCGATGCTCAACTGCCAAGCCAGGAGTGGGTCAACCATGATCAGGCGTTGCAGGAAGCGCAGGATCGTAAGCAGGCTGTTGATCAGGAGCTGGCGCATAAACAGCGAGATCGACACCGCCTGGAACGTATCAAGGAAGCGCTGCCCATTATTGCCCTGCGCAGAGAATTGATAGAGGATTATAAAAACTACGCAACTGCCGTCCTGCTCCCTGAAAATTTCAGAGATGAAAGACATGGGCTAATCACAAAGCTCAGCATCGCTGAAAACGATCGCACTCAGACACTACAAGTCATCGAAACACTCAAACGAGATATGGCGAAACTACAAGTTTCCGAAGGGCTGATAGAAAATTCAGGGCTTATCGAGGAGATTCATCAAGAGCTGGGCAGTCATCGCAAGGCAGCCAGGGATCGCATCCGGCTTCAGACGCGCAGAGATGTGCTGAGAAGCGAGGCAAAGGATATACTTCGTGGTCTCCGTGATGATTTAATCCTTGAAGATGCAGAAAAACTTCGCATAAAGAAAGCCGACAAAGTCGGGATTCAGGAACTTGGCATAAAGTTTGAGCGGATCATAACTCGTATAGAAAATGCCCGGGAGGCAATACCAAAGATCTCTGATCAGATTAACGATCTCGACACGCAATTGAAAACGCTCGATGAACCCAAACCGATAGATCAATTGAAAATTGCCATAGAACAGGCAGAAGAGTATGGCGTGCTTGAAAACCGATGGCGTGAGGATCAGACAGAGATCCGAAATGATGTAAAAACACTGGAAATAAAGTTAAGCAAACAGTCATTATGGGCAGGCTCCATCGAAGAGATTGAAGGGCTCCGCATACCATCGCTGGAAACTATTGATGAATTTGACGACCGAACTGATAAGGCAGAGCGTACGGCTGCCGAACTAAAATCTGAAAGCAAAAGACTGCATGGCGCGCAAGCAGAGATTGAACAACAAATCGAACAACTCCAATTGGAACAAGAGGTGCCTACCGAGGAAGACTTGCAGGATTTAAGAGATGCGCGTGAGCAAGGCTGGCAGTTAGTGCGCAGCACTATAAAAGGCGATTCCGTGCCTGATGAAGAAGTTCAGGATTTTATCCGGCGATTTCAACCCGCCATCACTTTATCGGATGCTTTTGAAGCCAGTGTTCTTCAAACAGATGAAATTGCGGACAGACTCAGACGCGAGGCCGATCGTGTCGCGAATTTAGCACGACTGATAGCTGGAAAGGCAGCTCAAGAAAAACAGTCCAAATGCTTAAAAGAAGATCTGGACATCGCCGGGAAGAAGCTCACCGAAATTAACAATGAATGGACAAAATTATGGCAGGCCGCAGGGATCACGCCTCGAACGCCAAGGGAAATGCGAGGCTGGACCCAGGACCACGCTGCTATGACCGAAAAGGCAGCGGAAATTAGAGAACAAAAGTCCAAAACAGATGCGCTGCAAAAAAGCATCGACAAGCGTCGCAACGCATTGGAGCAATCCCTTCATTCTCTCTCCGAACCTCGTACAGTTAGAGATGAATTATTAGCTGATTTGATCAAAAGGGCACGAATAGTTATCGAACGGCAGGAAGAATTGATAAATATCAAAAAACAGTTTCAGAGCGAGAAAAAACAGAAGGAAAAAGAATTAGCTGAGGCGAAAGCCCGCGTTGAGCAAAGCGAAAAGGATCTTTCTCAATGGAAGAAGGAATGGGAGCCGGCAGTCCGGCCACTTGGACTTGTTGTCAACTCTAAACCCTCCCAGGCGAATGCGGTGATGGACGATCTATCAACCCTCTTTGAAAAGCTCAAGGAAGCGGAAACTCTTCAAAAACGCATCAAAGGGATCGACCTGGATTCAACGGAATTTGCCGATAAGGTCACCGGCCTGGTAAAAACAGCAGGCCAGGAACCGGCGGATTTGCCTGTAGATCAGGCTGCTGCGGAACTTAACGCTCGATTGAACCGGGAACGAGCGAACCAGACAAAGCTGCAGGCCTTTGAAAAGCAATTGAGCAAGGAATACAAGCGAGATAACCAGGCAAACAAAGAGATGACCAGGATTAAAACTCGACTCAATGGCATGTGTGAAGAAGCCGGCTGCAAAAGTTACGAGGGCCTCCCGGAGGCCGAACGCCGTTCCGAAAAACGCCGCCAGATCGAATCCGACTTGAAAAGTCTCGACGAACAACTGCTGAAGCTGAGCGCCGGCGATACCATTGATGATTTTGTTAAAGAAGCGTTAAACGAGGACCCGGATGGGCTAAATACAGGAATTGAACGGCTGGCAGAAGAGATTGATAAGTTGAAGGGTGAAAGGTCTGCTCAAGATCGAACTGTTGGCAGAGAGGAAAACGAGCTCAGCAAGATGGACGGAAGCGCGCGAGCGGCAGACATAGCCGAAGAAGCCCAGATGCTTCTTGGACGACTTGAAAACGATGTCGAGCAATACGCCCGGCTGCGTATTGCCTCCTTCGTGCTAAAACAGGCGATTGAAAGGTATCGTGAAAAAAACCAGGCGCCTATTCTTAAACGGGCTAATTCTTTTTTTGCGCAAATGACGCGGGGCTCATTTGAAGGGGTCAGGGCGGACTTTGACGATAACGGTCAGCCCGTGCTTGTGGGTGTCCGTCCGGGCGGTAAAGAGGTGGTGGGCGTGGAGGGCATGAGTGAGGGCACTGCGGATCAACTGTATCTTGTCCTTCGATTGGCCGGCCTGGAGGAATATCTGGAGCAAAACGAACCGATTCCATTCATCGTGGACGACATTTTGATAAAGTTTGACGACGACCGCGCAGCCGCAGCCTTGAAAGCACTGGCGCAGTTATCCACCAAAACCCAGGTCATATTCTTTACGCATCACCGGCACCTGGTGGAACTGGCAGAGGAGAATATCGATCCTTCGGTTTTGATTAAACACACTTTAAATGATTGAAGTGTTTATTCGGAGAAATTGAAAATATGGAATCATTGAATGCGTAGGGGTGCCCCTTGTGGGTACCCAAAATGTGGAACAACCCCCACAAACAGGGCAACCACAAGGGATTGCCCCTACGGTTGGTGATACGGCTTTTTGCGAAGAAATGAGCCAGGATTTTGATGTGGTAAGGTTTGAGAATATGAAAATATGAAATACAATCCTGATATTCATCACCGCCGTTCCATTCGATTAAAGGGATATGATTATTCACAGGCAGGATTATATTTCATCACCATTTGCACACAAAACCGATTGTGTTTGTTTGGGGAAATTGAAAATGGGGGAATGCAAATAAACGATGCAGGAATAATGATTGAACACCAATGGCAGGAATTGATATATCGTTTTGATAATATCAAATTACATGAATTTATCGTCATGCCCAATCATTTTCATGGAATCATTGAATTCGTAGGGGTGCCCCTTGTGGGTACCCAAAATGTGGAACAACCGTCAACAATGGGGCAACCACAAGGGATTGCCCCTACGGTTGGTGATATGGTAGGGGCATTTAAATCATTGACCACCAATGAATATATTCGGGGTGTGAAAAATAATGATTGGTCACGGTTTAACAAAAAATTATGGCAACGCAATTATTACGAACACATTATCCGTGATGAAAAATCCTGTTATCAAATATTGGAATACGTACAAACAAATCCCCTGAAATGGCAGGATGATAAATATTATGTCTAAGATCATCGAATTCGCTATTGAAAAGATTGTAGGGGCACGATGCATCGTGCCCTGAATGGCGGTGGGTTTACATTTTATTCCAGCGTTTCTAAAAAACAGTCTAATTTTTTAAGCATCTGGTGGTAAAGAGGATTATAGGTAAGTCTTCGCAGCGTATGGTTTGCCAGGTTTTCTTTGGTTATTTCGCCTTGCCAAATTTCCGGATCATTCATACATGCCGTTCTTTTTTCTTTGTTTCGCTGGTAATGCAAACACCATTTATAATCGCCGTTTTTCCCATAATGCAGGTCGTCAGGAGGAATGAGAATAGATATATGGGAAAAGTTCAGTATCCTTTCTTCGGGCAAAAAACTGTTTTTAATTACAATTCTTGAATGCTTGTTTACAGGGTGTTCTTTTATTTTTGTGGTGTACAAAATAAGCATACTATTTTCAGCAGATACATAATTTTTGAAGAAATAGAGTGTCTTTTCCGCATCAACGGTAATATCGTCAGCACTCAGAGCAATAAAGACAGGAGTATTTATATGTTTACCTTCTTTGAGTATCAAGTCGTCAATATCACATGTAAGTTGATATATCTGATCAGCGGCATTTGATGGGAAGGACTCGTACCTTGCATAATCCATATCATCTCTTATTACCAGCCAGTCTGTAAAGAAATTTGCAAGGCCTGCGAACCCGGCCATCTTAGTTTTAATGCCCAGTGCCGGGGAAAAAAGTATAAGACCCTTAATGACAGGATTTTTTAATGCCTGATGGATACTCAACGCTCCTCCGGTTGAAAAGCCGCTTAGATAGACTTTTTCTGCATGGTGCTGAAGCCTGTGTATTCCATATTCGGTAGCTTTAATCCATTCATGATGGCTGACTTTCGTTAAGTCAGCCGGAAC
Source organism: Deltaproteobacteria bacterium (assembly GCA_049190315.1). Taxonomy (GTDB): domain Bacteria; phylum Desulfobacterota; class Desulfobacteria; order Desulfobacterales; family ETH-SRB1; genus B13-G4. Next base: position 9,208 of record JAIVWD010000029.1, on the reverse strand, counting down.
CGTTCCATGCCCCGGCAGCAAGATGGATCTTACGAGGAATCCTTTTGACTGGAGATATAATGCAACCTGCTTAATAATATAGGGAGAATCTAACAGGCCGTGGATAAGAAGTATTCCTTTTTTAAATTTTCCATTCTCATTTTGTGGATATAAGGATAAATCCGGTTTTAGCTCAAAGGGACTGTTCGCTTCGAGTATAATCGTTTTATTACGTTCATTGATATCTACACGCGTTTTTTCAATCATTGATCGTGTTATTCGAATATATTCTTCGAATGGTACATCATTGGTAAACTTAAAAGAGGTATTTACTTCAGACTGTTGAAGGCGAGGGGGGGTTGCTCGGCATCCAATAAATATGACGATGATAAATACTACAGTGAAGACAACTGATCTGGAAGGTTTTGCAGTTTGTTTACTTAAATAAACCAGGTCTCTTTTTATATGGTATTTCTTATGAATTTTATTTTTGAATTTCAACGAGATAAATTAATAAGTTAAAAATAGTCATCCCATATTTCTTCATCCCACAAATTGTCATACATATCATCCCAGGTTATAACTTCATCAAAAATATTTTTTAAACCGAATCTGTTATGTGCAGATTCATGATCAAAATCAGATTCGAATCCACTTCCATCGAAGTATAATTTTTCAAGATCAGGCATAGCCTCCTCCGTTTTATAGAAAATTAGGATATTATGATATTGAAAATAACCAGGTGAGCAGCAAAAAGATACTACAATGGAAGTTTTATTTATTCTACATTAATGCTTATCTGTTTAGGCTTTTTTTCCTCAGGCTTTGGTACTTCTATTTCAAGAACCCCGTTTTTGAAATTTGCCTTAATTGCTTCAGGATTTACCGCATCCGGCAAAGTGAAAGACCTCTGGAATTTACCGAAACTCCTCTCTTTTCTGTAGTAATTTTCTTCCTTGGTTTCTTTATCAAAAAAACGCTCCCCTTTAATTATTAACACATTGCCTTTAACATCTATGGATACATCATCTTTTTTTATACCAGGGAGTTCTGCTTTTATGACGATTGCATTATCGGTGTCAAAAATATCTACCGCTGGTCTCCAGGCGGACATGCCGACCTCGTCTTCAAAGTCCGTTGAACCGGCAAATGCTTCACTAAACATGCGGTTTATGCGGTCTTGCAGGGTCGCTACGTTTCTCAAAGGATCCCATCTTACAATAGTCATATTAACATACTCCTTAAGGGCTCGGTCAAAAATAACTTGGCATTTTTGCATCCCGACTTCACCATATCTTTAACCGGTCTTCATTCGCACCTGATTTTAGTAAAATTGGCCTCGAAATAGCTCGCTATTCCTGCGATTTTGCTCAATCAGATCGATTAAATCTACGGCAAATTCGGGCGCAAATTCTACCAAGTTTTTTTTGACCGAGCCCTAAATCCAGCGTATTAAATATTCTTTTTTCTTGAACCATTTAAAATCAAGTGTCAAGATAAAAATGACGGTAAATTTACAACTTTTAAAAATTTATTTTTTATTGGTAGTTTTGATTTATCAGCTATACAATACCTTGTGGTTGGTATTTATAACAGGCTATTTATGAGAAATACAGGTTAAGAATATTTCAGAAAATATCCGCAATATTTTTTTGGGATGCAATGCAGGCCCGGGTAGTTTTTTAGGATTATCAGGGTGAGGCCTTTGAACCCAAATTGAGCGATACTCAATCAGCCTGAGGCTGATAAAAGGAATGAGTGATGGCTGAAAAACCAATGCACGAAGAAATCAATCAAAAAGAGATGTTGCCGAAAGCCTGTTTAGTACAGTGGCAGACTACCTTTGATGCCATTAATGACGCTATTTGTCTTTTGGACATGAATGGAAAGATTTTACGATGCAATAAGGCAATGGAAGGCCTTCTGAAAAAATCCTCCAAAGAAATAATCGGCGGCACCTGCTGGGAACTTATGCATGGAACGGACAAACCTATAAAATGTTGCCCAATTGTACGCATGAAAAAAACTCTTCGCAGAGAAAGCCTTGTTTTGAAGGTTGATCACAAATGGCTTGATATTGCTGTCGATCCTCTAATAGATGAAACAGGAAATCTTACCAGCGCTGTGCACATTATAAGCGATATAACTCAACGCAAGCAGGCAGAGAAGGATTTGAAACGTTTAAATGAAGAACTTTTAAAAGAGCATAATCAAAGGAAGATATTATCCAAGAGCCTTATAGATCTTCTGGAAAAAGACCGCCGGCAGATCGCCATGGAACTTCATGACCACATTGGCCAAATCCTGACCTCCATCAAGCTGAACCTTGAAATGATCAATGGGAAATTGAAGCCTGGCGGTACAGAGCTGGGAGCGCAGATAGCAGTCGTTCAAGAAAGAACGATTCAAGCGATAAAGGATATTAAGAATGTCTCTCGCGGGCTGAGGCCCGCCATGATAGAGTCTCTGGGCGTAGTGTCTTCCCTTCGGGAGCTATTCAACGAAATTCAGCAGCAGACGGATATTGAAATCCGTTTTTTTAGTCGAGGGATTCCTAAACGATTTGAAGAAGCAAAGGAACTTGCCGTTTACCGTATCGCACAGGAGGCATTAACCAATATCATCAGACATGCCCGGGCTAAGAATATTTTTGTGAATCTGGTCAAGAAAGACAAAAAGCTTTTATTGAGCGTGGAAGATAATGGCGTTGGTTTTGATCAGGACAAGGTAATGAAGCCCTCAAAAAGAAAGGGATCACTCGGGCTTCTCATTATGAAGGAGAGAGCAGTACAACTTGATGGAGAGTTCACCATAGAGTCACAGCCCGGCAAAGGAACACATTTGTTGGTGGAAATACCGCTTTGAGTTACGGGTTACGGGTTACGGGTTACGGGTTGCGGGTTGAAACCATCCTTTATTTGAATTTTATAAATGATACTTATGAACTAAACGAAAAAGAAATGAGTTTTTTCCTTGACTCTTAATGAATTAGGGCGAAAGATAAACAGATTCATCCAATACGTGGAGAAAAATTGGAAATAACCCGTAACTGGTAGAAACCATGCCTAAAACAAAGATTCTTATCGCAGATGATCATCGGGTGGTGATTGAAGGGATCAAGAGTGCCCTGCAAGAGCATCCGGAATTTAAGGTGGTGGGCGAAGCTGTTGATGGACTTGAGGCCGTGGAATTTGCCAAGTCTTTAGAACCCAATATAGTAATAATGGATATTTCGATGCCAAATCTCAACGGCATAGAGGCCACCAGACAAATAAAGGGATTAAACCCTGGAAATCAGATCGTCATTTATACCATGCATTCTGATAAAGAGTTTGTTATCGATCTTTTCAAGGCGGGGATATCCGCTTATGTCCTGAAAGATGATCCTCTATCAGATCTGATTTTAGCATTAAAGGCTGTCGAGGGCGGAGGAACATATTTCAGCACAATGGCCCCCACGATTTTAGCCAGGCATATGGAGGAAATGGAAGAGAAATCTACGAGTAAGAATTCTTTTGATACCTTGAGCCAGCGCGAGGTGGAGGTTTTTCAGCTCCTGGCCGAAGGAAAGAGAATCAAGGAAATAGCCAAGCAGTTGTTTATAAGCCCGAAAACAGTGGAATCCCATAAATACAATATCATGGAAAAACTGCAAGCAGCATCAGTAATCGATCTCACCAAAATTGCTATCAGAAAAAACCTGATTAAAGTATAGGGATTTTCCTGATCAATATACTTCAAACCAAAACCACATTATTTAGTGTGTAGAATAGTAGTATTATACAAGATATTGTGATCTGAAAACCGCCGGATAAATCTTTTCCCTGACACCGAATTTTTACCCCCATTTTTCTTTGTAATAACAGTCAGTTGTCTTCCCCTAAATGATAGACCTTTTATTTTCCAAGAATTCCCCATAAAAAAGCATAACTCTCCTGATTTACAACCTTTAACTGCCTATAATATTCTGCCAAATACCAAATACCAAATACCCAACAACCAGTACCCAATACCCAGTACCCAGTCCCCAACAATACGGAGTTTTTCATGAACGAAAAAATATTAATCATTGATCGTGAGCCGGATATTCGGAAAGCCCTTGAAACCCTTTTGAGAAAAGAGAGTTATCAGGTACGAAACGCCTCAATGGGCGAGGAGGCGATTGACACTCTTAAATCCAACACATTTGACCTGGTTATTATGGATATCAATATGCCGGGCACAAATGGCCTTCAGCTCATGAGGAATATTAAGGAACTGGAAAAAGCCATAGAAGTCATTGTCCTTACCGGTCTTAACAGCATTAACAATGCCGTGCAGGCATTGAGAGCTGAAGGAGCCTTTGATTTCATTAGTAAACCCCTGGAAAACTATGATCAACTGACAATCAGTGTAAAACAGGCATTGGAGAAACGCAGGTTGAACATAGAAAAGAGCGCATTTGTCAGGGAGATAGGGAACCATCAGTCTGCGGAGAAAAAGATTCTTATTGTCGATGACAATCCCCTGATTCAGGAACTGATTAGCGAAATGCTCTCAGCTCATCAGTACGAAACAGAAGTTGCATCAAGCGGTTTTGAAGCCGGGGCCAAGGTTATGAAGTTTAAGCCGTGCCTTGTTATTCTGGATCTTATCATGCCTGGAATTAGCGGATTTAAGGTATGCAGATCGATAAAGGAAGATCCGGATACCTCTCACATAAAAATATTGGCTATCACAGGTTATGATACCAAAGAGAACTTGGACAGAATCATGGAGGCAGGCGCTGATGGTTATCTGGCAAAACCTGTGGAGATGGACGCGTTACTTCAACAGATAGAAGACCTTTTGAATAACGATAAGTATTTCACGATGAACCAAAAAGGGTGAAAACGTGGCTATACAACCTAAAATGAGCGATTTTTTACAAAAGATGGCTGAAAAATACAGACTCCTGGGAAATGACTGAGGTGAGATTCAGAACAAAACTAATGTTGATTTTTTCATTGCTCATAGTTCTGATATGCGGCGCCTTTTTGGTCTTTTCATTAGGATTTTTTAAGAACAGGATGATAGCGGATGCTGAAGATCGCCGCTCTTCACTAACCAGACATTTGCACAATGAAATAATAGATATGGTTTATGCCGGGGATGTCCTGCAATTAACTGCGACACTAAGGAATATTTGTAAAGATGTGACTTACATAGATTATATCTTTGTAATTGATGATGACGGGCATTTGCTTGCGCATACCTTTGATACGGTTTTTCCATCCGAACTTTTTAACGCCAATTTGCTGTCAGCGGATAAGACAGCCTTATCCAGACTTCTTCTGACCAGTAAAGGACGCGTCAGGGATTTTGCAATGCGCACAGCCAGGCATATGCCGGGCGAGATCCATGTGGGAATGAATGAAGAAGTTTTCTACAAACAGATAAACGATTCTGTGAAGATGACCATAATCATGACGATTGTTTGTTTAGCGCTTGGGTTGTTTCTGGTTTATACCATATCAGGTTATCTCAGCAAGCCATTGAAAAACCTTAGCCTGGGCATGAAAAAAATAGAAAATGGGGATTTGGAATACCGTTTGGAGGAAAAAGGGGACTATGAAGTTTTAAACCTCCTCCAGGGCTATAACCGGATGACCGAATCAATACTGGATTCTACCACCAGACTGCAGCAGGCAGAGGAGGCGTTGCGCAAAGAGCGTAATTTCTCGCAAAGTATTATTGATACGGCACAGGCTATCATCCTTCTTCTCAACCCCGATGGAAGCGTAGCCGAATTTAACCCTTATATGGAAAAGCTGTCAGGATACAGCATTGAAGAAGTGCGAGGAAAAGACTGGTTTGAGACATTTCTTCCGGAGCACGATCGGCAAAAAATAGGTGAGCTGTTTACCAAAGCCATTTCCGATATAAAGACCAAAGGAAATATAAACCCGATAGTTACCAGGGACGGAAAAGAACTTACAATAGAGTGGTTTGATCGGACATTAAAAGACAAAAACGGAGATATTACAGGCATTCTGGCAATAGGACAGGATATTACCGAGCGCAGAAACATAGAGGAGCAGCTCCGGCAGTCCCAAAAGATGGAGGCCATCGGCATGCTTGCCGGCGGCGTTGCCCATGATTTCAACAACCTGCTGACCGTCATCCTTGGCAATGCCCAGCTTGCATCGATGAATGTCGTCAAGGATGAATCCTTACGCAAAAGAATAGAAGAGATCAAGAAAGCCGGTGAAAAAGCAGCTTCTTTGACCCGCCAGCTTCTTGCCTTCAGCCGCAAGCAGATTGTCCAGCCTAAGCTCCTGGATATCAATGAAGTGATAAACGAGATGGAAAAGATGCTTAAACATATGATCGGAGAGAATATTGACTTTCAAACGGTTTTAGGGCCTGAGCTGTGGAAGATCTGTGCGGACCCAGGACAGATCAACCAGATAATCATGAACATGGTGATCAATTCCAGAGACGCCATGCTGCGGGGAGGAGGACTCACCATTGAGACAGCCAACGCTGATCTGAACGAGAATTATTTTTGCGAGCACGGTATTAAAGAGGTGCCAGGCCATTATGTAATGCTGGCTGTAAGCGATACCGGCAGCGGAATGGACAAAGAAACCCAGGAACATATCTTCGAGCCTTTCTTTACCACAAAGGAAGTCGGCCAGGGCACCGGATTGGGCCTGTCCACTATATACGGCATTGTCAAACAAAACAATGGCTTTATCTGGGTTTACAGCGAGCCCGGGAAAGGGACGACATTCAAGGTCTATCTGCCCAAGGTGAAGGATGTGGAGCCAGAGGAAAAAGAACAAACCCCAGTGGACGATTCCGGCGGTTCCGAGACCGTTTTGATTGTGGAGGATGATGACAATCTTCGAAAATTTGCGCAAAGGGCTCTCCAGATGTATGGATACAGAATATTAGATGCTGAAAATGGTGAAGATGCCCTAAGGGTCTGCGGGGAGTACGAGGGGCAAATTGATCTGATGATAACCGATGTGGTGATGCCGAAGATGGGCGGCAGGGAAGCAGCAGAACGGCTGCAACATCTATATCCACAGATAAAGGTGATTTATATGTCAGGATACACGGACAACACCATTGTGCATTATGGTGTTTTGGCGCCGGAACTGAATTTTATCCAAAAGCCTTTTACACCGAAAGGCCTGGCGCGCAAAGTGCGGGAGACGTTGGAAAGTGAGAAGTGAGAAGTGAAAATTTAAGGAACTGTGTCATTGAAAATGATGGAGCGTAGCGACTTCCACAAGTATTCAATTCTCACTATTCAATTTTCAATGTTCAGTATCCGGAAGGTTTAGCGCGGAAGACGCTGGTTAATAACCATTATAAGCTCAGGCAAAGGAATGTATGATGGCTGAAAAACCAACATATGAAGAACTGGAACAAAGGGTCGGGGAGTTAGAGAAGGAAGTTATTAAGTACAAGGAAATGGAGATGGAGATGGCGCTGCGGAATAGTGAGACAAAACTTACACAAGCCGTTGAGGGAAATTCGATCCCAACCTTTATCATTGACAACAATCACTTCATCACACACTGGAACAAGGCTTGTGAAAGCTTGACCGGTATTTCTGCGGCTGAAATCGTCGGCACCCGGAAAGCGTGGTCGTCTTTTTATGCTGAAGAAAGGCCGGTTATGGCTGATTTTATAGTGGATGGGGCGATAGAGGAAAAAATAGCCGGGTATTATGGTAAGTATAAAAAATCTATTCTAACTGAAGGGGCGTATGAATGTGAAGACTTTTTTCCTGCTATGGGCAAGAAAGGCAAATGGCTTTTTTTCACAGCATCACCGTTGAAAAACTCCCAGGGGACGGTCATTGGAGCAATAGAAACTGTCCAGGATATTACCGGGCGAAAGAGAGCGGAGATGCAGCTCTGCCGATCCCATAAAATGGAGGCCATAGGCACGCTTGCCGGCGGCGTTGCCCATGATTTCAACAACCTGCTGACCGTCATCATAGGCAATGCCCAGCTTGCGTTGATGGATGCCGGCAAGAATGGCCCATTGTACGAAGAGATTAAAGAGATCAAGAAGGCCGGTGAGGGAGCGGTCTCTGTAACACGACAGCTCCTGGCCTTTAGCCGTAAGCAGATAATCAAGCCCGAAATACTGGATATCAATGAAGAGATCAATGAAACGGGGAAGATGCTTCAACGTCTGATCAGAGAGGACATTGAATTTCTGACGGTTTTAGAACCAGAGCTGTGGAAGGTCTATGCAGACCCAATGCAGATTAATCAGGTACTCATGAACATGGTGGTCAATGCACGGGATGCCATGCCCGGTGGAGGCAGACTCACAATTGAGACAGCCAATGTGGAACTGGACAAGACCTATTTCCAGGATCGCGGTCTGGAAAGCGTGTCCGGGCCTTATGTGATGCTGGCTGTAACTGACAACGGCACAGGTATGGATGAGGAAATCCGGTCCCGCGTATTTGATCCCTTCTTTAGCACCAAGGAGAAAGTTGGCGGCACGGGTATGGGCCTTTCCACGGTCTATGGCATCGTGAAACAGAACAATGGCTATGTCTGGGTCTATAGCGAGCCTGGGAAAGGGACGACCTTCAAAGTTTACTTTCCCAAGGTGGCAGAGGATGTAACAGCAGGTAAAGAACAAGCAAAGGTTTCGGATGAAATCAGCGGTTCTGAAACCGTCTTGATTGTGGAAGATAATGATGCCCTTCGAAAACTGGCAAAAAATGTCCTCCGGAAGTATGGTTACGAAATACTGGAGGCGGAAAACGGTGAAAAGGCTCTGAATGTCAGCGAAACACACGAGGGGCCGATCCACCTGTTGCTTACGGATGTGGTAATGCCAAAGATGAGTGGAACAGACCTGTCGGAAAAGTTGCGATCCATAAGGCCTGAGACACGGGTAATTTACATGTCAGGTTATACGGCTGATGCCATTGTTCGTAATGGAATTTTGAGACAGAATATAAATTTTATCGAAAAGCCCTTTTCGCTGGAAAGCCTGGCTAAAAAAGTACGCCAGGTGCTGGACGCTGAAAGTGAAAAATGAGAAGTGAATAGTGAGAATTTAAGGAACCGTGACATTGAAAATGATGGAGCGTAGCGACTTCCATAAGTATTCAATTTTCGGTATTCAATTTTCGGTATTCAATTTTCGGTATTCAATTTTCGGTATTCAATTTTCGGTATTCAATTTTCATTTTATATCGGTATTCAATTTTCATTTTATATCGGTA
>JAIVWD010000028.1:7051-18994 GCA_049190315.1 Deltaproteobacteria bacterium | reverse complement strand
AGCATTTTGGATATTGATTTCAAATTGTGCAATATTTATAAACCTTCTGTTTTTTCAACCGTGAACCGATAACTGTAAACCGTGAACGGCTACTAATGATGAAATCGCTTCGCTCCGCCAGTTTATAAATTGGCAGAATACCTTATTCAAAATTCGATGTTGGACGTTCGATGTTCGATGTTCATCTTTTTTGTGGCCAGCCCACAATGTCGTGCAGCGCTTTCATCAAGCATTTTCGGCAGCCCTCCACGTTCAGATGGAATAAATCCAAGAGACTTTTTCCATACTTCATCATCTTCCATACAAAAGTATATAAGCACATCAGGTGCTATACTCCTTATACAAGAGACTATTTTTTGATAAAGTTCAATACGAAGCGGCTTGAAATACCTCATCTTGCCGTCAAGACCTGTAATAAATTCTCCATATATAATTTTTGAATCAGGAAAGCGTTTCTTTATAATTGGTTTTAAGGACGGCATAAAACGAAATGTGCCAAGACTTATCCAGACAATATTCTCTGAAGATACATGGGAAAAAAGCTGTTCAATTACTTTTCTGTAATCTTCCTCGCAGCCGTCATATATGATCATTGGATCAAAATGAAAGGCAAGAGGATATCCCCATTCCTCACACCTTGCCGCTGCTTTGAGTCTTGCGGCAAGTGATGTGGTACGAAATTCTTCATTCCCTATAACCTTAGTTGTATTGAGTGACCAGGCAACAATTGTTTTGCGATTATGCCGGAGAGATTTTAACTTTTCGATGGCTGTTGTTTTGGTTTTTAACTCCAAAACAGCATATGATTGCTTTGAGAACTTTGGAACAAGAAAAGCTGAGAGGTCGGTCCACATTTCCCAGATCATACTGTCTGTAAATTCTCCAGTACCGATTCTGGATATACTTTTTTCCGCAAACAGATTGTTCAGCTCAGCATCAAGCTCATCCCTGTTGACAAAGTACTGAAGCACAGGCGGATGAAAGTAAGACTGCATTATACAGTATGAACAGTCCATAGTGCAGAATGTCCCTATATGCAGAATCTTATAATCACAGCATGTGTAATATCGAGTGCCGGGACATTTCCTGATAAAATCACCTTTATTTCTGGTCAGGAAAAGTATTTTTTTCCCTTCCAGGACAGGATCATCTGCACAGGAAACCGCATCATAGACTTCACGGGCATTATTTACAACTACGGCAGGAGCTTTATTAAGGCGAGCTAAAATTGAAGTAACTTGACTGGAATCAACAACATCTTTGTCTATGTAAATCTTGGGCATGGTTCATTTAGAAGTGCCTAAAGTTAAGGAACGCGCTTACCAGCGCTAACTAATTTTATTTATAATAGCAAAATTTAGGAAACTTTAGCTCATTTGTCTTTTGTTACTTTAAAATAGGCAGAATACCTTAACTTTAGGCATTTTAGGCACTTTAGTTCACTTTAGGCACTTGTTTTATTTCTTTATTCCCCTGGCAAATATTTCAAAATCGTCTTCAAAGGTTAGTTTTAAATAGTCCTTATTGTTCTTAATAACTCTTTTGCTTTCTTCGCGAAGTACGGCACCGGAAAAAAGAGCCCACAGTGTTTCTGCAAGAACAACCGGTTTCTTATCTATAAAAATATTTTTCTTTATTCCTTCTTCAAATATATCAGCCATTTCCTTGATTGAATTATTTGACAATTCTTTTATGTCTGAAATTAGCTGGGGGGATAAATTATTAAGGCTTTCACTTGATTGTAGATGAAACATGTTGATAAGTATTAAAGGATCAAATTCATAAACATCATACATGGCTTCTTTTAATGCTTTTATTTTCTGTTTCGGCTCTAAATCCTTTTCACTGCTTACATGTTTTAATTTAATATTCAGATATTGCAGTATCCTGAGAGAAAGGGAAGCACATAGCTCATCTTTGTTTTTAAAATAAAGATAAAGGGTGCCTGGACTTAACTCAGCTTCATTGGCAATATCTTCCATTGTAGCCTTGTTAAAGCCCTTTAAGGAAAATACCCTTTTTGCGGCTATCATTATCTGCTGCCGCCTTCTTCCTTTTTCCCGTTCTTTCCTTTCCCGTATTCCCATAATTTCTGAATCCCATTTATTTCCTAAAAAGCCATATAATTGATATCCGACATTTAGTCAAGGGGAAATATTCATTTTCTAATCAAGATGTAATAACGACTAAACACGTCCCGCAAGTCCGCACACAGCTTGGGAAGCTCCTTTCTTTTACACCAATTGAGAGACCAATTCCAAAGGTAAATTTTGGGTTGTTTAAGCGACGATATTATCGTCGTGGGGATAAACTGAAAATTAAGACCATTTTACGGGGTATCGTAAAACAGACTATATTTGATGAGTGGACTATGCTCCGCCGGGGCGCACTTTCGGCACTTTTGCAGAATCACCCTGAGAAATTAAAAAAATTAAACCAGCCTTATGCCTGTTTTTAAAATTTCTTTCACAAATGGATTCTGCAAATTAAAATCATCAGGCGAAAAAGGAATTACTTCTATTTCACTACTTATAGACAGCGTAATCTTTCTTATCTTGTCCTTGTCATCGATTCGATTGCCCCCGAATATATCAGAAACTAAAGCAATATCTATATCGCTCCATTCCTGATAATTCCCTCTTGCATAACTACCAAAAAGTATCGCTTCTTTAATTGGAATATCATTGCGGTTTAACGCTTAAAGATAGTTGTCTATTGTACTCTTTATTTTAGCAGGGAGCTGAACCATGTGTAACACTCCTTTATTTTACCCAAATATTCGTTCGTATATTCTGCGTTGCATCGTTTATAAAATTCCAACTTATAGTCAGGGTAACGCGTCTGAATATTAAAATCATTTATTTTGTCTAAGAGGAATTTCTGCTCGTCATCTATTTCTATTTTAGATAATTCTGCCAATCTTACAAGGTTATGGATTTTTGGGGGCATATTGTTATTGTTTCTATCGACAAATATCGCTTTTAATATTTTTTCTAATGCTAAATGCCCCACAAATAAACACCAATCATATCTTCCTGAATCAAATATGTCTTCGGCAGATTCAAGATCGTGTTGAGCGCTTTCACGCCAATAATTGATATGTTCTTTTTTTGTCATAATTTTTCGTCTCACATCGTTTTAAATGCAGAATTTGCTTCATTTATCTCTAAATTCCAATACGTTCTGATGTTGGATTGTTATCGCGCCGCGCTTCACCAGCCGGGCGGATATAGTTGTAGACTTTGAATATGTGTTAAATTTCAATAAACGATATCAGTAACCGTTCACGAGGTCAACAGATCCCGGAAATTTCCTTTCATTACGTAACTTCTCCAATAGCGGCGGATGGGATCTAGTCATACCTCCCTGCAGCCCGATTCCGATATACCCCGGAGGCCCCGGGAGTTCTGACTATGACCCATCTAATCCGGTCGGCCCGATAGGTCCCGGGCCTGATTCGTCGCCGGATACCTTTGATGCCTGGGTTTACTCAGTGGATATTGAATTTTCAAATGACACCCCGGATGAGGGAGAAACAATAACCATAAAAGGTATTGTACACGCAAACAATTCCTATTTCGGCCTGCCTGTGAGATGGAAGGCAACTTACCTTACTGCAGGTACCGTGACGATTGCGCCGACAACCTATTATTACATTAACGGTGATCTCCCAGTGGAGATAAGTTTCACTCGCTATGTACCTGGAGATATTATCATTGAAATTGAACTGGGGCCTGATTTTTCAGATGCAGACAACAGCAACAATGCGGCAACCAGGGTATTGCGTGGAGAAAGCCCGATAATAACCGACCTGTACGCCAGGGAAAAATACGGCAAAGTCCAGCTTGTCTGGACCCACATAGGAGCAGAATCATACAACGTTTATCGAAGAACTGAAGGTGAAGAGTATTCCTTGATTGTAAATACCACCTCCACCTATTCCACCTATCTTGACAGGAATGTCATCAGCGGAACAACCTATTACTACATACTCAAAAGCATATTTTCCGGATCTGAAAGTTTGAGTTCCAATGAAGTATGTATTACGCCACGTACTACAAGAAGGAGGTAGCATATACTATCGAAAATCAACATGAGGCAGGGTCGTTACCAGAAAAACTGGAATCACTTATGAAGAGATTGTAGGACAGGTTAATAGGTGGAAGGCTGAAGGCTGAAGGTAGGAAGGCTGAAGACTAAAAATTAAGGATTCAAACACCCTTCAGCCTTCAGTCTTCAGCCTATCCACCTAAGTATTCATTTTCTTGGATGAAATTTTGCGTGAATTTTTTTAAGATGCTCACGGGCTACGTGAGTATAAATCTGTGTTGTGGAAATATCAACGTGGCCCAGCATGATCTGAACCGACCTCAAGTCGGCGCCTCTTTCAAGCAGGTGGCTTGCAAAAGAGTGCCTTAAACTGTGGGGTTTAATTTTTCTGATGATTCCTGCCTTTTGACCATATTTTCTAAGCAGTTTCCAGAAACCTTGACGAGTCATGGGTTTTCCTGCCCTTGCGACAAAGAGATGCGGACTTGCCACGTTTTTTAAAAGCGTTGCCCTGAAAGTCTTTATGTAAAAGTCGATTTTTTCTTTTGCATAAAGACCTATGGGAACTACCCTTTCTTTTGAGCCTTTTCCGAAAACTCTTACAAAACAGGCTTCCAGATTTACATCCTGAAGTTTTAAATTAACAAGTTCCGATACCCTCAGGCCGGCAGCATAGAGAAGCTCTATCATTGCTGCATCTCTTGCTTCTGTCGGCTTATTTAAATCCGGAGTATTTAACAGGTTTTCAACTTCCTCAAATGACAAAACATCGGGAAGTTTGAGGCCGCTTTTGGGAAGGTCAATAATTCTTGTCGGATCATTTTTTATTACTTTTTCCTCTACAAGGAATCTGTAAAATCCCCTGATCGTTACAAGATGCCTTGCTCTTGATCTTGCCCCAAGTCCTGCAATCCTTAGTGAGATTAAGTGCTTTAATATAGCAGAAGTGTCAGCGTCAGAAATAGTTTTTATTCTTTTAGTCTTCAGAAAATTGAGATATCTTGTCAGATCACTGCTGTATGATTCCAGAGTTTTTTTTGAAAGTCCTTTTTCAACGAGGAGATAATTCAGATATTGATCAACAAGGACATCTAAAGATGGCATAGAGATACGGTTCTCGGTTTACGGTTCACAGTTCACGGTTCACGGTTTTCTCGTTCCCATGCTCCAGCATTTCCTTCTCGTTCCCATGCTCCAGCGTGGGAATGCATAAGTGTATTTTGATAATTCAGTGTAATTCCGTAAAAATCAGTGGTGAACTATTACCTTCTATTTTATATAATTAATCTCAGCGATGAGAATAAAACCGGAACATTAAATAATCAACAGAAAATCATCAATAAAAAAAGCATGTAGGTTGGGTTGAGCTTGCGAAACCCAACAAAAATCTGTAAGCATGACACAAGGAGAAGCAGAAAAGGACGGCATGCCCGTTTTTATCATCGGCACAAACAGAGATGTAGGGCATGTTCTCCGAACAGGCCGAAATAAGCTTGCCTTTTAGCTTATTATATGGCATGCTAATACAAAAAACTACGCTACATTTTGCAAGAGGTTAGGAACGGAGGTAAAATTATGGCTTATGTAAAAAAACAATTCTCTTTGAGTTTAGAGCAAAACGAATTCATTGATTCCATGGTTAGAAAGAAATCATTTAAAGACAAAAGCGATGTTGTGAGATATGGAATCAGACTTGTTAAGCAACAATTTCAGGACATGGAACTCCGGGAAATGGCCAAAGATTATTCTAATGATCATGATTTTGTTCAAATCGGGAAAAGGGGGGTTAAATTACAAGGCCTATGAATCGTTTTGAAATATGGATTGCAGACAGCTCAAAGGCAAACAGACCCTATATTATTGTTTCCCCTGATGCGGTAAATCAAGTGGCCGCATATCCTTTTGTTACTGTGATTCTTTTGCAGGATCGGAAACAGAGAAAAAAATATCCAACAGATGTATGGATAAGTCCGTCCGGAGCTAATTGTCTTAAAAAGGAATCCATAGCATTTTGCCAGTTGATTTATACCATTGAAAAGACCTTTTTGAATTTTCGAATCGGTATGCTTGAAAGCGCCTATCAGGAGAAAATAACAGCAGCCTTCAGGAAGTTTCTGGTTTTGTGAACAAAGATGAAGTGTGCAGGTTGGGTTGAGCGAAACGAAACCCAACTCAACATAAACCTAAAACCAGAACATTAAATAATCAACAAAAGGCTTTCGTGATTATTTTTATTGGTGGAGGATAAAACATGCGTGTAACATCAAAAGGCCAGGTTACAATTCCAATTGAGATTAGGGAAAAAGCAGGTATCCTGCCGAATATGGTAAAAAAACAACCAAGGCGAGGCAAGGAGCTTATTAAGCAAATGCAAGGCAGAGGCACGGTAAAGATGACCACAGATGAGATCATGGCGCTGACAAGGGAAGAATAGGCTATGGAAATTCTGGTTGACAGCAATGTGATTCTCGATGTTTTTACAAATGACGAGAAATGGTTTCAATGGTCGTCCCAAACCCTTTCCAGATATGCCGATGATCATATCCTGGTGGTTAATCCCATTATATATGCGGAAATATCTGTTCGATTCGATAACATCGAAGACCTTGAAGATGCATTGCCCCCTGAGTTTTTCAGCAAACGTCAGCTTCCATGGGAGGCCGCATTTCTTGCGGGCAAGTGTTTTTTGAGATATAGAAAAATGGGCGGCAAAAAGCGTTCGCCTTTGCCGGATTTCTATATTGGGGCGCATGCTGCCGTGGCACAGATAGCATTATTAACCAGAGATGTATCGCGTTATCGCACATATTTCCCAAAACTAAAGCTCATTTCCCCGGACAATACATAGGTTGCAGATGGTTTTTTCAATGAACTATGCAACGGTTACTTTACCACTTGCAGCAATGTTGATGGATCTGTTTTGTTCAGTACTTCAGCTCCGTTTTCGCTGACTACTACCATGTTTTCAATCCTGATACCGCCCCAGCCTGGTATGTAGATGCCGGGTTCGACGGTAAAGAGCATCTGTTTTTCAAGCAATGTGTCTTTTAACGGGCTGATTCCGGGAGGCTCATGAACAGCCAGACCTATTCCATGCCCCAGCCCATGACCAAAATTATCCTTAAAACCCATACTGTCTATATGGTTTCGTGCAATTTCATCCACAGCCTTTGAACTTATTCCCGGCCTTATCGCATCAATTGCTTTAAGCTGGGCATCAAGGACTGTCTTGAAAATTTTTTTAAATCTGTCATCCGGGCTTCCGATTACAAGTGTCCGGCTAATATCAGAGCAGTAACCATTCAGTTTTGTTCCCCAGTCAAAAAGAATTGGTTCACCTTTATGAAATTTACGGTTTCCGGGAATTGCATGGGGAAGTGCGCTGTTTGGGCCTGATGCCACAATTATCGGAAACGATAAAGAGTCAGCGCCGGCTTCACGCAAATTTTTCTCAAGTATCCATGCTGCCTCTTTTTCCGTCATTCCCGGCTTAATGATATTTTCTGCAAAATTTATGAACACAGATTCAGCAATAAACAATGCTTTTTTTATCTCTTCGACTTCTGTGTGTTCTTTTACTATACGCAGACATTCCATAATATCGTCAGCTTCAACAAGCTCAACATCTATGCCGGAAGAACTGAACTGCCTGCAAATTTTATTATATTGCATATATGACATGCGTATACTTTCAAAGCCGAGCCTTTTTGTTTTAAGAGTGTTGATAATGTTTGGGAGTTCCTTAACCAGTCCCTTTTTATAACAAATGATTTCATAAAGAGGTGCTTCCTTTGCTGCCCGCAGGTCATTGCGCGAATCTGTGGCCAGTATTAGTCTTTTATCTGTTATAAAAAGAGCCCCTGCTGTTTCATCAAACTGGGTATCCTCGCCTGTAAATCCACTTAAATAACGGCGATTTTCCTCCACAAGTACCAGCAGGGTGTCAATATTATTGTCTGCAAGAGATTTCCTGAGCCTTTCCACTCTTTTTTCAATTGTTTTTTTCAAATTAATCTCCTAAATTAGTGACTACTCACGTAGTCAGGCTGAAGCTGTTTAGACTGAAGGCTGAAGGGGTCAGAAAAACACGATTGCCGTACTTTAGCGGAAACATCTGATTATTACACTAAACATGGCTTCAAACTGCGCTTTTTCCTAACAGTCTTCAGCCTTAGCCTATCCACCTGAGTAGTTACCTAAATTAAATATTTACTACAAATAATATCATGAAAAATTACGTAATACAAAAATAATAATGAACTCGTAATAAAATTATAAAAGTTCACCACGGAAGGGCACGGAGTTTCACTGAAAATTGTAAACAATAAGTAAGTTACTATGCCTCGTTCCTATGCTCCCGAAATTTAATTGCTTGACAATAAACGGCCATGTGGCTATAATAATAAGTATTGTGGCCGTTTAATTAACTTGATAGTATAGGCAGTTCCATTTTTTGTATAATGAATTCGGTAACATAAGACAAATGAGTAAAAAGTGCCTAAAATGCCTAAAGTTGTGGTACGCCTTCGGCGAGCTATATATTTTCAGTGCTTGATTATAACTTCAGCCGGAAATAAAGTGAACAAGGTTGTATGGTAAAAAAATTAAAATTGGCAGCGCCGAAGGCGCATTCCTTAACTTTAGGCACTTTAATATACTTTAGCTCACTTTAGGCACTCATGTCCGCACCAAAGGGCGCTAAATTCAGTTAGTTAATAATATTATTAAATATTTCAAATGCCGCTTTAACAGCCTTATTGTCATTAGGCATTTTAATAGTAGGGATTCCATTTAAGTCATATTCGTAAAGTGTACTATCATCAGGTATTGTTCCAGCGATTTCAATACCATTATTTTGAATCATATCAAATACAGCTTCAGATGGTTTCTCCTTTACCTTATTAATAATCAGATAGCTTTTTGAAACTCCTATATTTAATTTATCTGCAAGTCGCTTAATTCTAATAGCTGTTTGGAGTCCTCGCCTTGATGTGTCGGAAACAATAAGCAGAACATCAACATTTCTTGTTGTTAAACGGCTGATATGCTCCATGCCGGCCTCATTATCCATTACTATATAAGGATAGTTGCCTGTAAGCCGTTCAAGAAATCCTGTTAAAAGATTATTTGCAGCACAGTAACAACCCGCTCCTTCAGGTTGTCCCATAACAATTAGATCATATCCTTTGGTTTCAACAATAGCCTGTTCCAGTTTCATTGACATAAAGACATCTTTGGTCATACCGCTGGGGACTTCCCCTTTTTTCATTTCTTCACGGGCATTCCCAAGTGTATCTTTAACCTCAAGGCCAAGCACTTCGTTTAGATTTGCATTTGAATCCGCATCTACTGCAAGTACAGGAATTTTCCCCTTGAGCACCAAATATTTTATCAGCATGCCGGCTATTGTAGTTTTGCCTGTACCTCCTTTTCCGGCCAGAGCAATTGAAAAAGGCATATAATAGTTATTCTCCAAAGATAATTCTTACGTTTCGTTAGTTTTTTCTTGTGCTCATTGAATTGAACACACACTATATGTTGCGATCAAGTTATAAGTGCCTAAAGTTGTGGTACGCCTTCGGCGTGCTAATTGATAATCCAAAGATAGAGAGAATTTGTATTCTTTGTACATTGATAGCATTAAAGAACCTATATAAAATGGCAGGATTCCTTAACTTTAGGCATTTTAGGCACTTTAGCTCACTTTAGGCACTCATAAACAATTATGCCAGTTTAACAAAACAGTCAAGTGGCAATATTATTAGCCATAGGGCGAACGCATTTGGAAAAATAAAATCAGTTTAAAAGGAAGGGGCTTAAAGGTTTTTTCTCCAGACGATATCTTTTTCAGTTTGCAGGATATATCGCCGTGACCCGATAATTATGATTTGATGCCCAGATTATCTCATTTTTTAAAATACTTACGCAAAATCATGAAATATCGGGTCACCCCATACAGTATAGGTTGATATCGGCTGGAGAAAAAAATTTAAGCCCCGTACTGGCTCCAAGGGTAACATTATTCCCAAATGCGTTTACCAAGTTATTTTTTACCGAGCCCTTACAAACCCTAAAGTATAGTATAACCTGGGCCATCGCCACCCTCCGGGCATGTCCAGGTAACATTCCTGAACGGATCCTTGATCTCGCAAGTTTTGCAGTGAAGGCAGTTGGCTGGGTTAAGTTTAAGTCGTCTTTGAGAAGTCTTTTCGTCTATTTCAATTTCGTAAACATTACCCGGACAAAATTTAGTGCAGGGGCATTGATAATTTGTGTAGCATTGATTAACACATAAATTCTTATCATGAACTATAATGTGGCACGGCTGGTCCTCCCTGTGCATGGTTTTTGAAAGATAAACACCTGTAAGTTTATCTACATACAAAACACCATCAAAAACCTTTTTGTCCAAATTTTTCCCGGCATGCCCACCATTTTCTGCAATCCTTAATGTTTTGCAATCTTCTTCAATAGGCATATTATCATATATACCCCGTCCTTTTGTGAAATATTGAGCTCCAAGAAGTATAAATTTAAACAATCCGCTTTTCGAAAGAGCCTGTGAAAAATTTCTTCCTTCAAAAATTTCTTCCTTTACCCAGCTTTTTTCAAATAATTCATGATAATGACCGAGAGTCTTCTGAGTAAAGCTGTTCTTTTCAATAGATTCCACAATCGCTTCTGCTGCCAGCATGCCGGACTTCATAGATACATGGATACCTTTAAGTCCTGGAGTATTATGTATTGAAGCGCAGCCCCCGATAAATACTCCACCATCGACAGAGAGCACCGGCATTGTAAAATATCCTCCAGTAGGAACAGTCCTTGCGCCTTGTTCTATTACTTTGCCGTTCTTAATAATATTTGCCACAAAAGGATGTCGCTTGAATTTTATGAATTCTTCGTAAGGATCAAGCATTGGGTCCCTATAGGATAGCGCTGTAAGAAATCCTATGGAAACCTTGTTGTCTTTCATTTCATAAATAAATCCACCACCCGGTGTATTAATGCCTAATGGATAACCGCAAGTATGAATATCGTTGCCTTTGCTGGTTGTAAAATAGTTTTTTTCAGGAAGCTGTATAACTTCTTTAATTCCGGTTTCAAAAACCTGCGGCATCTTCCCTGAAAAAATATCAAGCTTTTCCTCAATATCTCTGAGGAGACTTCCCTTTGAGCCTTCTCCCAAAACAGTAACTTTAGCCAGCAAATCTATTCCTGGTTCAAAATTGCCTTTTGGGGCACCGTCCTTTCCAAGTCCTTTATCACCTGTGCGAACTCCGGTTATTGTCTTTTGATCTAAGGCATAAATAATCTCTTTCCCTGCAAAACCCGGGAATATATTTACCCCAAGTTCTTCTGCTATGCCCGCAAGCCACTTTGTAAATTTAGATAGACTGATAATAAAGAAATTTTTGTTATGCATGTATCTTGGTATAACAGGCAGATGATAATATTTATTCTTTGTCAGGAAGTAAAATTCGTCATTCCTTACCGTTTTTTCAATTGGACAGCCTCTTTGCAGGAAATCAGGTACAAGCTCTTTTAATGCAATGGGATTTAAAACAGCTCCGCTCAAAGCATTTGATCCTATATCCGATCCTTTTTCAATGAGAGCCACTTCAAGATTTATATCTTTTTCTCTTGCAATCTGCATCAATCTTATTGCGCCCGCAAGACTTGCAGGGCCACCTCCAACAAACAGCACATCAAATTCGATCTTTTCGCGTTCAGTGTTCATTTTTTCACCTTTGAGATCTGATCATTCATTTCGCTTTTATATATTATAAGTTTGATGGCTTCGTAAAAAGTCCGGCGAAATTTTAGCGATCACAATATATGGTGTATTTACTACTTTTACTATACCAACAAGTTGTGGTAGTAATTCCAAAT
>JAIVWD010000028.1:0-7041 GCA_049190315.1 Deltaproteobacteria bacterium | reverse complement strand
GTTGAGGGCATAGAGAAACCCAGGCTCTACGAGCTGGAGGCAGGCATGCAGATATAAAATGGCAGGATCCCTTAACTTTAGGCATTTTAGGCACTCTTAAATAATTACTGTAACGGTAAAACCTATGGTACCAATACCAGAGGTAGTGGTTTAAACCGATTAATTAAACACTTAGGGTTCACTCAAAAATAACTTCACATTTTTGCATCTCAGCTTCAGGCTATCTTTGGCAGATCTTCAATCGCAAAAACCTCGAAATAGCTCGCTATTACTCGTATTTTGCTCAATCAGATCGACCAAACCCAACCTAAATATGAGCGCCAATTCTGCGAACTTATTTTTGAGTGAACCCTTATTATATTGACAATGCACTAAATATTGTCTTATTATTTTTATTTATATTTATGCTTTTAGGTAGCCGTGAACGCTTATGATTTTAGATTGTTTTTTAGATGAAGTTATCTTGTCCTCGTTCCTAAAATATAAAGAATTGTTATGTTAAAAATCTTGTTAATAGATGATGAAGCCGGCATCAGGAAACTACTGAGCATATCGCTTAGAAGTGAGGGTTATGATGTTATAACAGCGAAAAACGGAAAGCGCGGAATTGAGCTTTTTGAACAACAAGCCCCTTCTATTGTTTTGACGGATATAAAAATGCCGGGAACAGATGGTATGGGTGTTTTAAGAAGGATCAAAGAGATAAATCCGGAGACAGAGGTTATTGTAATAACAGGCGATGGTGATATGAAGCTTGCTGTAAAATCATTACAGCTTGATGCATCTGATTTTATTACAAAACCTATTAGTAAAGAAGCCCTTTCAGTTGCATTAAAACGCGCTGAAGAGAAATTGAAAATCAAAAAAAGACTCAAGAATTATACCTACAATCTTGAAAAAGCTGTAAAAGAAAAGACCGGAGAACTTGAAAAATCGTACAAGGAAATGGAATCTCTTTGCGATATAACCCGCAAGATCAGTGAGAAAAAATCCCTTGGAGAGGCGTTTGATTTTATAATCGACCAAACCAAAAACATACTCTCTTTTGAAGAGATAGCCCCACTTATTCTTAATAAAGAGAAAAAAGGATTTGTTAAGGTTAATGGGTACAAAGATCTGAATATTGAAGACAGGGAAGGCCTTGTCTCGGCTATTGCATTGATGCGTCATCCCATGAATATTGATGAACTTAGAGATAGTGGATATCCCTGGTTGAAAAGCTTTGACGGCTATGAGTCGCTCTCACTTGTTCCGATAATTAAGGAAGATGAGGTTGTTGGGGTGGTAATTTTGCTTGCCTCTGACCATATTGTTTTTTCCGGAAAAGATTTACGCTTTTTCTATCTTATGCTTTCACAGGTTGCAGGCATTATAAGAAGAATTGCCCTGAACAACGAAAAAATGAAGGAGCTGGAAAATAAGGTCAAAATGTTTTCAGGCTATGGAGGTATTGTCGGAAGAGATCATAAAATGCAGCAACTCTATAAGTTGATTTTGGATATAGCTCCTACCGATGCAACTGTGATAATTCAGGGAGAGAGCGGTTCCGGGAAAGAGCTTGTAGCAAGAGCCGTTCATTTGCATAGTTATCGAAAAGATAAGCCTTTTGTTGTTGTGAATTGTTCTGCCTATCCACAGACACTACTTGAAAGCGAGCTGTTCGGCCATGAGAAAGGAGCGTTTACCGGCGCAACACATCGGAAGCTCGGACGATTTGAATTAGCGGACAAGGGAACTCTTTTTTTGGATGAAATCGGAGAAATTCCACTGATGTCCCAGGTTAAACTCCTCAGATTTCTTCAATTTCAAAAGTTTGAAAGATCGGGGGGTATAGAAACTATTGAGGTGGATATCAGAATAATAGCAGCTACCAACAAGGATTTAAAAAAAGAGGTGGAAAATGGGAACTTCAGGGAGGACCTGTATTACCGTCTGAATGTTATTCCAATAAATATTCCTCCCCTTCGGGTGAGACGAAATGATATATCGCTTCTGGTCGAACATTTTTTAAAAAGGCTGAACTTGCGAGGAAATAAAAAAGTAAAAGGAATTTCTTCGGAAGCTATGGACACATTGATGCGTTACAATTGGCCCGGGAATGTAAGGGAATTGGAAAATATTATTGAACATGCATTTATTCTTACCAAAAATGAATTTATTAACGGACAGAGCCTTCCGTTTGATATATACTCTATTGTAAACAAAGAGCAAAAAATAAGCTCCTTTCAAGATAACGAAAAAAAGTTTCTTGCCAGAGTGCTGGAGGAGTATAAATGGAATAAATTGCAGGTTGCAAAAAAACTGAACATCAGCCGCAGCACACTCTATGCAAAGCTAAAAAAGTACAATATTCATTCGAGTAAATAGTGCAAGACAATAAATTTATAGCTTAGAATTTTCCATTTTTTGCCTAATGGATTCAGTAAAATAGGATAGATGAGTAAAAAGTGCCTAAAGTGAGCTAAAGTGCCTAAAATGCCTTAAGTTGTGGTACGCCTTCGGCGTGCTAATTGATAACATAGGAATAAAAACTGTTACACTTTCCTATGCATTAATGACTCAAGAAATCTTTATATAAAATGGCAGAATACCTTAACTTTAGGCACTTTAATATACTTTAGCTCACTTTAGGCACTTATGTTCACACTGAAACTATGATGCATAGTTGGGGAAGTTATTTTGTCCCCGTTCCCTAAACACTATTTAACAATGTCATTTAAAATAGCCGTTATCTCAAATCTTGTTCGCAATAACCTGAGAAATAAAATAATATTGGGGATCTCCCTGATTTTGTGTAGTGTAATGGGTTTTTTTACTTATTACCAGACAATCAGGCAGATAAAGTTTTATACTGCGGAGCAAGAGAGCAGGGCGCTTAAGGTCAGCAAGATTGTTATGCGGAGCATTGAATATCCGATGCTCGATGGTGAGATGGAATATGTTCAGAAGATATTAGAAGACTTGAATGAAGCTGAAGAGTTATATAGAATCATTCTTTGTGATTGGAACGGAATTATAAAGCATGCCGGCGATGCCGGACTTATCGGCAGTTCAATTAATTCTGAAATTACTAAAAGGAGTTTGCGAAGTAAAAGCCTGGTTAATGGCTTTGAATACTATGGGAAAGAAAAAGTTATCAGCTATGCTATGCCCATCAGAAATGAAAAAGCTTGCAATAAGTGTCACGGAATAGAAAGAAATATGCTGGGTGTATTGTCTGTGGGGATTAGCTGGTTACCAACAGAAAAAAGAATTATAGCGCTTATAAACCGTAAAATTGTAGTCACCCTGATTCTTATTGGAGCCGTGGGGTTTTTTCTAACCCTGTGGCTTTCGCATTATATTACACGTCCTATTTCCAAGCTTACCTCCATGGCAGACTTAGCCAGTCACAAAAAATCCACAATCCAATTCGGCAAAACTATTAAGTGTTGGGAAGAATCGGATTGTAATAAAACAGAGTGTCCTGCATATGGCGGGACAGACGTACCGTGCTGGTTTGTGCAGAATACTCTCTGTCGATCAAAGCATTCAGAAAAGTTTCCGGAAAAGCTTGAGGAGTGTATTAAGTGCGAAATTTACAAAAAATACTCCGGAGATGAAATAACGCGTCTGGCCGATTCATTTAAACATATGCTTTACAGTCTCAATCAATCTGAAATGGAATTGATAATTTCTGAAAGAAAATACCGGGATCTGTTCAATGCTGATCCGAATCCGATTTTTATTGTCAACGGCAGGACATTTGCCATCCTGGATGTAAATGAGACAGCTCAAGGCTATTATGGCTATTCACGAAAAGAATTTCTGCAAAAGTCCTTTTTTGATCTTTCAAACAGAGCATACAAAGATATGATTGATGATTTTGCTTCAATTAAAAAGGGCGAGATTCTCCATTATTTAAAAAGGCAACATTGCCGGAAAGATAATGGATTTTTTTATGTAAACATCCATGTGCGTCCTGCAGAATATATGAAGCAACATGCGCTGATTATAACGACGTCTGATGTTACGGAAAGCGTTGAAAAAGAAGCTCAATTAATTCAGGCCGGCAAGATGGCGGCGCTTGGCACTATGGCTTCCGGCATTGCTCATGAGTTAAATCAGCCGCTCAATGTCATTAAGGTGGGGAGTGATTTTTTTATAAAGATGATAGACAGAGGTGAAAGTATAGATAAAAAGACATTTCGTACCATGGCAGAGGAGATGAGCAGGTATGTTGACCGGGCAAGTGAGATAATCAATCATATGAGAGACTTCGCAAGAGTATCTGACGGCACGGGTGCTGAGATTAATATCAATAAACCGATTGCGGATGTCTTCCGGGTGCTAAACCAGCAATTAACTCTTCATCAGATAGATATAGAGTTGGATCTTGCTGAAAATCTTCCTCCCATACTGGCGGATCATAACAGACTGGAGCAGGTGTTTATTAATCTGATTACTAATGCGCGCGATGCTTTGGAAGCAAGAGAAAAAACCTGGAAAAAAATTCTAAAAGTCAGGACATTTGCGGAAGATAAAAATGTTGTAACAATAGTTTCAGATAACGGCAAAGGAATACCGGCTGATATTATTGACAAGATCTTTGAACCATTTCTTACAACCAAAAAAATTGGCGCTGGAACAGGACTTGGGTTGTCTATAAGTTATGAGATTGTTAAAGACTATGGGGGAGAGATCACTGTTGAAAGTAAAGAAGATGTGGGGACTTCCTTTAAAATAACATTTCCCGCTATTTCAGTAAAAAGTGTTTAAAATACCTAAAATATGTTAAGCTGTTCACGGTTGTCGGTTTACGGTTTTATGTTTTGAGCAACAGTTAACCGTTAACTGTGAGAGGCAAAGTAATTATATGTCAAAACTTTTACTGATCGATGACGAAGAGGGCATTAGAAAAGTCTTCAGCATATCTCTTAAAAGTGATGGATATGATGTAGCAACTGCAGCGAGCGGACAGCAGGGAATTGACTTGTTTCAAAAAGAATTCTTTCCAATAGTGCTTACCGATATAAAGATGCCCGGGATGGATGGAATAGAAGTCTTGAGAAGAATCAAGGAGATTAACCCTGAGGTAGAGGTAATTGTTATTACCGGACATGGTGATATGGAATCCGCCATACAATCGCTTCAGCTTGGAGCATCTGATTTTTTAACCAAGCCGGTGAGCGATCAACTCCTTTCAATTGCCTTAAAAAGGGCTGAGGAACGGCTGAAAACAAAAAAGACATTGAATAACTATGCCAATGATCTTTGGAATATGGTAAAGGAAAAAACCGAAGAAATCAAGAGAAGGTATGAGTTTGAGGATAAGCTTGTACAGCGTTCGATCGATGGGATTGTTGCCACGGATAAAGAAGAGAATATAATAATATTTAATCCTGCTGCGGAAGAGATATTCGGATATACTGAAAATGAAGTCAAAAGCACCATGAATGCCGGCGATCTTTACCCTGAAGGGATAACTCAAAAAATCTCTGATGTTTTTGCAGGTAAAGATCGGAAAGTAAGCGATATTTTTGTTGGAGATGAAGCATCTGTTACAGCGAAGAGCGGCGAAGCAGTGCCGGTAAGATTTTCGTGCGCAATGCTGTATGAAGGCGACAAGCCAATAGGAAGTGTTGGCTTTTTCCAGGATCTTAGAGGAATTAAACGCCTGGAAAAAGAACTGATTAAATCTGAAAGGCTGGCAGCTATAGGACAGACCGTAGCCGGTCTTGCTCATGGCGTCAAAAATATCTTAAATGGCCTGAAAGGTGGTGTTTACATAGTAAATACCGCTCTTAAAAAAGGAGCGGCTGACTGGGCGGCAGAAAATAAAATAGACTATAGCAATATGTTTGCTTTGCCTCTTCAACCACGATCTCTGAAGCGAATTACAGATATAAACACTGAAAGGGAACACCAGCAAAAAAAATTGAAAACCGGCTGGGAGATGGTGGAAAGAAATATACATAAAGTTTCCGATCTTGTTCTGGATCTTCTCAGTTATTCTAAAGAACGAGAACCTGAATATGAAAAATATAATCCGAATATTATAGCAGATGAAGTCTGCGATCTTATGGAATCAAAGGCAAAGGAATATGATATCGACCTGATCAGGGATATTGACAGGGAGATGGGTAAGATATATCTTGACCCAAAAGGAATACACAGTTGTCTTCTTAATCTGGTTTCAAATGCAATAGATGCCTGTGTTTTTGATCTTGATACGCAAAAACAGTGGTATGTAGAAGTAAGGACGCGACGTGAGAACAAGAGCGGCGTGGCATTCGAGGTTATTGACAATGGTTGTGGTATGAGCGAGGAAACTCAAAGCAAGCTTTTTGCCGAATTTTTCAGTACAAAAGGAACACGAGGTACCGGCCTCGGGTTACTGGTTACACAAAAGATTGTAAATGAGCACGGCGGAACCATGGATGTAGTATCCCAACTCGGCAAGGGAACAACATTTACCATCCGGCTTCCTGGAAAAAAGGTTTAGGGCAAAAATAATTTTTGCAAAATTATACTAAAAGGAGGAATACATTATGGCGAAAAAGGTGCTGATTGTTGATGATGACGTTGATGTGAGAACATTTGCTTCAAGCGTTGTGGAAGACAGTGGCTATAAGCCGGAGATTGCAAAAGACGGCGAAGAGGGTATCGGCAAGGTCAAAGAGGAAAAACCGGCTTTAATTATCCTGGATATATTAATGCCTAAGGAAAGCGGTATCAAGATGTATCGTGCATTAAAAACAGATTCTAAATTTAGTGATATTCCGGTAATCGTGCTTTCCGGAATAGCCAAAAGAACCTTTCTCCGCTCTCAGAAGGCCCTTGACGAGTTTGGAGATCAACCTGTGCCGGAACCGGAAGCCTATCTTGAAAAACCGGTCGAGCCTGAAGAATTGGGGGCAATGATAAAGAAACTTTTGTCTTAACTACTCACGTAGTCAGGCTGAAGCTGTTTAGGCTGAAGGCTGAAGGGGTCAGAAGAGCACGATTGCCGTACTTTAGCGGAAACATCTGATTCTTGCACCAAACATGGCTTCAAAATGC
>JAIVWD010000027.1:0-19014 GCA_049190315.1 Deltaproteobacteria bacterium | reverse complement strand
TTCGATAATTCCTGTTGTGGGAAATACAGCACATGATGCAATTGATAAAGCTGCTGAAGTTGTCGACGAAATTCCTATATGATTATATATAATCGTTCACGGTTCACAGTTCACGGTTCACGGTTGATCAAAACATAAAACTGTGAACCGGCAACTGTAAACGGTTACTAAAATTACATGCCTGAAAAAGATATTAGAGACAAAGCATACCTGAAGCATAAAGACATACTTGATCTGAACTTTATAAGAGTTCCTGGAATATATTATTACAGGAGGTATTATCGTGAAGGATTGCGTTCTCATATCATGGAGGTCTTGAAGCCCGGGGATGTTGAAAAAGAAACAAAAGGCATAATTAAAAATGGAATTAAGTTATATCCAAGAGCCGAGCCCTTAAAAATATTAAGGATATTCAGGACAAAATTTGGGAGCTTAAAAGATGCTGAGGAAGAGTTAAGAAGAGTTAAAATTATTGCAACATACCTGGCTCCTGATTATCTTGCCAGGCCTGAAGAATTCCTTGTTAATTATAGAAGAGGCGAAAAATGCGAAATCCTGCTGTGCGGGCTACAGGAGTACGTTAAAGGCGAACTCATTGAACCGTGGGGGCACTTTGATGATGATCATCTTATTTCGATGTTGGGCGACATGGGTGTTGATGATTCGGCAATGATCAGCCAATGGCCTCGCAAGATTCGCAAAAATGCTGAAACCTTTGTAGGCAAAATCAAGCAGATGGTTATGGAGACAAATCATGTGCCGGATCTTGCAGGTGTCGGCAACCTTCTTCTCACTAAAGCAGGAGATATCAAGCTGGTTGATATCAATAATATCTCCAGCGTCTCATTTGATCATACCATTAAGCTTGATGACAGGGGATATCCTGTCTGTGATAAATCCATTGAAGCCTTGTTTCTTCTTGAGCGCAAATTATCAGGAGGATCTTTACTCATAGATACTCCTCCCTACAAAATATTCCTTGATCCGGAAAGGATGAAAGAAGTCAAAGCAATAGAGAAAAAATTCCATGATTCCATGGAGGGCTCTATGTACTATTGGCCTTCTTATAATGCAAATTAGTAACTACTCAGGTGTTTAGACTGAAGGCTATAGGCTGAAGGAAACAAATGATTTCTGAGCGTTATTCTCTATGTTTAAGACAAAATTTCCGGCCGCTTTAAGAAGATATTGGTTTCTGGGAGTCTTTTCCCTAAAGGTCTTCAGTCTTCAGCCTAACCAACCTGAGTAGTTACACAAATTAAAGGTAATAAGTTCAGCACCCCAGTAACTTACTCATTGTTTAAATTTTCAGTGAAACTCCGTGTTGTTCTGTAACTTCTCAATAAGTTCTGGCACCAAACGTCATTCCCGTGAAAACGGGAATCCAGAAAATCCGAAAAAGCACTGGATTCCCGCCTTCGCGAGAATGACGATAAAAATTTTTAAAAAGTTGCCAGAGGTTATTGAGAAGTTACGTTGTTCTGTGGTAATCTATTACGATTAAAGCAGTTCGTGGAGTTTCTGGATAATGTCATCATTTTTACTGTCACTGAAACAGAATTTAAGCGTGGTGAATTTTTCACGCAGCTTTTTGATCTGATCAACAACGTTGCCATTATTCATTACAACTTCATGGACAAGGCCTGCCAGTAATTGAAAGTCTTTTTCTTCCATTCCAAAGCGGGTCATTTCAGATACACCCATCCTCAATGCCCCTGAAGCGGTAAACCCTTCTTCATCCGTACTTGCCTGATAGTTACATATGATGTTGTTTGCTTCAAGCCGGCTTGAGATTTCCGGGCCGCGGCTGTAGCCGACATGTACCAGCACCTGATGAGTTTCTGTAAAGTCAATTGCCGTATCTCCGGCAACATTAAGGCCACAGTCTTTAAGCGCGCGGGCAAATGCCTTGGCATTGGCGATAACCTTAGGCTGGTATTCATCCTTGAAGTAATTCATCTCGTATGCAGCCATCAGCAAACCAAGCAGAGTGCCCAGGTGATGGTTGGACACAGACCCGGGAAATGTTCTCCGAACAAGAGCTTCCCAGAGAGCATAGAGTTCTTCGTTTTCTTTGAAATTTGTTCCAACAACACCGCGCTGTGTGCCAAAAAAGGTCTTATGTGTCGAACCTGTAACTATGTCGGCACCTTCAGCAAAAGGTTGCTGAAAGTGAGGACCAATAAGCCCCAGAACATGTGCCATATCATACATTACCACAGACTTGATAGCCTGAGCATTTAGAAACTGACGAATCTCTGCGACAGGTTCTTTATGTATGACCATGCTTTTCCCGAAAATAATAAATTCAGGCCGGTACTCATCAATTAGTTTCAGAGTCGCCGGTACGTCAATCTTGAATGGGTTTTCGGTCAGTACTGGAAAATTTACAACAGCAGGTTTTTCCGTACGGGGATTCCTTGCTACATAGTCCTTTAGCGCACCCATTGGCTGGGCGCTCAGATGTCCGCCCTTGCCGATGTGGTTATGCATTACCTGACGAATTCGTCGTGGTTCAGACTTGCGGTCAGCGCGGTTAATGAAGTCGAGCATTGCGCTGAAAACAGCGGTATTTGCCATTTGACCGCTGATAAGACGTGTCTCAACGTTATTGCATCCAAGAAATTTCCGCATTTCTTCTTCCAGCATCCGTTCGACGTTACATATAAAATCGGTCCCCTGGTAATAGAAGATATCAGCGTCGTAGAATGCAATAGACTTTTTGTGTTCCGCATAACGGAAGGCCGGGTCCATCACAGACAAAAGCCTGGCCATCGGCGAGATCGTCATCTCTGATGGAATCAGATTGATGCAGCTTTTTTGCCGCCAAAGAGTATTTTCCAGGGCTTTTTCAAGCAATCTGCTGACCCTGGATTGTGTATCTCCGGCAGGAAGCTCCTTTTCGGCCAATTGTTGATCAAATACTATGGGACGGGCGTAAGGAGGTGCTTCTGAACGCATATGGTGCTTGACTACAACAGCATCAACAGCCTTACCTCGAATTTCTATTGTGAGCTTTTCGTCTTCAAGAATGTCGCTGTCTATGTATCCCAGACATATGGAACGTAACTGATGATGGTCGGTTTGCGAAGATGACAGCCCTTCACCCTCTACAGTCCAAAGCGGTACCATTGTGCCGCTTGTGATGTAACCAACTTGCGTATCACCTTTGAATACTTTTGCGCCCTCACGGGCAATACCCCGTCCTGTAACGGCGATTGGCTTAATCATACGCGGCAGGTCATTTATCAGTGAGTAGTCGCGCGAGACTATTTTTTTAATAGCAATGAACTGCTTAATCAGCTCAGAATAGCCTATATAATTACCCTTCAGCAAAGAAAAACTAACTGCAAACTTTGCAAGTGGGCAGGCTATTATAGGTATTTCCTTTCCATCAGGATCAATTCCAAGCTCATGACCATAGAGAGGCAAGCCAGCTTCCAGGCGGAGTGTATCTCTTGCGCCAAGACCTATAGGGGCTGCTCCTTTGGCAATGATTTGGTCCCACACCATCAAGGCATCTTCACGACTGATAAACAGCTCGAAACATAAAGGCTCACCAGTATAGCCTGTGCGGGCTATTTTCACCGTGGCTCCTGAAATATTCACAATGCTGACGGCATTTCTGATAGGCTCGGGAAGTTTGCCAGGCCCGATAATTTCTTCCATTATATATCGAGACATGGGTCCTTGAAGTGCAATCATGGCAATATCGCTGGTTTTGTCGATAAGCTCAACGTCTTGAAAGTCTTTAAGATGTGAATTCAGGTGTTCCCAGTCCTTTTCGAGATTAGCTGCATTGACTACCAGAAGATACTCTTCCTCTACAAAACGATATAGATAAGCATCGTCAACCGCTCCTCCATTTTCATTTGGAATAAGCGTGTACTGGGCGCCGGTTTCCCTGATGTTAAGTGCTTCCGCATTATTAGTTAATACGTGTTGAAGAAATTTAAGCGCTCCTGTTCCTTTGACGATAAAACGTCCCATATGGGATACGTCAAAAAGTCCTGCTTTTTTGCGTGTAGCCAGATGCTCTTCCAAAATTCCGGCAGGATAGAAAATCGGCATTTCCCAGCCGCTGAATTCCACTATCTTTGCACCAAGAGCGACATGTCTGTCATAGAAAATAGTTCGTTGAAGTCCGCTCATGAATTAGCTCCTTTCATTTGATGTAACTTTAGCCCGTTGAAAAAATCTGACAGGATAAACAGGATAAACAAGATAATGAAATACAAAGAATTGACTAAAAAATCATAGGTATGAGTTTTGATGTTTTAATCCTGAATATCCTGTTAATCAAAGAAGTCTCTGTAAAGACCTTGTTACCATTTGATAAGTTTAGACGAGATGGTTAGTATCAGCCTTAACCGGTTTCGTCAACTCAAGAAGAAAACCAAAATCCTTCATCAAAAAAATAAAAAATCTCGTTGCGCTTGAGGAATCAAGTTGACAAGTGCCGTTAAGAGCACTATTAATAGTATTATGTAATATACCTATAAGGGGGTTGATTAATATGCTTATTAAAATCCATGCCGAACTGACGACTAGTATCAGTGACATGAAACGAAACCCGCAAGCTCTCATTGATAGCGCTCACGGTGAAACCATTGTACTGCTGAACCGCAACAAACCCACCGCTTACATCGTGCCGGCTAAAACTTATGAGAGGTTGATGGATTTGGCAGAGGATATCGAGCTTGGCCGTATCATCGAAGAGCGAAAGGACGAAAAAAAAGAGGCCGTTGAGGTCGGTATCGATGAGTTATAAACTGAAATTCCTGCCCAGCGCCTTGAAAGAGTGGCGCAAGCTTTCCCCGGAAATTAAATCTCAATTTAAAAAACAGTTGCGGCATAGACTGGAAACGCCACATATCGATTCTGCCAGGATAAGAGGATACAAAAACCATTATAAAATAAAACTGCGCTCTGTCGGCTATCGCCTTGTATATGAGGCTGAAGATAACGAGATAACCGTATATGTGATTTGTGTGGGCCGAAGGGACACTATTTATAAAATTCTAAAGAAAAGAAAATCACTAATCAAATAATTTGGTGTCCAGACTTTTGATGAAGAAGCGGTCGTCTAAAATAAGCACCGTGGCTGATCTTTATCAACCAGCCAACCCTTGTATTGACAATGTATTTATTTTGTGATACATTGTGAAATAAATATAGAGTCAGCTTTTTTAAATATTTTTTAGGGCAAAGGTTTGAATTATGAGTAAAAATACAAACATAAATATTAGAACAACCGAGGATATTAAAAAGAATGCAGGGATCATTCTAACTGGTCTCGGATTAAATATGTCTTCGGCTGTTAATCTTTTTTTGAAACAGGTTATCAATTACAGGGGTATTCCGTTTGATTTGCGACTGCCTAACAAGGAAACGCTGCAAGCTATGGATGACATTGAAAATAATCGTAATCTTGAGTCAGCAGATACCGTTGAAGAAATGTTCAAGAAGATTGATGTATGAGTTCCCGGAAACTGATATGGACAAAAAGATTCTCTAAGGATGTCAATCGAGCTAAGAAGCGTAACCAGAATTTAGAATCTCTTCAAAAAGTTGTTAAAATACTGCAATCAGGCAGCACCCTACCCCAGAAATATAAACTTCATCCTTTAAAAGGCAAATACTCAGGTTATGTCGAATGTCATATTGAACCTGATTGGTTGCTAATCTGGAAGGCAGATAGCAAAAACGTTTATCTAACACGGACCGGTACACATTCAGACCTTTTTGGATAATATCGTAAAACTTCACGGACTTGATCCATTAAACGATATTCTGGATTCGGTTTAAATTTCATCTTGATTTCCATATTTTTCATTATATTATATTGGTAACTACTCAGGTGGATAGGCTGAAGGCTGAAGACTGTTAGGAAAAAGCGCATTTTGAAGCCATGTTTGGTGCAAGAATCAGATGTTTCCCCTAAAGTATGGCAATCGTGCTCTTTTGATCCCTTCAGCCTTCAGCCTAAACAGCTTCAGCCTGACTACGTGAGTAGTCACTAAATTGATTATTAACTATTATTGGCTAATAATTATTCAGTTCTTTTATAGAGTGGCTTTGGGTATTAAGCCGATCATGGAGATTTTGTAATAATATATTCCAACCGTTCTTTTTCTTCGTGATTCAGTTTTCCAATCTCAACAAGAAGATCTCCTATCCCGTCATTTCGCAAGTCTTCAATTTTTAGAATATCCTCAACTCTTTTATTTTCAATGCTGACGAAGGTATAAGCTGAAGTAGGCCTTGATTTTTTTAATAACTTAATCCCATTACCAAAATAAATTATATGATTTGATAACAAAAAATATCCAACAGATACCAAAATAGCCAATAAAATGAGCTGCTTAATTTTGTGTATCATTAGTATTATTCCTCTATAGAACTTTCTGCCCCCTGTCCTCTGCTGTCTGATTTAGAAGCTATCATAATAACCGTTCACGGTTTACAGTTGATCAAAACATAAAAGCAAGAGACTCGGTCGTGAGAACTCAAGTTTATATTTCACGCGGGGCTAAGTTGTTTTCTGATTAAAAAAACCGTGAACCGTTATTATTATCTTAGTAACTATTTTCATGCAAGGAAATTATTACCTGAATTGAACAACTTTATCCTTCAAAGGTTTTTCTTATAATAGTATCTTTTTTCCATAATTTGTCATCTCGATAAGGATATTCTATATTGTAGTGAAGTCCGCGGCTTTCCTTTCTGAGCATGGCGCATTTAATAATCAGTTCAGCAACTGTAGCGATATTTCGGAGTTCAATAAGATCTCCGGCAATTTTGAAATTCCAGTAATACTCATGAATTTCGTTTTGAATGTTCTCTATCCTTCTTTTTGCTCTTTCAAGACGTTTATTCGATCTAACTATTCCTACATAATTCCACATAGAACGTCTTATTTCATCCCAGTTATGTGAAACCATGATGACTTCATCACTGTCGGTTGTGCCGGATTCGTCCCACTGGGGAAGATCGGGCGTGGATTTGCAATCTAATGTTTCGAGGTTTTTTACTGCATGTTTTGCTGCCATATGGGCATAGACCAGCGCTTCTATCAGAGAATTGCTTGCCAGTCTATTAGCCCCGTGAAGCCCTGTACAGGCTGTTTCCCCAATGGCGTAAAGCCCGAGGATATCTGTTCTGCCGTGGATATCTGTTTTTACGCCGCCGCACATATAATGAGCTGCCGGAACAACAGGAACAGGTTCGGCTGTCATGTCGATACCGAAAGTTAGACATTTTTCATAAAGATTAGGAAAACGATTTTTAACAAATCCGGGATCTTTATGAGATATATCGAGAAATACCGAATCATCTCCGCTTTTTTTGAGTTCCGCATCTATAGCTCTGGCAACAACATCACGGCAGGCCAGATCTTTTTGGGGATCATATCTCTCCATGAAAGGATTTCCGGCAGAGTCAATAAGAATTCCTCCTTCACCCCTGACAGCTTCTGAAATAAGAAAGTTTTTAGCTTCAGGATGGTAAAGGCAGGTTGGATGAAACTGGACAAACTCAAGGTTGGCTAATGTAGCGCCTGCTCTGTATCCCATTGCAATTCCATCTCCGGTCGCAATGTCGGGGTTGCTTGTGTAAATATACACCTTGCCGGCGCCACCTGTGGCAAGCAGAGTTATTTTAGAGCGAAAGGTTTTGACTTGTTTTGTATCTCTTTCAAGAATATATGCTCCACAGCAGGATTCCTCGTGGTTGGTTGTTACCAGGCCGCTTTTTAAAAGAGTTGAACAGGTGATAAGATCAATTGCGATATGATTCTCAAACAGTGTAATGCGTTTATGCTTTTTGACGTGCCGTACCAGCACGGTTTCTATTTCCAGTCCCGTCATATCCTGAGCATGCACGATACGTTTTTTTGAGTGACCCCCTTCGCGTCCAAGATCAAAGTCGAAAGATTTCTTTTTTGAACTATTTTCCTTTAAGTTGAAATTTACACCGAAATCGATCAATTCCAGAATTCTATCAGGTCCGTTTTTTACTACCATCTCAACAACTTCCTCGTCGCAGAGACCGTCTCCTGATGCAAGAGTGTCACGGATATGGAGATCAAATGAATCGACTTTATCAAAAACAGAAGCAATTCCGCCCTGTGCCTGAGCTGTATTGCTGTCCATGATTCCTTTTTTAGTTACAAGTGCAACATTGCCGAATTCCGCTACTTTAAGGGCGAACGTCAGCCCAGCCACACCGCTTCCTATAATCAAGAAATCAGTTTCAAATTCCATTTTATTTTTCCGGGTTCTTTATGTAATATTGTATTTTCAATGGGTTCTAATCGGCAAGAAAAGCATTGAAAGCGTTCAAGTTTCAAGCCGTGAACGGTTACAAAGCATTGAAACATTTTGTAGCGGGATTGGAATAGTTGTTTTTTCAATTCAGATTACAATAAAGATGATCGCCTGCGCTGACGTTTGGTGCTAAATCCTATCACGAAACCCAAAAGGAGTACTCCGGCGCCGCTTAAAAACCACTTGATATTCTGATGTAACAACAGGCTTGTTAATTCTTCTTCCAATTTTTCAGCTTTTTTTGTCTGTTCGATAAGATTTGATGAAGTCTTTGCATAATTGGACTTTAGTTCAAGAAATTCGGCTGACTCTTTTTTCAAGGCTTCATAAGATGATTTAATTTTTTTTGATATTTCCTTGTTTGTTTTAAGTTCCGAGTTCAGTCTCTTATTTTCTTTCTTATAGACCTTGCTTTCTTCAATCGTAGAGACAGCTTGATTCTTAAGCACGTTATGTTTTTTTTTCAATCTGTCAAGTACCAGCCCATCCGGTTCTTTAGATTTGAGGAAGCGGCTGAGAACCCATCCTTCCTTTCCGTTTG
Organism: Deltaproteobacteria bacterium; assembly: GCA_049190315.1. Taxonomy (GTDB): domain Bacteria; phylum Desulfobacterota; class Desulfobacteria; order Desulfobacterales; family ETH-SRB1; genus B13-G4. The sequence goes on along the minus strand of JAIVWD010000027.1, from coordinate 10,146 downwards.
CGATGCGAACAAGAGACCAGTCCTTCTCCGGCTCCTCTGGCTTAAGCACCTCAACTCTTTCGTCTGATTTGATCATTGCCACTATCTTGTGAGCAATTCCCGGCCCCGTTCTGACCGTTATTTTAATAATATCATCAACATACATGGTTTCAGCCTGCACTACTGTAGAAAATAAGACTATGAAAAAAACAATAAAGCTTTTCATTGGCGGTATTCTCCATAAGGGTTATTATTAGCCAAAAGGATAGTTCACCACGGATTTTCACGGAATTACACTGAATTATAAAAATACTCTCCTCAACATTACGAACGCCTCTGCTCCAGAATTAAACAATAGACCCACTCTCACCTGTCTGCCGTGCTTACGGCACAGGCGGGAGCGAGTTGTTATGTTTACAATTTTCAGTGAAATTCCGTGTCGTTCCGTGGTGAACTTTTACCAATTTCGTATTGACAGTGATTAAAACAGATTTTTATTTTGCTTTGAAAATATTCAATATGTCAATAATTTCTTTTAAAATTTCGGTACATATGATAATAAAATAACAATTACCCAGGTTAATAGACTGAAGGTAGAAGGCTTTTAGGGGAAAGATTCCCGGAAGCCAATATTTTATTAAAGCGACTATAGAGAATAACGTTCAGGAATTATCTGTTTCCTTCAGCCTATAGACTTCAGTCTAAACACCTATAACACATATAAGTTCTTGCTGTTTTTAGGGGGCCGATATGGAAAAGTACCTTGATAAATTACCGTCTTTTGTTGAGCAGATCAAGTCGATGAAGGAGACAATTATCGCTAATATAGTATTTATTGGACAGATACCTGCTCCTACTTTCAAGGAAAAGAGGCGGACCAATTTATTTATGGAAAGATTGGCTGAGTTTCAGGTCGATGAATGTACAACCGATGGATACAGGAATCCCATTGGAATTATCAGGGGAACTTCAACATCAAAGCCACCTGTTTTTGTCGTTGCACATCTGGACACAGTTTTTGAAAAGGATATAGATCATAATTATACTGTCAGGAAAAGAACAATAAAGGGTGCCGGCATTTTAGATAATTCATTAAGTATTGGGGTGTTGGCTTCGTTGCCGGAAATTTTTAGAAAGTTAGATCTTAGTTTTGAATCCGATATTGTCCTGGTGGGCGTTATACAATCATTGGGAAGGGGGAACTTGCGGGGCATCAGGCATCTCCTGAAAGCATGGGATACTCCCATAAGAGGTGCAATTTGCTTAGAGGGTGTCGAGCTTGGCAGACTTAATTATTATTCTGAAGGAATGATTAGATGTGAAGTTGAATGTGAAATATCACCCACCACTGGACCGCTTCAGAAGTTCAAGCCAAATGCGATATTGATTTTAAATGAAGTTATAAACCAGATCCTGGAGCTGCGCTTGCCTCAAAGACCGCGTTCCAGAGTAATTATCGGTAAAATATCAGGCGGTTTCAAGCATGGAACTATAGCCAGTAAGGCAAAACTTGGCTTTGAGATTCAAAGTGATTCAGATAAGATGGTAAAGAGTATTTATAATGACATTAATGACATTGTTTTCGACATAAGTCACCAATATGAAGTTGAGCTGAAGCTAAAGGCTATAAGTAATCTCAGCACGGCCAGTTTAAAATACAATCATCCCCTTGTAAAAAGTGCCGGGGCAGTAATTGAAAGTTTGGGCCTAAAACCAATATGTGAGCCAAGTGAATCTGAGCTGTCAATTTTTCTTTCACACAATATACCGGCAGTTACACTTGGAATTACTCGAGGAGAAAATATTCATCTTGAAAATGCTACGATGGAAATTGAACCAATGTATAAAGGAATTGCCCAGATTGTTGGAGCGATTATGGCAATAGACAAAGGAGTTTGCGATGAATAGTAACTGGCTGAAAAAGAACACCTTTCATCATTCTGAATTCAAAGACATTAACCGTCTTGTTGAAGAAAAAGAAAGAAAGAAGATTAAAATATCTCTTTGTCTGCCCACTCTTAACGAAGAAAAGACTATTGCAAAAGAAATTATTATTATGAAGTCGGAGCTGATGTCACGCTATCCGCTTCTTGATGAAATCGTGGTCATTGATTCAGGCTCAACAGACAGAACCATGGAAATAGCATCAAGTTATGGCGCCGATGTATACAAGGCTAATGATATCCTGCCCAAACTTGAAAACTATAAGGGAAAAGGTGAAAATCTGTGGAAAGCTCTTTATATTACAAAAGGTGATATAATTGTTTATCTTGATGCTGATATAAAAAATATTCATCATAGATTTGTTTATGCTCTTGTAGGTCCGCTTCTTCTTTTTGATAATATCAAATATAGCAAGGCATATTATGACAGGCCCATTACCACAGGCAAGAAAAAAATCAGGCCTACAGGCGGCGGAAGAGTCACAGAACTGGTAATAAGGCCTCTGTTCTCTCTCTTTTTCCCGGAGCTTACCCAGATTCTACAGCCTCTTTCCGGCGAATATGCCGGTTACCGTGAACTCTTTGAGAAAATACCCTTTCCAATTGGCTACGGTATTGAAACCAGTATAATTCTCGATATTTATGAAAAATGGGGGCTTGATGTTATTGCGCAGGTAGATCTTGAAAGGCGGGTTCACAGGAACCAGGATACTAAATCATTGGGGAAAATGTCATTTGTTATTCTGAAGACTTTTTGCAAGCGCCTTGAGAAGCTTGGTATGGCTGAATTAAAAAGCGGCTTTTTTAACGAGATGATACAATACAAATTGGGAAAGGACGGATACCAGCCGGATATTTATATAGATAAGGGCTTTGAAAGGCCGCCGATTATAGAAATTCCCGAGTATAGAAAAAAATTCAAAGTAATCTGAAAATACACTCCTTTCAGGTCTCTCCAAATACATTTCTATTAAGAATCTTTGTAACCGTTCACGGCTTACGAATCTTTTCTCCTTGATAAAATTCCTTTTTTTCTATAAATATTAATCATGGGTTATATATTTGATTTTAATGATGCCGTAAATTACGATCAGTGGTATGATAAACCACAAAACAGATTTGCCGCTGACCTTGAATTCCGGCTTATGCTGGATATGCTCAAGCCGATGGATGGGGATTCTCTTTTAGATATAGGCTGTGGAACCGGTGCAAGTCTTCTCCCATTTTTAGACAGAGGCTTACAGATTACAGGCATTGATCCATCTCAGTATATGCTGGATATTGCTTTTAAAAAAGTTGGACATCGCGTGGATCTACATCGCGGATTTGCTGAAGACCTGCCTTTTGATGATAATTCATTTAACTATGCCTGCTTTATAACAACTCTGGAATTTGTCGAAGATCCCAAAAAAGCAATTGAAGAGGCCTGCAGGGTTGCAAAAGACAGGATTTTTATAGGCGTGCTTAACAGGTATGCTCTTAAGGGGATACAGTTGCGGCTTAAAGGGATATTTACCAAAAGCATTTACAACCGCGCTCAGTTTTTCAGTATCTGGGAATTAAAGAAAATCATCCGTGCCATTTTAGGCGATGTCCCTATATCATGGAGAACCGTATACCAGTTTTTGTCGGCCTCAGGGGAAATAACCTCCAGCATAGAACGTTCGAGCCTGGTTCAAAGATGTCCGTTCGGGGCCTTCGCAGGCATTGTGTTTGCTCCTGTTCCCCGCTATACAACCAGACCACTATCAATTACTTGCCAAGCCAAGCCCACAACCAATGCATTAGCGGGTTAAAAGAGGTTTTGAGCAAACCCTTAAAATTATAGACTTTCAGATAAATAATTTCACTGCGTTATCAGTCAAAATCTTCGACGACGTACACATAAGCACGACTTACTCAGATTTTTCCTTCTAGCCTTGTGAAATGAATTATCTGAAAGTCTATAGAAAATGGAGTTAAGTAACTATGGAAGCATATCTTTACAAACCGCTTAATGAAAAAAAAGTTAAATGCAATCTTTGCAACCATCGTTGTGTGATTAAAAATGGCAGGCGCGGGATATGCGGTGTGCGTGAGAACCAGGAAGGAACTCTGAAGACCCTGGTTTATGGAAAGCTTATAGCAAGCAATATAGATCCTATTGAAAAAAAGCCTTTGTTCCATTTTTTTCCGGGGAGTCTGTCCTACTCTATAGCAACAGTCGGTTGCAACTTTAAATGCCTGTTTTGCCAGAATGCAGACATCGCCCAGATGCCGTCAGACCATGATGGAATGATAATGGGTAATTTTGTTACACCTGAAGATATTGTGAACGCAGCGGAAAAAGGTAACTGCAAAAGCATAGCATATACATATACTGAGCCTACCGTATATTTTGAATTTGCATATGATACCGCAAAGATCGCTCATGAGAAGGGGATACGGAACGTATTTGTAACAAATGGCTACATGACTTCCGAAGCCCTTGAAATGATAAGTCCTTATCTTGATGCGGCAAATGTAGATTTAAAGGCTTTTAATGAAAAGTTTTATAAAGAAATTTGCAAGGCGAAACTGGAGCATGTGAAAGAAACCTTGAAGCTGATGAAATCGCTTGGCATTTTTGTTGAGGTAACAACTCTCCTTATTCCCGGGCTGAACGATGACAAGCATGAGCTTGAAATGCTGGCCGAATTCCTTGTAAAGTCTCTGGGTCCCGAAACACCATGGCATATAAGCAGGTTCCATCCGACATATAAGCTTTTAGATCGGCCTTCCACACCTCTTGAGACACTTGTTATGGCCCGCGAGATCGGTATTAAATCGGGCTTGAAATATGTTTATACAGGCAATGTGCCAGGTGAAAACGGTGAGAACACGTTCTGTTATAAATGCAACAATATTCTTATCGACAGATGGGGGTTTTGTGTAAATAAAAATCTGATAGAAAACGGTAAGTGCGCACATTGTGGGGCGCATATAGATGGAGTAGGGTTGTAATTTTGCTGGAACGGATTCTTACATACGGCAGGATGATAAAGTTCAGTCATACTGTATTTGCTCTTCCCTTTGCTTTTTCAGCAGTAATACTTGCCCAGCGCCAGCATCAGATGATTATATCAGATATTTTCTGGATTTTGCTTGCCATGATTGGAGCACGCTCCTCTGCCATGGGTTTTAACAGGATAGCGGATGCAAAGTTTGACACAAAGAATCCACGCACCTCAAAACGAGATATACCATCAGGAAGGCTTTCTTTATCTTCAGCAATAGTATTTGTAATTCTCTTTTCAGGTCTCTTTATATTTTCTTCAGCAATGCTTGGGAAACTCTGTTTTTATCTTTCCGTTCCTATACTTGTTGTACTTTTTTCTTATTCCTATACAAAAAGGTTTACCTGGCTTTCCCATATTTATCTGGGCTTCGCCATATCTCTTGCCCCTGCAGGTGCATGGATAGCACTTGCCAAAAGCTTCTCATGGTCTGTTCTTATTCTTTCATTTGCCCTCATGACTTATATCGCCGGTTTTGATATTCTTTATGCGTGTCAGGACATTGAATTTGACAAGGATGAAGGGCTTTTTTCCATACCTGCTCATTTTGGTGTAAAAAAAGCGCTTATAATTGCTTCTATTATACATCTTGCTTCTTTCGGCTTTTTCTTTCTGATCTATATTGTATTTGATATGAACCTGATGTACTTCTTTGCAGTAGTTATAATCGGAATTTTATTAATTATTGAGCACAGGCTGGTTAAGCCGGACGATCTCAGCAATGTTAATTTTGCCTTTTTTCATGTTAACAGTTTAATTTCCATAACTTTATTCCTGGGTGTTCTGGCAGATGAACTGGTCAGGCGGTGGATGTGAACAAGAAAATAGTAGTAGCAATATGCGGGGCATCAGGGTCTATATACGGAATAAGGCTTCTCAAGGCTCTTTTGAAAAATCCGGTAAACATATATCTTATAATATCAAGTGCCGGATATAAAGTCCTTGAGCATGAAACCGGTTACAGCGGTGAATCCTTTTCATCTTTTTTAAAGGATAAAGGCATTACATTTAATAAAAATGCCTGTTTATATACACACGATCAGGATGATTTTTTTGCTCCTCCTGCAAGCGGGTCATTCAGGAATGACGGCATGGTTATTGCTCCATGCTCGATGAAAACACTTGGAGCAATTGCAGCCGGTATAGCAGACAACCTCATTCACAGGGCTGCTGATGTAAATCTCAAAGAAAAACGTCCGTTGATCCTGTTGCCACGGGAGACTCCTTTAAACATTATCCATTTGAAGAACATGTATGTAGCAGCCAAGGCCGGCGCAACCATCATGCCTCCATCCCCCTCATTTTATTCAAACCCGCAAAACATCTCCGACCTTGTTGATTCTGTAATTGCAAGGGTTCTCGACCATCTGAAAATTGAACATGATCTTGTTAAGGAGTGGGGAGATAGCATTGTATAAAATTTGCGGTATTTGATGAGTTAAAGACCGAAAACGCCAAAAAAACAGAAGAAGGAATTGGACGCGATCAGCGGTTTCGGCGACTGGCGCAGGCTATTTCCGAGCCTTATCCGTCGAGTATTGATGAGGAATAAGGGATTGGGATTTTAGATTTGCAATTATCGATTTGTGATTATAACATACAAACTTATATTTTTGCATTTATGAAGAGGTAGCGGAATGAACAAAAAAAAATACAAGATCACTGAAGTGTATCCGAATTCGCCTTTGGTGGAAGTGGTTTGTGAGGTCAGATTCCCTGGTGAGTTGGCCATTGAGTGCAGAAAAGATGAGTTTTATGAAAAAATAAGGGATAGGTATCCGACAATTCTGGTTCCAAAAGTTGGTGATAGTTTATCGCCCTACCGTTTTGAAAACAAAGAACGGACTACTGAAATCATGCTGGCTATAAACCGGTTTTCATTCCATGATAAGAACTACTCAGGCCACAAGCGATTTATTAAGGAATTTATTGATCTGTTCAAAACACTTTATAAAATGTATTCCCTGAAGAAATTGGTTCGTGTCGGCTGGAGATATATAAACGTCATTCCATTCACTCGTGAGGATGGAATTGTACCACTTCAACGCTTTATATCTGTTAATGTTAATCTTCCCGAAGGAGTTTCTGATCAATTTGAGAACCTGAGTATGGTACTCATATCTAAAGTTCCAGACGGCACCATTACTACTCGTATTGAATCTATAATCCGATCAGATGACCAACAAGAGGCATTGCTCCTGGATTTTGATTTTGCCTTGACTGAAAAAATAGCGTTTTCCAAGATTAATTCATGTGTCAGCCTGGCTCACGAGCAGACAAGGGCGATATTTGAGAATTTGATAACTGATGATTATAGACAGTATTTAAGAGGTGAGACGATATGAGCCTGGCTCAAATTAATGAAAGCTATGAATTAAGAGATGAACGTCTCGGTTTTATACCCGAAAATTTTAGTAGAGGTGTGATTGATACATCAACTGGTTTAGAAGATAATGTAAAACCATGGCGCTGGGGTTCTATAATAGTTAAAACTCCGCTTTGGCGATTCACATCTCCTAAATCTGAAGTCATCTCTAAAAAGCCGGTTTTGGTTAAAATAAGCAAGGGAGAGAGTCTCTTCTTTGCGGAAAATGAAAATCTTGGTCTTTATGCGACAGGAGAATCGAGAGATGATGCTACCCGTGCATTTTGCGAGCAATTGATGCATTTCTATAAGCACTATAAGGGATTAAAATGGAATCGTGTAACGGGTGAAGCCTATCGTCTAAAAGAGATATATGAAAAACTTTTCAGAGAAATCCGCAAATGAAAGTTACTCGTGCTGCAATTTTAAGGAATTTGCCCAAGAAAGGCTTCCGAAAAGAATCCGGACATCATATCTACTTTTATCACGAATATAAAGGGATGGAAACCGGAGCATACACTTATATATCACACTCGGCTAAACAAAAAGATGTATCGGGTGATCTTCTCTTAAGTATGAGAAAGCAACTTAAGCTGGAAACTACACGAGAAGCAGTTGATCTCATCAAGTGCCCGATTGACAAGGAAGAATTCAACAGAATTTTGATTGAAAGGGAAGTTTTTCCTCCAGAGCCCTTATCGAAAAAACGGAAGAAATAATTTTGGAATAACATAAGGGATCTTAAACTATTAAACTTTCGAGATGTAAAGGAAAAAAAGTTGACAAGTCCCCTATTTGCCTGGGTTTGAAAAAAGCGAAGATGAAGATTCTGTTATTTCTTTTGATGCTTCTTCATAAGAGTGCTTACTAATCTATTCCCTTTTTTTACTTTAGCGACAGTTCTCCCATAGACATCTGTTGCGACAGGTGTAACCGTAACCTTTTCATCTTTTAACAGTTGCTTAAGAGCTTTTTTTGCCTCGGAATAACCAGGTTTTCCTTTTTCAGGCGTGTCAAAGCCCTCTATCCTGATCCTTTTTTTCCGAACGCTGGTTTCGATTGTGTCGCCATCAATAATTTTAGTCACCGTTTCTTTACGAACCATGATAACCTCCTTTTGACCTTTGGATTACACATAACCAACAAAGCCCGCAGTTAGCGCAATTTAAGCATATTGCGTCCATAAATAAGTAAATTAATCATGCTTAAAAGATAGTTATTTACTTATTTATGGACGTCGGGGCAGCCGACAAGGCTGCAATCCAGTTGGTGAAAGTTCAACCGTGTCAGTTGCTCGTGTCGGACACGTAGTGATGCCACATCTCGGGGCAGGTAACCAACCGAGCTATGCGAGGTGTAAACGGCCTGGCTACCCTGAAGACTTGAGCTTCAGCGGTGGGTGCAACCTGGTGGGGTCTATATTCTGAAATGCACTTTCTACTTGACAGCCATCATTTTTAAAGGTAGCCTTTAAAAATGATGTATAAAAAGAGATTGATCGAGCAAAAAATAGACCGGCTTTTGGATATGTTCCCGGTTGTTGCCATTATTGGTTCACGGCAATGTGGAAAATCAACACTGGTTAAAAATATCCGTCCGGATTGGAAATACTATGATCTGGAAAGACCGGATGACTATCAACTGATAACAAGTGATCCATTAGGTTTTTTTGCCAGGCAAAGTGAAAAAACTATTATTGATGAGGCCCAGCAATACCCGGAATTATTCAAGGTATTAAGAGGTGTCATTGACCAGGACAGAAAAGCAGTCGGCAGGTTTCTGCTTACCGGGTCAAGTTCGCCTGAAATAGTCAAAGGGCTGTCCGAAAGCATGGCCGGGCGAATTGCAACTATTGAACTTTGGCCATTTAAGGCAGCAGAATTTTATGACAAACCTCTTTCGCAAATTTACTCCCTGCTTTCTCAGAATAGACCGGATTTAGACCGGATTTCAGGTTTAAAGCCGGAGTTGGATGTCAAGCAGATATACGACCACTGGCAGTTAGGCGGTTACCCTGAACCCAGGATAAAAGGTTGTGATACTCCTGAGTTTCACGGTTTATGGATGGATGAATATTTTTCGGATTATATCAGGAGAGATATTCAACGCCTTTTCCCCAGAATCAACCCTCATAATTTTCGTCTTTTTATCCAGACTCTGTCCTTTCACTCCGGCAAAATTATTAATCAGTCAGACATAGCCAGGGCATTGGAAGTCAGCTCCGTTACCTCAAAAGAGTATCTGGAAATAATTCATAATACATTTATATGGCGCAATCTGAGAAGTTATGAAAAAAATAAATTAAAGAAAGTGCAAAAGATGCCCAAAGGTTTTTTCCGTGACCAGGGAATACTGCATCATCTCTTGAAAATTAATAGTCTTGATAATTTGTTAATTCACCCGGTGGCAGGTTTTTCATTTGAATCTTTTGTTGTAGAAGAAATTATAAGAGGGTTTCAGTGCACCTTAACCGCAGGTATTGATTTCCATTTTTACAGAACCAGGGACAAATCAGAGATTGATCTTATTATAGACGCTCCTTTTGGCGTTATCCCAATTGAGATCAAACTGGGCCATAAAATTAAAAAAGGGATGCTGACGGCATTGAAGAATTTTTTAAAAGATACTAATGCTCCTTTAGGGATACTAATAAATAACTCAGATAAAATTGAATTCCTGAGCGATAATATTATGCAAATTCCGGCCCAATATTTTTGAAAATTTGTAATAGTTCACCACGGAACAACACGGAGTTTCACTGAAAATTATAAACAATGAGTAATTTACTATACGAAGATTTGAGCTATAAAATCATAGGTTCGGC
>JAIVWD010000026.1:0-19226 GCA_049190315.1 Deltaproteobacteria bacterium | reverse complement strand
AATAGCGAGCTATTTCGAGGACTTTTGCGAATGAAAATCGATTAAAGATATGGTGAAGTTGGGATGCAAAAATGCCAAGTTATTTTTTAGCGAGCCCTAAGGTTATAATCACGAAGGATTGCAGATATGAGAATGGAACGAACATCAGAGGTTGATCGCAAGACTAAAGAGACAGCTATCAATATTAAATTGAATCTGGACGGTAAGGGCAACCATGAGATTTCAACTGGGATTCCCTTTTTTGATCACATGCTTACGCTTTTTGCTGTTCATGGTTTTTTTGATTTATGCATATCTGCCAAAGGAGATATTGAAGTCGATTTTCATCATACAGTTGAAGATGTCGGGCTTGTATTGGGAGATGCATTTGATAGAGCTCTCGGCGACAGGAGGGGGATAAAGAGGTATGGCTTTTCTGTAACACCTATGGATGATGCTTTGGCATCTGTTGCAATTGATTTATCAAAGCGGCCTTATCTGGTATTTAATATTCCAAATCTAAAAACCACGGGCGGTAAGTTTGATTCTTCCCTTGCAAAGGAATTTTTCAGGGCATTTTCTACTATGGGGGGAATGAATCTTCATATAAATGTCAGCTACGGCGAAAACGAGCATCATGTTATAGAATCAATTTTCAAGGCTGTCGGCAGGGCGCTGGATCAAGCCGTTTCTTTTGATGAACGTATTACAGATGTGCGTTCTACAAAAGGTACATTGTGATCGGATAATTATTGAAAATCGAATATTGAATATTTAATATTTAAGGAATTTTATCAATTTTACCCGCCCGCCTCGCCTGAGCGAGACAACAAAAGGACGAAGAGCATCGAGTACAGCTTGCGATGGCGGGCAGGTATGAATTAATGGAGCGAAGCGATTTCCATCAATATTCAATATACAATATTCAATCCATATGCGATACCACAAGTCTTCAATTATCCCAGAAGTAACTGATTCTTTTATGATACAGAAAATACATCATGATAATCTGCGCAGCCTGGTTGGAATCGGTATTATTACGTTAATTTTATTATTATCTGCCTGCAAATCTGATGTGATCATTCCTGAAACACCCGCAGTAAAATCCGGTATAGAAAAATTATTGATTTTGCCTTTTAAAGATTTATCAACTTTATATGGTAAAAATGTTAATGTCAGGTGCCCTTTATGCGGCAATGTTTTTTCTACAGGAGATGTGGAAACGTTTGCAGTTGATGTTCTTACAGATCGCCTGATTTCTATAATTAAAAGCCGTAAAGATTTTGAGCTTATACCTCCCGGCCAGGCTCAGGGGGCTATGTCGGTTTTGCTGGCGGAAGATAAAAGTGATTTGCTGGAACGTGATATATTAGTTAAAATCGGGCGTGCTCTTTACGCCGATGCAATACTGGTAGGGCATGTTTATCGATTCAAGGATAGGGTAGGGACGCGGTATTCAGTTGATTCGCCCGCTTCTGTTGCATTTGATATTCATCTTATAGATGTTTCAAAAGGCAGTATGTTGTGGGTAGGTCATTTTGATGAAACCCAGCGTCCATTAAGCGAAAACCTTTTTAAAATCGGCACATTTTTAAGAAGAAAGGGAAGCTGGATTACCGCAGAAGAGATGGCTGTCTCAGGTCTTGAAGATGTGCTTCAGACATTTCCCAAACTATGATTATTATACCTGCAGTTGATATAAAAAACGGTAGATGTGTCAGACTCCTTCAGGGGCGTATGGATGAAGAAACAGTCTTTTCTGATAATCCTGCGGCTATGGCAAGGAAATGGGAGTCGGAAGGCGCTGAAATTATTCATGTAATTGATCTTGATGGTGCCTTTAAAAAAAGTCCTCAAAATTTTAATTCAATCAAAAAAATAGTTGAAAGCGTTGACGCCCATATTCAGGTTGGAGGTGGAATAAGGGATAAAGAGACAATAACCATGTTCCTTGATATCGGGGTAAAAAGGGTAATTATCGGAACCGAGGCAATTAAGAATTCCGGTCTGGTTAAAGATGCCTGCAAGGCATTTCCAGGTCAGATTATTGTTGGGATAGATGCTCGAAACGGATTTGTTGCTATTGAGGGATGGACTGAGACAACACAGGTTAAAGCCGTTGATCTGGCAAAGCAATTTGAAGATTGTGGTGTTGCAGCAATAAACTTTACCGACATACATAGAGATGGTATGCAAACAGGGCCGAATATTGAAGAAACCAGACGCCTGGCAGAGGCTGTATCAATACCGGTAGTTGCTTCAGGCGGTGTTTCAACAATAGAGGATATAAAAAATTTAATGCCTTTAAGAGAGGTCGGGGTAGTTGGTGTTATTACCGGAAGGGCACTATATAGCGGGACCCTGAACCTTAAAGAAGCTATTGAAGTTTCAAAATTACAAGTGCCTAAAGAAAAGACAGTGCCTAAAGTGCCTAAAGTATATTAAAGTGCCTAAAGTTAAGGTACGCCTTCGGCGTGGCTATGATTTTCAGGGCTTGGTTATAAGTTCAGATAGAAACAAAGTGAGCAAAGCTGTATAGTAAAAAAATAAAATTGGCAGTGCCGAAGGCGCATTCATTAACTTTAGGCATTTTAGGCACTTTAGCTCACTTTAGGCACTGTCTTTTTTAGGCACTTTTTTAATATTATATCTTGACAATAATATTATTGATAGTTATCTTACAAGTTTAAAATAATTATTAATATTAAACCTGAGTTGAGCGATTTTTTGCGAAGATATGTACCGAGATCTTGATGCAGCAAGGTTTGTGAAAAGCGCAGGCATACCAAATGGATATGTCGAGACTTTTCGCAAGTCCTTGATGCGCAAGAGATTGGTGCAGATTGAGTAAAAAATTGTTCAATTTAGGTTAAAGTTTAGCTTTTCATGAGACACTTCTTTATTGACAATTCAGAGCTTCAAATAAGTCAGCTTGAGCACATAAAGGAGTTTGCTAAACTTCATTCCATTTAACATCCTGCCGTTATTACCTTGTTTTCCCTATTCAATTGTTTATGGGGGTGTTTTTGTTGGCAGTTTTTATTCCTGAAGATAAGATTTCAGAAATTAAAAATAGCGTTGATATTGTAGCTATCATTTCAGAGATAGTTCTTCTGAAAAAAGTTGGAAGAAACTATGTAGGCCTTTGTCCATTTCATACCGAAAAAACACCGTCCTTTACTGTAAGTCCCGAGAAACAAATATTCTATTGTTTTGGCTGTGGTACTGGTGGAAATATATTTAATTTTTTGATGAATCATGATGGTCTTTCATTTTTTGAGACGGCAAAAATGCTTGCCAAAAGATATGGCATTGAGATTCCGGCTCAGACAATGTCACCAGAGCAAAAAAGGCGGATTTCCGAAAGAGAAAGCTTGCTTGCTACAAATAAACAGGCAATGGATTTTTTTAAACATAGCCTTTTAGGTGATGCTGAAGGGAAAATAGCTTTAGAATATCTCAAGAAACGCGGGATTGGAGAAGATACTATCACTATATTTAATCTGGGATTTGCTCCTGCGGGCTGGGATAGTGTTATAAATTATTTTTCAAAAAAAAACATATCGCATGAGCTTGTTGAAAAATCCGGTTTGATTATTAAAAGGAAGAGTAAAAACGGCTATTATGATCGTTTCAGAAATCGTATAATATTTCCGATTTTCGATGTCAGCAAGCAGGTGTTAGGTTTTGGGGGGCGTGTAATGGATGATTCCCTGCCTAAATACCTGAATTCTCCTGAGACATCTGTTTACAACAAGAGCCGGTCTCTTTATGGATTGCATATTGCAAAAGGGCAATGCCGGGCAAGTGAAACGGTTTACATTGTCGAAGGATATTTTGACCTGTTAGCATTACATCAGCATGGAATTCTGAACTCCGTAGCAACACTGGGCACTTCTTTAACTCAGGAGCATGTCCAGCTTCTTAGAGGATTTGTTGGTAAAAATGGCAGATTTGTTCTGGTTTATGATTCTGATGCAGCCGGCATTAAGGCAGCGGAACGAAGCATAAAGGTGTTTGATAAAGGATATGTTAATGCACAAATTCTTGTGTTACCCGAAGGATATGATCCTGATTCATATCTTTTTGAATTTGGATATAAATCTTTTATGAATGCTGCGTCAAAGGCTAAAAGTATAATTCTTTTTCTTATTGATTCTGCTGTAAAGAAGCACGGTCTCTCCATTGAAGGGAAAATTCGTATCATATCAGACCTGAAACAACCCTTGGCTAACATTAATGATAGTGTTGAAAGATCTTTATATATCAAGGAGCTTGCAGAAATTATAGGAATTGATGAAGCAGCAGTTATGGAAAAGGTGAGAACAATATCCGGCAATAAAAGCATCAAGCCAAATAAAGAGCTGTCAGGCAAGACGCAGAATAGAAATCTTATATTAAAGGGGGACAGGCACGAAAGAAAGATTATTGCAATGATGCTTCAATTTTCCGAAATATTACCTGAAATTATTTCGCGTAATATACTCGATCATTTCGAAGATAAATCTTTAAAGCTAATTGGCCAACTAGTTCTGAAGCAGGGAGAACATGAGGACGTTCGGGATGAATTGCACCATGATAGCAAAAGCAACAACGGACTGATATCTGACATCATTAACAGTATTGATGACAGAGAAGAAAAAAGTATTGTTGCCTCTTTGTCGATTGGTGAAGATCAGTGGAGTCGTGAAGGCTGTCTCAAGTTGTTATCGCAATTTGAGTCAATCAGAAATCGTCAAGAAAAAACTTTGTTGCAAAAGATAAGGGCAGCAGAGGAGTCTAATGACCATGAGCTGCTTTTAGAATTGTTAAAGAAAAAGCAAATTCAGGTCAGGAAAGACCCTAACTAGTGCCCGAACGAAAACTAGAAAATTTTTTCAAGTTCAAGGAAGGCGCAAATTTTAACCGCAGGAATACATGGAGTATTTTGAGGATAGCGCTAAAGCTTCACTGCGTGCCAAAATTTAAGCCTGACGCAGAAATTGGGAAAATTAGCAGTTTTCGTTCAGGCACTAAATAGTTCTGAAGTCATTAGGAGGCTGAAATATATGGCAACTAAATCCGCTGCAAAACGGAAAAATGCAAAGAAGGTCAATAAACAAGCATTAAACAAACTGATTGTAAAAGGTAAAAAACAAGGTTCTTTAACTTATGACGAGATTAACAAGGTATTTCCCGAAGATATGTTATCTTCTGATCAACTTGATGAAGCTCTAATGTTGTTTGACGATCTTGATATTGAAATCGTGGATGAAAAGAAAAGCAATGTAGCGGATAACCAGGCAGAGTTAAAAGAAAAATTCAATCAAACCGAGGCTGTTTCTGCTAATGATTTTGGTACAGTAACCGATCCTGTTAAGATGTATTTACGTGAGATGGGGCTTGTGACTCTCTTAAGCAGAGAAGGAGAGGTTGAAATAGCCAAGAAGATTGAGGCCGGCGAACAGGCTGTTTTAAGGTCGCTTATAGATACCACGACAGGAGTTGAATGTATTTTAGATTTAGGGGAACATATTGAAAGCGGCAAGCTTCGTCCAAAACATGTGTTAAGAGATGTTGACGAAGGAGATACATATGTTGATGAGGTATTACAGATTGAGAGGTTTTTAAGCACCATTCGTTTGATTGAAAAGAATGAAAAAGAAAATAAAGCATACAGGGAAAAACTATTTTCATCAAAATTAGACCTGTCTGAACAGCGTAGCATCAGAAGTCGTATAACTCGCAGGAATAATAAAATATTCGACCTGTTAAAAAATTGGCGTTTAGAAGGAAAAGTAATAGATAAGATTGAAAATATTATAAGAGGCCAGATAGAATGGTTCGATTCCATGAACAAAATGATTTCTATTTATGCAGATACAGTTAACGTGTCAGTTGCTGAATTTTGCGTCAATTTAAAGACAAAGAAAAAATTTGTTAAATGGATTAACCGCAGTTATGATTTGACTATAGATGAGAGAACCTTACTATATACGCAACTTAAGAAGATCCACGAAAAGATAAAAGAAAGAGAATATGCCATAAAGGCTAACGGCCGTACTTTAAAAAGGATTATGTCAGGTGTTGAGGAAGGGCATCTAATAGCTAAAGCAGCTAAGAGTGAGTTAACCAGAGCGAATTTACGGCTGGTTGTCAGCATTGCAAAAAAATATACTAATAGAGGTCTTCAGTTCCTTGATCTGATTCAGGAAGGCAATATCGGCCTTATGAAGGCTGTGGATAAATTTGAGTATCGCCGTGGTTATAAATTCAGTACATATGCAACATGGTGGATACGGCAGGCCATAACAAGGGCAATTGCCGATCAGGCAAGGACTATTCGAATTCCAGTCCATATGATAGAGACTATTAACAAGCTGATCCGTACATCCAGATATCTGGTGCAGGAGCTTGGGCGTGAGCCTAAGCCTGAGGAGATAGCAAATAAAATGGAGATACCTATTGATAAGGTTCGCAAGGTATTAAAAATTGCACGAGAACCTATTTCTTTAGAGACACCTATCGGCGAAGAAGAGGACAGCCATCTTGGTGATTTCATTGAAGACAAAAAGTTTATGCTTCCTTCAGATGCCACTGTAAGCCTGAATCTTGCTGAACAGACAAGAAAGGTACTTGCAACATTAACCCCGCGGGAAGAAAAGGTTTTGCGCATGCGATTCGGAATCGGCGAAAAAGCAGATCATACTCTTGAGGAGGTCGGGCAGGATTTTGCGGTAACACGAGAAAGAATCAGGCAGATAGAGGCAAAAGCTTTGAGAAAACTAAGGCATCCAACTAGAAGCCGTAAATTGAAAAGTTTTATCGAAACCTAAGGGTTCGGAAAAAAATGACCAACTTATTTTTTTTCGAGCCCTAATACTTGACAAAAAGTTTCTATAAAGTTAATAAGTCAAATTCTAACTTATAGATACGGGCCCATAGCTCAGCTGGCAGAGCCACCGGCTCATAACCGGTCGGTCCCTGGTTCGAATCCAGGTGGGCCCATTTCTTGAGACCTTTCAAAGGTTTCTTATTGTGGCGTGGTTATAAGAACCACGCCTTTTTTGTGATTAAAAAATCTACTCAGGTTCACAGTTCAAGGGTTCAAGGTTAGAAAGCAATGAAGAAATCAAGGCAATAAACCGTGAACCGTGAACCTGATAACCTGAGTAGTTACGAGAAATGGCTGCAAAAATATCTGATATCATTAAGGCGATGGAAAGCTTTGCA
This sequence comes from Deltaproteobacteria bacterium, assembly GCA_049190315.1. GTDB lineage: Bacteria > Desulfobacterota > Desulfobacteria > Desulfobacterales > ETH-SRB1 > B13-G4. The sequence goes on along the minus strand of JAIVWD010000026.1, from coordinate 12,035 downwards.
CCACGCCATCTTGCTGAAGAATGGGATAATGTCGGATTACAGGTCGGGCAAAATGATTGGCCGGTAAAAAAAGTCTGGATCGCTTTGGATCCTGCTCCCGATGTTGTTGAGGCTGCCTGCAGCAAGGATGTTGACCTGATCATTGCACATCATCCACTGATATTTCGTCCTTTAAAATCCATTGATTTCAGCACTCCTGTTGGTTATGTGATCAATATGGCTGTCAGGCACCGCACAGCTATATTTTCAGCACATACCAACCTCGACAGCGCAAAAGATGGTATAAACGACGTTATCGCAAGACGTATCGGCCTAAAGAATCTGAAGGTTCTGGGAAAGTTCAGGGGGGCAGAAAATTACAAGCTTGTATTTTACGTGCCTGTTGAGTATGAGCAAAAAGTTTTAGACTCACTTTTTGAAACCAGCGCAGGAGAAATTGGAAATTATTCATGCTGCTCTTTCAGGAATAAAGGAAAAGGTACTTTCAGGCCGGGTTCTCAGGCAAATCCATTTATCGGCAAACCAGGTGAGACTACTCAGACAGATGAGATAAGAATAGAAGCCATTGTACAAAAAAGTGATCTCAAAAGCGTTATCCAACATGTGAAAAAGGATCACCCTTATGAGCTGATGGCATATGATATTTATCCGCTTATAACTCAAGAGAATGCTCAGGGCATTGGTCGCATTGGAGAACTTGATGAGGAAAAAAAGCTTGCTGATTTTGCATTGGAAATCAAAAAAATACTTAAACTAAAATCAGTAAAAATCGCCGGAAAACCGGATCTGCCTGTTAAGTCTGTATCTGTGTGCACCGGCAGCGGGTCAAGCCTGATGAATAACTTTTTTTCATCCGGATCTCAAGTTTATATAAGCGGGGATTTACGTTATCATGATGCAAGGGCTGTCGAGGCCGCAAATCTGGGCCTCATTGATATAGGACATTTTGCATCTGAGCATTTAATAGTTGAAGTGCTGGCAGAACGTCTTCAAAAAGTTCTTGTTGAAAGTGAGTTTGATGTAAAAGTTGAGGCATGTAAACTTGAAAAGGATCCGTTTGTTATTTTAGAGAGTTGAGGATATGAATGAACATATAGATAATCTGGTAAAACTTCAAGGGATCGAGACAGAAAGCAACAAAATTAGATCGATTCTAAGTAACGATACTCAAAGGTTGGACAGTCTTTCTTCCAGGCTTAATGAGTTTGAGCAGACTACGCAAGATGAAGAATTAAGGCTTAATGAGCTGAAAAAGAGTTATGGTTTATATCAATCTGATGTAGAAATGAATATCTCCCGGTTAAAAAAAAGTCAGGAGAAACTCGCATCTATTAAAACAAATAAAGAATACCAGTCATTATTAAAGGAAATTGAAGATGTTAAGACAATAAATTCTCAAATTGAAGATCAAATGCTCGAAGGCCTTGAACAAATGGATGATATCGAGAGAGTTTTGGCTGATAGAAAGAATGAATATGAAAAGCTTTCCGAGCAGGTTAATAAAGAAAAGCAGACTATAGCTCATGAAACAGAAAAGAATAATAAAAGGCTTGCTGAACTTGATACTGAATGGAAGAAATTCTCCGGTAAAATTGATCCCCAGTTTTTAAAAACATATCTTATGGTAAAAGATAAGGCTGGAGAAATTGCAGTTGCGCCTGTAAAGGATGCGGTGTGCCGTGGATGTAATATGAACATTCCTGCACAGATGTATAATGATCTTCAGCGCTGTGACAGCTTGAAGTTCTGTCCCAGTTGTCAGAGAATAATTTACTGGAAGGATACTTAATCCGGATAAACCGGAAAAGTGCCTAAAATGCCTAAAGTGCTCTAAAGTGCCTAAAGTTGTGGTATAAAAAACCCATATAAATGGCAGGATTCCTTAACTTTAGGCATTTTAGGCACTTTAATATACTTTAGGCACTTGTGACTAAAGATAACAAGCGTAGAGCAAAATTGCCTGAAGTGTAAATTAAAGAACTCTATGCGTTAAATACAATGTAAAACAGTACGGTCGGAGCAGTCCAAACGATCGCTGGATCATCTTGTTTGATCTGGAGGAAAGTCCGAACACCGCAGGGCAGGGTGCTTCATAACGCGAAGTCGCGGCAACGTGAAGGAAAGTGCAACAGAAAGTATACCGCCCAGTAAGTTTCAGGCTGCGCCTGACTTGCAGGGTAAGGGTGAAAAGGTGCGGTAAGAGCGCACCAGTTCCCCGGGTGACCGGGGAAGCTTGGCAAACCCCACCTGGTGCAAGACCAAATAGAGGAGTGTTTGAGGGTAGCCCGTCCGAGCTCCCGGGTAGGTCGCAAGAGGTGCCGGGCAACCGGCACCCATAGATGAATGATCGTTACCCTGTTGGGGGTAACCCCTGCAGGGAACAAAATTCGGCTTATGGACTGTTCCGGCCGTTTTGAACATAAGTGCCTAAAGTGAGCTAAAGTTAAGGTATTCTGCCATTTTATATAAAGATTCTTTGAGTTATTAATACATAAGAAAGCGTAACAATTTCTATTCCCATGTTATTAATTAGCACGCCGAAGGCGTACCATAACTTTAGGCATTTTAGGCACTTTAATATACTTTAGGCACTTTTTGCTCAACAATCCATCTATTCTATCGTACCGGATTGATTAGGCAAAAAATGGTAATTCCTATACAATTGAATTGCGGAAACTGGTGAGGTGAAAAGTATGCTGCAGATTGAAGAACTTAAAGTAGAAGTCGGGAATAAAACCATACTTAAAAATGTCAATATGGAAATCCCGAAAGGAGAAACCCATATACTTTTCGGTCCAAACGGTTCCGGGAAGACAAGCCTGATGATGACCATAATGGGATTTTCAGGCTATAATGTTACTCATGGGAAAATTACATTCAAAGGTGAAGACATCACGTACATGCCTATTTACGAGCGTGCAAGACTCGGTATCGGGGTGTCGTTCCAGAGGCCTCCGACTATTAACGGCTTAAAAACAAGGTCTATAGTTGAAATATGCAGTGGCGGTCGCCCTGTTGATATAGAGGAACTTTCCAAACAGCTTAAATTTTCTGATTTTTTAGATCGAGATGTAAATCATAATTTTTCAGGCGGAGAAATTAAACGTTCCGAGCTGCTCCAGCTTACGGCGCAGCAACCCGACCTTATACTGCTGGATGAACCTGAATCAGGTGTTGACCTTGAAAGCATTGTCCTTATTGGTGATACTATAAATTCTCTTTTGCAAAGGGGGATTAAATGCCCCAAGGAACAGCCTCATAAAAACTTTGTGGCAGAAAGGACTAAATCCGCACTGGTTATTACGCATACCGGCCATATCCTTGATTATATAACGGCTGACAAGGGGCAGGTGCTTTATAACGGTGTTCTTTGCTGTTCAAGAAATGCAAGGGAAATTTTAAATTGGATTAGAGAATACGGCTATGAGGAGTGTGTAAGATGCACGATATAGATAATGAGTTGGAAGTTAATCTTGATAACTATCAGAATGAAACACAAGAACACGAATATATTAATGAGTTGGCCCGGATTGATTCTTCCGACGCAGATAAGCTTTTAGACGTCGGCGTTGATACTAAAGAAACAGGTCGTGCAGGCACCTTTATACAGAAAGACAAGTCTGTTATACACTGCAAAACCAAATTGGACGGCGTTGAGGTAATGAGTATATCCAGGGCCAGAGAAAAACATGAATGGCTTGCCGATTATATGTGGAAAAGCATTTCTCCTGACACCGACAAGTTTACAGCCCAGGCTAAGGAGAATCCTCACGAGGGTTACTATATTCGATCACTCCCGGGCGTTAAGACAGAGCATCCAATACAATCATGCCTTTATATAGCTAAAGATAAGTTTTCGCAAAATGTTCATAATGTCGTAATAGCCGAAGAAGGTTCGGAGCTTCATATTATAACAGGATGTGCCACAGCTCCGCATCTGGTATCAGGTTTGCATATCGGTGTATCTGAATTTTACGTAAAAAAAGGCGCAAAACTTATATTTACCATGATCCATGACTGGGGTGAAGAGATAAACGTCCGACCCAGAACAGTTATAAATGTTGATGAGGGCGGGCTTATTATTTCTAACTATATATCTTTAAAACCAGTCGGCTCTCTTCAGATGTTTCCCACGACATATCTTAATGGCAAAGGAGCTGTTGCCCGTTTTAACAGCATATTAGTAGCCAGTAAGGGCAGCTTTCTGGATGTGGGATCAAAAATTGTATTAAACGCACCTGATTCACGTGCAGAGATAATATCGCGTGCAATTACGACCGGCGGGACAATTATTGCCAGGGGAAACCTGATTGGAAAAGTCGCCGGCATAAAAGCACACCTTGAATGTAAGGGCCTGATAATAAATGACGGGCTTATGCATGCAATACCTGAGCTTCAGGGATATGTGCCGAATGTTGAAATGTCTCATGAAGCCTCGGTAGGCAAAATTGATCAGCATGAAATTGAATATCTCATGGCAAGGGGTCTTGATGAGGATGAAGCAGTATCGACAATTGTCCGCGGATTTTTGAATGTAGATATTGAAGGACTGCCGGAAAATTTAAAAAATAAACTTGATAATATTATTTCTGAAACCCAGAAAGATATGATGTGAGAACAGTCATCAGGGGAGCTAAGTTAATTGCAGGGAGTATTAAAGAAATTTTCTTTTGATGAAAAGGTTAAGATATTTTCTTATGATTATCTTAGATGTTGTGTTTACATCTCAAATTTTGAGCAAGACAGTATTTTTTTTACAAAAAAGCTTTTTTCGAGACTAATAGAATCATCTCAGATCCTGGAAGATTTTCTTGATTATCACGGGGCAAAAAACAATAAGAACTGGTATTATTATAGAGAGCTGTCTGCTGCTGTCAGGCATTTGAGCATTGGCAGCTATTCACAGAAACACATTTTAAACCGCCTTGTTTTTTATGATCTTGTGAATACTGAAGACTTTGAGAGGGAAGGCAGGGCAACATTTAATTTTTTGATAAAGTCTCTAATGAAACTTGCTCCGGTTATTCTTGATGAAGCCCGTCGACTGAACATACCTGTACCTGATGATAATTTTGATACTTTTGAATTCCCGGGTGTTACAACAAATGATTTGCTTGATTATGATATTGATGATGAAGACAAAGACCTGCAGAAGAAGCATATAGTTAAAATTGCCAGCGAGTTTCTATGTATTGCAAGAAATTTTGATCATCTTGGTTTTTATGAACCCTATGATTTGAAAAAGATTCTGGAGATTGTTCCCGACAAGATCAATGAGGTTGAGATAAGACAATTTGAGATGCTCGTACACAACCTTCAGTCTGCTTTTGATACATATGTAATACATGGTGGATACAGGTTCGGCAACAGGAAACTCAAGGATCTCCGCGGTTGTTTTTCAGTTGTATTTCATCTTCTTCAAATGACAGGAAGGCTTCTGCATTTTCATGAGCGCCATCTCCATGAGGCAGGTTATAAGAACATCTACAAAAAGGTTCAGGAACAGCTATCATTACTTGTTGATCCTGAAGTTCTTCTTGATCGGACAATTAATTACGGACTTTATTATGTCTGTCACTTCCTGACAACCGGTAAAGACCTGGCCGGTAAGATATTGAATGAAAATATTGAGCGTTCTTCAATTTCTGTAGGTGTTCCAGTTAAACTGGGTTTCCACAGCAGGCCCAGTCTTCTGGTTGCCAAAATTGTTCGGCACTACGGCGGTCAGGTGGAACTTTGTGTTGGAGAAGACAGGTTTGATGCGAGCAGCGTTCTTGATATACAGTGGGCAGGAGGGAAGATCCAGAAGGAAAATATAACCGAGGTTAAATTTGAAGGAGATGTTCGCGCGTTAAGAGACATTAAAATCCTTACCAGTGTCAATTATGGTGAGGATACAATGGGAAAAGGCGTACCTCTTCCAAAAGAGCTTAGTTACTTAAAATAGTATATTAAAGTGCCTAAAATGCCTAAAGTGAGCTAAAGTGCCTAAAGTTAAGGTGTCGCTTCGCTCCATTAATTCATATAAAATTAACAGAATTATAGAATTTTAGCCACTTTAGTTACTTCATATGAGCCAATTTGTCTGGTAAAGGTTAAAATTAGCAGCGCCGGAGGCGCATTCCTTAACTTTAGGCATTTTAGGCACTTTAATATACTTTAGGCACTTTTATGACGGTATCAGCAATAATAGTAGCCGCAGGCAAGGGTATAAGGATGGACGATAACGTGCGCAAGCAGTATTTATTGCTTGATAACCGTCCGCTTATAAGCCACACAATTGAGGTATTTGATAAATGTAATATGATAGACGAAATCTTTCTTGTCGTTCCTGAAGAAGATTTTGTGTTTTGTAATGAGAATATACTCAATCAACGGAATTTTCAAAAAAAGCTAAGCCTTGTACCTGGCGGCGCTGAACGTCAGGATTCGGTTTATAATGGTCTTCTGGCAATTGATAATATTATAGATGATAGTATTGTAGTTATCCATGATGGCGTACGTCCGTTTATCCGCTCTGAACAGTTAACAGAATGTATAACATGTGCAACTGATTATGACGCCTGCATATTTGGCATACCTGCATATGATACTCTAAAAAGAGTTAACAGCTCAAGATTTATTGAGAATACAATTGAAAGAAAAGACATATGGCTTGCACAGACTCCTCAGGCTTTTAAATATAACCTGATAAGAAGAGCACATGAAAATGCCATACGTAGCGGGATTAATGGTACAGACGATGCCATGTTGGTAGAACAACTTGGAGTAAAGGTAAGGGTTGTCAGGGGCAGCAGGTGCAACATTAAAATTACAACCAGAGAAGATTTATTACTTGCAAGAGCAATGGTTAAAAGCGGAGCTTAAAATCCCCTAACAGCTTATCTCCCAAATTTAAACGGTTGTTGAGCTCATCTTTAATTATTCCAAAATCCCTCAGACTGTTATTTGTCTGATTCAAATGCTCGTCAACCCTGGCCATGATTGTATTTTTCAGCTTATTTTCAAGTTTTTCCGTTTCTTTGTGTATTACCTTTTCAAGAGCATTTTTAAGAATGCTATCAAGGTCTGATGTTATATTAATTTTGTAATCATCAAACGTTCCGTTTATATCTGCCCTGGCGGAAAATTTTGATACATCTGATAATACAGATACAATGGTATTTGCAATAGAGCCGGCTCGATCTTTGTTATTTGAAGATATTTTTACTGATTGCAAATTTGCGATTATGTTTGCAGAAATATTATCACCTTTCAGGATTGCCGTCATTTCGAGATCAGCAGATGCTTTATTTATTTTTAAAGGTAATTTTGATTCATCAGACAGCGTTAAATTATCAACATCATATCCCTTTATAAGAAAATAAATGTTGTCTTTGGACTGTGCAGCTTTGATGTGGTCCAATATGCCGTTGATTTTAACGGATTTTATGCCCTTCATATTATCACCTGAGAACTCAAATGTAAGAGGAACCCCCATAATATGCTGATCAGGAGTTATATTGTTAATCAAGCCTTTTATTATATCGCCTGATCTGAGTTGCAGCCCAGCTTTTGTCTGTCGTATGAGAAAATCAGGCAGCGGCTCATATTCCTTAAAGCGGATATTTACTCCTCTGCCCCTGATCGGTTTGACTACTTCTTTCCCTTTTTCTTTTTGTACAGTCTTTTTTTCCAGGCAGGGCTGAATTTTATTATAACAGTATAATGCTTTTTTCGTCCATTCTGATACGTTTTTCCCAAAGAGCAATTGAGTAAAGTTTGAAAGATTTTGCGGTGATAAAGTATATTTTTGTTTCAGGCGTTCTACATCTCTCATGGGCGCTTTTGATGCCAGGTCTATACGATTTTTAAAAGAGGAAAACGATTTTTCAAATTCGTGACGCGCCTGTTTTATACTATCAAGGTCTTTTTTTACTTCTTGTTGAATGCCGGCTATATCTCCTGCTGAACCAAGAAGCCCTTCAAAAGTTATTTTTTTCTTCGATGTTATATTTTCAATTCGATTTTTGTATTCGGCATACTTTTTCTCATCAAGAAGCTCATCAAGCTGTTTTTCCCATCTTTTCTTTTCTGACTCGATATCACGCTGTATTGATTCGAGCATCTTTATACTTTCCAGTTCCTCATTCTTTAAAATTTCTGCAACGTCGAGTTTGTCAATATCGGGCATTACGATTTCAGGAAACTTCATTTTTTCAGGAGATTTTAAAGAAATTGCCGGTGAGATATCCGATTTGGATACAACAGCTCCTGATACCTTGCGAGGTGTATTAAATTGAATTCCTTCTACAGCCATTTCATCTATAATAATTTTTCTGCGAAGCAGGTTCATGGCATCAAGCGATAAATTTACTCTGGAAATTTCCACGGCATTTTCCATTGGTTTATCGGGATTTGTTAGTTGAAGCCCGATAATCTCCAGGCCTGCGGGTAAAATAGATAAATCTGTCTCATCTATTTCTACTTTTGCGCCGAGAGCTTTTGTACCGTATTCCTCAATCAGTCTTTCTATAAAACCATCTACTAAAAAAAACCATAAAATGGAAATAACAACCGTGACGCCTAAAAAGGCAAAAAGACCCTGCCAGCGTATCCATGTTTTCATGAAACACCTCTCTATTCTGATACAGCCTGATAAGCCGTATAGAGTTTGCTTGCCTTAACTGCCTGTATTATCCGGCTTTTTTGTACCCATCCAAGTAGATTGCTCCGATACTTGATTATTGCCAGCTTTGAAAATATAAATGCCGGGATAAACAATATGAAAGAGAAGAGAAGGCTTCCCATAACAACAGAATTATTAAGTTTTTCAAGTCTAAAAAAAGTTATATTGTAAAGAGATGTCCACAGGGTTTCTAAGGGTTTTGCAGTTAAAACCGCAAAACCGATCAAGTGGAAAAGCGGATCCAAAAGATAGGCGATTCCTGAAAAGAATACCAATCCCAGAATAAATGACGAAATATTAATTCTGATTATCAGTACTATGAGCAGAATAAATAAATTATGAAGACTGAAAAGAGGAGTGAGGCCGGCTATCATGGCAAAACAAAATGCAAGGCTGATCTGCCCCGGCTCTGTTTCTGAGTTAAGCACCTTAAGTAACCTGGCAATCATGGTAAGCATTGTTTTTCTCCTTAAATAAGGTGGTGCCAATTTTTTGACAGGATATGCAGGATGATCAGGATATAAAAAAAGTATAACATTTTAGCTTTATAAAACAAAAATCGGCTGTGCGTGAGCTTCAGGTGTGATCAGATTTAAAGCAGGAAACTGTTTGAGCGCATTAGAGATCGTTATTGTTTATCAAGAGCTTGTTGAATTGTTATACTATTATTTTCATTCGTGGCAAGTTCTTTCTTTACGATATGTTATGCGCGAGTTTTTCATGATTTGAATTTGATTATACCTGAAGCGGTTATATTTTCAAAAAGCTAAATTATTACGATTTTGCGTTATTGAAAAAGCTGTAGATAGTTAGCGAAAAGCCTTGGGTTAACCCTGGAAAAGCGATCAAAATCCGTTATCATCTCCATTCCGGGTATTAAAGCTTTTACTACAGGTATATCAAGGTCTTTTCTGGTCAAGTTTACATATAGCGGTTTGTAGTTATTAGCTATAAGCAGAGTTTCAAGAATCTCCAGATCCTTAACAGGATTACCGGTTAAGTAATCGGGCAGATTTTCAAAGCAAAGCGTCGGCAGCTCATCAGGGCCGGGATTTGAAGCAGATCCATTCGGGTAAGGATAAGGAGTTTCAGTTAAGGCGGAAATGAGAGCTTTTTTGCCATCAAGGTGAGCAGCGGTTCCTTTAACGATTTCTTCGTTTTGGCTGACAACAAAACACTTATAGCACGGGACACCGAATGGCCGGCTTATATCCTGGAATTGAACCACTATCCCTTTGGTTTTATACTCTTCCAATAAATTTGCGATCTGAGGGTCTTCAGCCTCAAGTCTGAAGCATCGAGAGGGGGTGTAAAGAGATAATCCTTCGCTTTCGCGTTCAATAATTTCTAATAGAGCACTTATTTTTGCCCCTTCTATTGAATTCCCAGACGCCAGGCCGGTTGAGCCAAGTCCGCTGAATAGATTAATTTCATCCAGATTGCAGAAGAGAAACACACACTGGGCTGGAAGCAGGATGGGCTGCATACTTTGACCACACTGCTGTTCACCTTCAAGCCAGAATAGTGCTTCGTTGTTATATGGGGTTTCTAAAACCAGACTGTTTGGGTTTACTGCGTTTTTTCCACCTTTAATTAAATCTTCGTACTTGGCATGGGTTAATGGATATTCCTTTATGAAATCAAATGTGCCTTCTGAGTTAAAGCCGGCAAATGATGATCTGCGTTCAACTATTTCCATGCTGTATGATGCCCGTGCCGCATCAAGGGAAAGACCTTTGCCGTAGCTGGTTTGATCGCCTATAAAAATATAGTTGTGGCGGCTGTTCCTGACGGAGTGGCCGATATGCCATTTCCTGAGGAGCGCAAAAGGGCTCAGAGATGATTCATGCCTCATTTCCGTATCCGTGAGAATATTATATTCTATAAGTTTGTTCAGAGCATGCTGAGCGGTTGCCTTTAACGTAGGAGAGTATTTATTTTCCTGCGAGCAATTCCCTGCTATTTTGTCATAGATTTCACGGATATGGACATAATTGTCTTGTATCTCCGAAAGTTTTTCTTTGCCGAACAATAGCGGCATTTTGATATCATCAGGCGCTGGAAGCGGCTTATGATCGATGATGTTGCTTTTGAAAACAGCAATCCATTCTGAATGAAGATCATGATCGTCTAAAAGGCTGGATTTGATAAGGTTAAGCGGAGTGTAAGCTGAAAGCTTCTTTGTTTCTTCTGATTCAAAATATTTTTTAAATAAGTTGAAGTTATCATATGATAGAGAAGCTTCATATAATAATGCCGACAAAGTATAATCATCTTGCTTTGCCTCCTTTATGAGCCGCTGCATCCTTGTATCATCAAACTTTGCGATTATGTCTAAAAGATGCTTATGCATGTATGTATCATAGGGATGATCTCTTAAATACTCAATTGATTCTTCAAAACTGATTTCTTTCACTGGATCGCATGAAAAATACCCGACTCCCGTCTCTGTATTCTTCAGACCCAGCTTATACACCACATCTATAAATGCCGGCTGTTTGATTTTATTATTCATTAGGATATATGTAACCGTTCACGGAACGTCGAAATTGGAAATTAGAAATTTGGCCTTCATGCAGTTTGTAAATATCCAACTCGTGAACTCGTTTCGTCTCTCCCTAATTTCTACTTTCCAATTTCAAGTTTCAAGCCGTGAACGGCTACCTAATATTTTATCAAAGTATTCAATTGTTTTTTCCAGCCCTTCGTCCAGACTAACAGTTGGCTGCCAGTCGAGTTTTTCTTTAGCCAGACTAATATCCGGCTGACGCCGGCATGGGTCATCCTGGGGCAGCGCTCTGAAAACAATCTTTGATTTAGATCCGGTTGTTTCTATGATTTTTTTTGCTAATTCAAGGACGGAGAATTCATCCGGGTTTCCAAGGTTGACCGGACCAGTGAAATCATCAGGACTGTTCATCATTTTGATCAAGCCTTCTATTAGATCGTCAACATAGCAAAAAGATCTGGTCTGTGAGCCGTCACCAAAGACAGTTATGTCCTTATTTGAAAGTGCCTGCACAATAAAATTGCTGACCACCCGCCCATCATTCGGATGCATTTGCGGGCCATATGTATTAAATAGCCTTGCGACTTTGATTTTCAGACCATGCTGACGATGGTAGTCAAAAAAAAGTGTTTCAGCGCATCTTTTCCCCTCATCATAGCAAGACCTTGGTCCGACAGGATTTACTTTTCCCCAGTAACTTTCAGGCTGAGGATGAATTTCAGGGTCGCCGTAAACTTCGCTTGTCGATGCCTGCAGGATTTTAGCCTTTACCCGTTTGGCCAGTCCCAGCATGTTGATGGCGCCGTGTACGCTCGTCTTTGTTGTCTGAACCGGATCAAACTGATAATGAATCGGAGA
>JAIVWD010000025.1:9477-19600 GCA_049190315.1 Deltaproteobacteria bacterium | reverse complement strand
ATGTAACTGAAGCAATCCATTTGTTAAGATCCTATTTGAAAGCAAAACTCTATGAATTCATAGAAAATTTTAAAATCGACATGCTGATTGCTGAAAATGTTTTGACTATTCCCTTGCATGTCCCTCTTGGATTAGCCTTAACAGAAATTATTGCTGAAACTCAGATCCCGACTATTGCACACCATCATGATTTTTACTGGGAAAGAGTGCGTTTTACAGTTAATGCTGTGAATGACTATATTCAAATGGCTTTTCCTCCTGCTTTGCCTGATATTGAACATGTAGTAATTAATTCAGCAGCCAAGGAAGAGCTGGCTCATCGTACCGGAATTTCGTCAACCATTATTCCTAATGTGCTGGATTTTGAAAATCCACCCTTTGTGAATGAAAAACGCACAGAAGATTTCCGCAATTCAATTGGATTAAAGCCGGATGATGTTATGATTTTGCAGCCCTCCAGGGTTATTCAGCGAAAAGGAATTGAACATGCCATTGAACTTGTCCACGACTTGAAAGATCCACGCTATAAGCTCGTAATATCACACGAAACAGGAGATGAAGGATTTGAATATGCCGAGTGGCTTATAGAAAATGCAAAAGATCGAGGTGTAGATCTTCGCTTGTTTGATGCCAGTTTAGCGGATCCAATCAACGATGGCTTGAAAAATCCGAATCAATATTCGCTCTGGAATATCTATCCACATGCTGACTTTATTACCTACCCCAGTCTTTACGAAGGATTCGGCAATGCCTTTCTTGAAGCTATTTATTTCAGGAAACCCATGCTGGTAAACCGTTATGCCACATTTGTACGAGACATAGAGCCAAAAGGTTTTGATCTGATAGTCATGGACGGATTTCTAACCAAAAAAACAGTCCAAAAAGTAAAGGAAATCCTTGAATCACCTGAAAAAAGAGAAAAAATGGTAAATCATAATTACGAGATTGCAACCCGCTACTATTCTTATTCTGTGCTAAGAAGGTGGCTCAATTCTCTTATAATAAATTTCTTTGGAATAGAGGTATAATGCCGTATAAGATCTATGGTTGAGCTTCGAGTAAAAAAATGAATAAAGACAAAAAAGTGAAAAACCAGTTTTGAAAGAATTAATTCACAATTCAAGCTTTTGACACTACTACCCCTTATTGTGACCCCCTGACCCCTTTATTTTTCCTCCTCCCAGTAGGCATACTTTGCTCTGCCATAGGGAATTCTGACAAGCGAACGGTATACCTCAATATGCTGCTGGGCTATTATTGCCCATGAGCTGTGATTCTTTACATACTCTTTGATATTGTTTTGAAATGTCCGGCAGAGGTCATCATCTCTTAGAATCTTAATAATGGTTTGTATATATTCCTTATTGCTCTTGCATATCAATCCGCCGTTGCTGCGTTTAATAAGCTTTCTGAAGGCTAAAAGATTTGAGGTTACAACAGGCTTTTGGAAAGCAAAACACTGGGCCACAATCCCGCTTTGAGCGCCCTTCTCATAAGGCAAAACCACCACGTCGCTTGCAGAAACAATCGTATCGAATGTATGCTGGGGAAACTGTCCCCGCAAAACCACGATTCTGTCATTTACCGGAGAATTGTTTATCGCTTCATAAAATTTTCTTTGATACTCTTGATATTCCAATCCCCTCGATTTTCCGGCAACCAGCAAAACAATATCATCAACCTGTTTGCAGATCTCCGGCATAAGTTTCACGATTTTTTCAAATCCCTTGGTCGGCCTGAAATAGCCACATAAAAGAACTACTTTTCTCCCTTCTATCCCCACCTTCTTTTTTGCATCTTTTATGCCCTCAACATTTCTGACGCCATGATATATAACGTGAATCTTTTCCTCCTGTCCAAAGTGTTTGACCAGAGTATCCTTTTGAAATTGCTCATGAACAATCACCGCAGAGCTTTCGCTCACAATCAAACTCAGAAGAGTCTGTTCGGCATGATCCAGCTTTTCCTGAACGGTATGCAGCGTTGTGACAACCGGTATGCCTACGAGCTTATACATAACAATCAGCCCGATAACCTGAACACCCTTTTGCGGACCGTAGAGGCCATACTCATGTTGAATGTGAATGATGTCCGGAGTGAATTCAGCACTGATATCGTATATCTGCGTAGACATCGACGTACTCTCCGGCCTGTAAACAGGAAAGACGCCTTCACCCTGAGCTCCCAAAGGGCTTACGACAAAGGTTTCGTTGCCGATCTTTTTAAGAGCCTCGTTCAGATAGCTGGTATAGGTGGCAATACCGCATTCGATAGGCGGATAGGTCGATACAAAACCGATTCTCATTTTTTATCTCCTCAGTTTAACCTAAGTTGAACGATTTTTTGCGAAGAAATGTGCCGAGATCTTGATGCAGCAAGGTTTGCGAAAAGCGTAGGCATACCAATGGTTATGTCGAGACTTTTCGCAAGTCCTTGATGCGCAAGAGATTGGTGCAGGTCGAGTAAAAAATCGCTCAATTTAGGTTTAACATACCTAACAATTCATCGATTGATGTCTCAGCAAGACATACTGTTTCGTCGCAGGCTCCGTAATAGATTTTAACCGAGCCGTCCGCTCCGGTAATCACCCCATTGGAAAAGACTACGTTAGGGAAAAATCCTTTGGTCTCATACGGCTCCTCCGGAAACAATATCGGTTCGTTACCTCTTTTTAAAACTCTGGAGGGATCGTTCAAATCCAATAAAAGGAGGTAAAGGGAATATATCTGATCTTTCCCTTTACCGTGATAGATCTCCAGCCATCCTTTGTCTGTTTTGATCGGTGCAGCCCCCCCGCCTATTTTCTGTTCTTCCCAGCGGGTGTCACGGGGACGGATGAGACATTTGTGACTCCCCCAGTGAAGAAGGTCTGGTGATTCACTATACCATATGGATGGTTTCCCAAAACCCTCATTGTGAGGACGATGCAAAGCTAAGTATTTCCCATTTATTTTTTCCGGAAAAATAGACACATCTTTATTGGAAGGCGGGAAAATAATCCCTTTTCTTTCCATTGTTTTAAAATCGCGTGTCGTGGCCAGTGCGGTTGCCCAGCCGTCACCCGAAACAGCGGTGTATGTTATATAATAGATGTCATCAATTCTGCTGATTCGCGCATCCTCCGTGCCGAACGATTCGCTTGAACTACAGGGATAAATAAAAGGTTTATCATCTACTGTGAAATTGATACCATCTTTGCTTCTGGCAATCCGGATATGGCTCAATGTGGAAAGATAATCTTTCCCCTTATAAACAACCCCCCTTGTATCTTTTAACTGGACACGGGGATCGTCAGCCTTTACTTCCAGAATCTCAGGATGCCCTCCTTCAGCATCAAAACGGTAACAGGGAACAGCAATAAAACCCTCGCCGGCCATACAGTCTTCAGCCACCCGTAAAAGGAGAATTATCTCATCATTATATTCGGCGGCTCCGGCATTAAAAGCCCCTTTTACCCTGTAACCATCGCGGGAAGGTTTGATTGATTCAGGCTTAATTAAGGGATTAGCCTCATGCTTTTTAATCATTATAAGTCCTTTCGATTAGTTCATCCAGATCACACATGGCCATACATATCGCTGTATCCGCAGACCCATAAAATACCTTTATCGTCCTGTCCTCTTCGACAATGGCGCCGCTGGCAAAGACAACATTGTTGACATCCCCTATCCTTTCATAATTCTCTCTGGGGGAAAGCATCGGTTCGTCACATCTGGCAATAATCTTTGAGGGATCCTCCAAATCCAGCAGGACACTCCCGGCATGGTAAATCGGTCCACTGGCAGTCATTCTTACACCATGATAGATCTCCAGCCACCCCTTGTCCGTCTTGATAGGGGGCACGGATGCGCCGATTCGATAAGAATCCCAGTAACCCGGCCTTGGGGAAATGACCGCCCTGGAATGCCCCCAGTGGATAAGGTCATCTGAATAAGATATCCAGATAGAACCTACATTATTACCGACAGGCCTGTCCAGCCTGGCATATTTCCCTTTAATCTTTTCGGGGAATAATACCCCGTCTTTATTGCCCGGCGAAGAAATAAGGGCAATCCGCTCATATTTTTTAAAATCTTCTGTTTTGGCAATTTCAATCATCGGCCCAAAACCTGAGAAAGCTGTAAACAAAATATAATAAACTCCGTCCATAAACGTAATTCGCGGGTCCTCGATTCCTCTTTTTTCATACTTGGCAAATTTACCGTTCTTCTCGGGCAACATGACCGGTTTTTCATCGACCTCATAGTAGAACCCTTTTCTACTTCTGGCAAGCGCAAAAAATGAATACCCCTGTAGCCCCTCTACTCTGAACAAGAGAAGGTATTCTCCGTCAAATTTAACAGGAGACCCGTTAAACACCGTATTACACCTGAAGGGAATATCCTCAGCAGTCAGTATGGGATTTTCGTCATAACGACGTAAAAAATCTCCTCCTATTTTTCTAACCATTATTTAAAATTCCTCCAAATTATTCTTGCAAAAATCGATGACCTCGGAAAGCGTTGTGGTTCCCAGACATATACAGTTATCCGCTGCTCCATAATAAAGCTTGATTTCACCATTATCTTCCAGAATCGCACCAGTGGAAAAGACTACATTGTTAAGATCCCCGATCCGTTCATATAATTTCCTTGGTGAGAGTATCGGTACATTGGCCCGGTTGATTATTTTGGCAGGATCCTCTTTGTCAAGAATGGCGGCCCCTATTTTGGTAATCGTCCCGGAAGAGGTTTGTTTCACTGCATAGTATAAGAGCAGCCATCCTGATTCTGTCTCCATGGGCGGAACCGCGCATCCTATTAGCCCCTGATCCCAAAAGCCGGCCCTTGGCGTAAGGACAACCTCTCTTTCACCCCAGGTCAAAAGGTCATTTGAATAAGCAATCCATATACTTCCTCCGGAGCTCGGTCTTTCCAGCATCGCAAATCTACCGTTTATCTTTCTGGAAAAAAGAGCGCCGGCTTTGGTATCCGGCTGAGAAATAATCTCCATTCTTTCAAACTTTTTAAAATCTTTTGTCTTGCCCAGGCCTAAAACGATCCCATGCCTTCCCATGGCCAGATATACAATATAATACTCATTATTAAGAGGCGTGATTCTGGCGTCTAAGACTCCCATTTCTTCGTATTCATTAAAATCTTCATCCTTTGAGGAGGCAATAAAGGGTTCTCTTTCTATTTTAAAATATAATCCGTCCTCGCTTCTGGCTATATAAATGGCAGGCCTGCCGTTAAGCTTCTCAATAGTAATCAGCAGGATATATTCCCCGTCAATCTTAATACAACCTGCGTTATACATGTCATGACACTTAAAGGGGAGATCCTCAGAGGTGATTACAGGATTTTCTTTCCAGCGACGAATAACATCTTGTCTGAATTTCCTTGGCATAGATAAACTCCTTTTTTATCCCGGCAAGCTAACAGGAAATCGTGAAAATCTCAAGGGACGAGGGACTGTATCGCCGACCGTCACCAACCGGGATGTTCGTGCAGAGCGTTCAAAACTCAAAATAGCAAAATCCCCAATTTGTTTCATAATTTAAAATAATTATATCTTTCTTTTCTGATTCCAGTTAAATTGACATATCGCCAACTGACTGTCAAGATATTTTTTGACAATATTCCATTTATTTTAAGGGGGTTACATAATATTTGGTGGACTAAAGATTGGATGTAGTAAATCAACAGAGTCATTAATGTATGTTAGTTCAGGGACACGCACAAGCAGAAAAATTTGCGTAATCTGCGGATTAAAAATCTTTACAAAAAAATGACCATGATTTAACCTATTATAACCTAATGTCCTGTCATCTATGTAGTGTCGCAAATATGGCCGTCATTCCCGCGAAGGCGGGAATCCAGAAGCACCGAAGTAGTCAAAAATGCTTGTCCTCGACCTGATCGGGGAATGGATTCCCGCCTTCGCGGGAATGACGAGTGCCCGATACGATATTTCACGCATGACACGACACTAAGTTGGTTTCATTAATTTGTTTAAGAGGTTGACATGCAAGATAAAATTATAATTGTTATTGCTACACGAAACAAAGGCAAAAAATCTGAGATCAGTGATCTTTTAAAAGGCTTTCCTGTTGATATCAAAGGGTTGGACGATTTTGGTCCTATACCGCATATTGAAGAGGATGGAGATACTTTTGATGAAAATGCATACAAAAAAGCCAGCCTTACAGCAAGAATGCTGGGATTTCCGGCCCTGGCAGATGATTCAGGGCTTTTAGTAGAAGCCCTTGGAGGTGCGCCGGGAGTTCTTTCTGCTCGCTATGCAGGTGAAAATGCAACAGATGAACAAAGATGTCAAAAGCTTTTGCAGGAAATGGAAGGAAAGACCAACCGCAAAGCAGCATTTGAATGTGTAATTTCCATTGCGGTTCCAACAGGACC
This sequence comes from Deltaproteobacteria bacterium, assembly GCA_049190315.1. GTDB lineage: Bacteria > Desulfobacterota > Desulfobacteria > Desulfobacterales > ETH-SRB1 > B13-G4. The sequence goes on along the minus strand of JAIVWD010000025.1, from coordinate 13,199 downwards.
TGCCCTGACATATGAAGCTCGCTGCGAAGGATTGATTGCCGAACAGCCCTCTGGATCAAATGGATTCGGATATGACCCGGTCTTCTATTATCCGCCTTTGAATAAAACTTTCGGCGAATTAACCATAGAAGAAAAAAGCCGTGTAAGCCACAGAGGAAAGGCTCTTGGAGAATTCAAAGATGAACTTGACAAGGTTATGATTTGGATCAAACAGCAGATGCCTGTTTATGAGAGGAAGGGTGCAGCCTAACAGCCGGAGTTCTATTATAAAAGTAATATGCAGCGGTCGCATGATTGTGGCGCTTCTTATGGGCTTTAGCTGCGGCCTGCCGCTTCTTCTGACAATAACTGTCTTGCAGGCGTGGATGAAGGAAGAAGGGGTTGATCTATCTGTGATTGGGCTTATGGCCTTAGTTGGCCTTCCCTATACTCTGAAGTTCCTGTGGGCTCCTTTTCTGGACCGTTATACTCTTCCTTTTCTGGGACGCAGACGAGGCTGGCTTCTGACAGCCCAGATATTTTTAATTTTTTCTATTGCAGGCCTGGGGCTGACTGATCCCGGGGGTCATCCCTGGATGGTGGCATTTGCTGCATTACTTGTGACCTTTTTTAGTGCATCACAGGATATTGTTGTGGATGCTTACAGAAGAGAAGATCTCCCGGATGAGGAACTGGGACTTGGTTCTTCTTTTTATATAAACGGATACAGGGTAGGAATGTTGCTGGCTTCCGGCGGCGGTCTTATTTTGGCTGATCACGTCAGTTTCTCCACGGTTTATCTGATAATGGCTGCCTGTATGCTTCCAAGTGTTTTAACGACGTTTTTTGCTTCAGAACCCGAGATTGCTGCCGGAACTCCTGAAAGCTTAAAAGAAGCGGTTCTATATCCGCTGATAGATTACTTCAGCCGAAAGGAAGCCTTGTGGATACTGGCCTTCATCCTTTTTTATAAGATGGGCGATACCATGGCAAGCGCCATGACCACGCCGTTTTACCTTGACATAGGCTTTTCAAAAACAGAAATAGGCGCGGTCGTCAAACTGTTCGGTTTTTGGGCCACCATAATAGGCAGTTTGATCGGAGGCGTATTAATGCTTCGACAGGGGATTTACCGCAGCCTCTGGATTTTTGGTTTTCTTCAGGCAATATCAACTGCGGGCTTTGCCCTTTTGGCACGAATTGGCCACAATATTTCTGCTTTGTCGGCTGTTATTGCCTTTGAGAACCTTAGCAGCGGGATGGGTACGGCTGCTTATGTTGCATTTATGGCCAGCATAACAAATAAAAAATTTACAGCAACACAATATGCTCTTCTCAGCAGCCTTATGGGTGTTCCAAGGGTACTGGCATCGGCTCCTACCGGTTTTTTTGCCAAAAGTATGGGCTGGGAAAATTTTTTCATTTTTTGTACCCTTATTGCTGTTCCGGGAATGTTGCTTCTGTTAAAATTTGCATCATGGGATTCAAATGATGCCTCAGTAACTTATAAATAATGCTATTTTAGAGCAATTTACCTGAGGAAGCAGGCAATTAAATTTAAGAACGTCTGAAACTCACGCATAAGTGAGCCTAAAGAAAAAGAGTATTAATATTGCTTAAGAAAATTGATCCTTATGACTTGAATTTATATCCTTAACAAGGATATACAAAAGCGCCTCTTTTTTCTTAAGGCTCACTAATACGCTCAAACAGTCAGCCGTTTTAAATTTAATTACCTACCACCTCAGGTTCTTGACAAGTTACTTTTTGAGTCTATAACCTTCTGATCTTAAAAATAAATATTTGTATATGAACGAAGACAAAAAACTTAAACGGACAGTTGAACTGTACAAAAACCTGAACAGAGAGAGAAAAGAAATTCTTTCTCTGCCTGCTGAGAAGGCTTTGGACCGTATTCTGGATTCACCGCAGCCGGCAGCTATTGTTCATTCATTTCCAGAAGAAGATTTTTATTTTTTGATAAACGACATAGGGATAGAAGATTCTCTTCAGCTTTTGTCTCTTGCCTCTGACAAACAGTGGGAATACATTCTTGATATAGAAGTATGGGAAAAGGATAGAATCAGCATACACAATGTTACGAAATGGCTTGACCTGTTTATTAAGGCTGATTCGCAGCGTTTCGTAAGGTGGTTTTTAAATAAAAAAACTGAATTCGTTGAATTCTATCTTTTCAAGAACATCGAGGTAAAGATAAGGGAACACGACCAGGATCCGTCAATTTTTGGTGATGACTTTTTCACGCTTGATGATGTTTTTTACATAAGATTTATTGATTTACCTTTAGGCGCTGAATCTGACGGCAATTTTATAAAAAATCGCAATGAATTTCTATCTAAATTTATAGACAGGCTTTCAGGCTATGATCACAACATTTATCAGAATGTTCTGCTGGAGGCTTTTAGTATTATACCTTCTGAATATGAAGAAGAGGCTTTTAGATTGCGGAATGTCAGGCTTGCTGAAAAAGGTTTCCTGCCGTTTGATGAAGCAATAGGAATATATCAGCCTTTAAAACCAGAGAATTTAAGCGGGCAGAGCGCAAAATTTATTACAGAGAGTTCTGAGGAGAGGTTGTATATTCCCGTTCCTCATTATTCAACAGGAATGCTCAAGCAAGACAACCTTCTTGCAGACTCTTTAAAAAAGATAGAGAAAGATGATGTTTTGCAGCAGATTCAGGTCGAGTTGGCGGGTCTGGCAAATCAGATAATAGTTGCCGACCAAAGGGTGATTAAAAACAAAGAAGAGTTAAACGATCTAATTAAAAAAACCTGTGGATATATAAGTATCGGGCTGAAACGATTGACGGAAGAAGGCAGTGACCTCGACGAAAATCGTGCTGTTGCATTGATACAGAGGTTTCCGCTTTCCCGGATTTTCAGGGTGGGATACGGACTTGTTCTGGAGCTTAAATGGCGGGCTGAAAAATGGCGCAAAGTTAGCTGGTTTGAAAAAAACAGACTGCCTCTAAGCTTTTGGGGAGAGGGGTGGATAGGTGTTCTGGGCGGGTTGTTGATAAAGAGGCCGCTTTATTATGACAATTACAAGACAGATTTACTGTACAGGGAATTTTATTCTATTGAAGATATTAAGCTTACTGAAAAAGTATTAAATGAAATTATAGCTTTTGACAGACTTCTTTCTCATATGTCAGTAAATCTCGCCCCCCCTTATAGTGGTTCACTTACCTATAAAAATTTAGTATTGACTCTCTGGGCAAGACATCATCTTGGTCTTTCAGATGTTCTTATCCCGCTTAATATTGATGAGTTTAAGATATTTTTTGATAATCTCTGGGAATCCGGCGAAAAGCCGCTCAAAACAAACATATTAATGAAAGAATCTTTTTTAAAATGGCTTTCAGAAAAAACAGGTCTTGACTCTTATGATATTAGCAGGGAACTTGGGCAGACAATGGAAAATCTTTTCAGCGAGATTGAAAGCGAATATGGTTCGGTTTCAAAAAAAGATCTAAATTCAAAATACATACATCTTTTTATAGCGAAGTAACGGTTTACGGTGAAATTTTGATTTTTTACGAGTTTATCAACTTTACTTGTTTCGTAACGTATGATAAATTTCAAAATATAGGTATTTAAGAATGTCAGACAGTTATTAGGTAACTCAAGTTTCGCACCCACTAATTCCCATGAGCCTTCTCTGGCAGGGCAGGTATTAGATAGTTTTTTTAAAAGAGCAAAATAATATGATTGATATTC
>JAIVWD010000025.1:9134-9467 GCA_049190315.1 Deltaproteobacteria bacterium | reverse complement strand
TTCAGGATTTAAATTATCGAAACTTTTCCTGTTAATCCAAATCTAAATCCTTATACCTTGATACACACCTTACTTTATGTTGTGATTATATTTTATGATTTACTGGATAGCTACAATGACGGTTGGCTTTGTTTGCGGATTTTAAATAAAATCTTGTTTATCCTGTTATCCTGTCAGATTCTTTTTCAAAAGGCTAAAATGTTACAAACAACTTAATTATTTCAAAAAGTTAGCTATCATTTTAATAGCGTAATGCTCTAACTAGAAGTTATGAGTCAAAGTTCATAATTATAAGAAAGGATATAGAAAGTGGAAATTATAGTATTATTGAAG
>JAIVWD010000025.1:0-9126 GCA_049190315.1 Deltaproteobacteria bacterium | reverse complement strand
TTGGTGCCAGAACTTATTGAGAAGTTACTCATTTTAATAGCATAATACTCTAAGCCAGTTAAAAGTTGTGAGTCAAAGTTCATAATTGCAGGAATTTACAAACTCATTATGGTGTTAACCTGAGGCAGCGGGCACTTAAATTTAAGAACGTCAAACAGTCAGCCGTTTTAAATTTAAGTGCCCGCTGCCTCAAGTTGTTGATAAGTTACTTTTTGAGTTTGTAACTTTCTGATTATAAATCAGAAAGAAAGGATATAAAAAGTGGAAATTATAGTATTATTGAAGCAGGTTCCGGCTACTGAATCATTTATCGGAATTGCCGATGACGGAGTATCCATAAAAACTGAAGATATCAAGTGGGTCATTAACCCCTATGATGAATATGCCGTTGAAGAAGCTCTTCGTATAAAGGAGGCCCATGGAGGCACAGTTACGATTATTTCTGCGGGTCCGGAAAGATCGGTTGAGGCAATAAGAACCGCTTTGGCGATGGGAGCAGACAAGGGGATGCTGATAAAAAGTCCGGCAGCAGATAACTGTGATGGACTGGGCATTGCACGCATTCTTGCCGCAGCCCTGAAAAATATAAAGTTTGATCTTATTATTGCCGGCCAGCGAGCTGTTGATGATGATAATTTTCAAGTCGGCACAGCTTTGGCGGAATTTTTAAGTATCCCAAATATTTCTCTTGTTATAAAAGAAGAAATAGCTGACGGAAAAATCAGATGTCACCGAACTGTCGAAGGAGGAACCGTAGTGCTTGAGGCTCCATTACCGGCTCTTTTTACAACGCAGAAAGGGCTGAACGAGCCGCGCTATGCTTCTCTTCCGGGAATCATGAAGGCAAAAAGAAAGCCCCTGGATATTAAGTCTCTTTCAGATATAGGGATTGATGCTTCAGAGATCGGTGAACCAAAGGTAAAGGTTCTGGCGATGAAACTTCCTCCTGAGAGAGAGGGGGGAAGAATTATTAAAGGAGATTCTTCCCGGTCAATTGCCGCAGAACTTGTCAATGTTCTTCATGAGGAAGCAAAGGTTATTTAAACCAAAAATAGCCATTAGCTTTTAGCAATTAGCCTTTAGCTAAGAGCTAATTGCTAAAAGCTAATCGCTTAATATAGGAGATGAATATGTCAAATGGAGTAATTGCAATAACCGAACAATCAGAAGGCCTTTTCCGAAAGGTTACCTACGAGGCTTTAAGTGAGGGTAAGCGCATAGCTGAAAGCCTGGGTTGCGGCCTCACAGCCGTAGTGCTTGGATCAGGCATAGAAAATATCTCTAATGAACCCGGAAAATATGGAGCAGACAGAATAATTGTTGTCGATAACCAGGCGTTAAGTGAATATATGACCGATGCATATACTAATGTAATCGCCGATATCGTAAACAAAGAAAATCCGTCTGTACTGATTCTGGGAGCATCTTCTCAAGGTAAGGACCTGTCGGCACGTCTATCCGCACGCCTTAATGCTCCGCTGGCAATGGATTGTGTAGATATCCGTGTTGATAATGGAAATATTATTGCTACGCGCCCAATGTACGGGGGAAAAATCCTGGCTGATTTGGCATTAGAGGGAAAGCCGCAGATTGTTGCTGTTCGGCCGAATGCAATGAGCATTGTTGAATCTTCCGGAGCCGGAGAAATAGAGAAACTCGATATGGATGTGGGTAAAACCGATCTGATATTTGTTGAAAAGGAATTGGATACAGGCAAGGTTGAGCTTACAGAAGCGGATGTAGTTATATCAGGCGGCAGAGGAATGGGAGGAGCTGATTTTTCTGTGATAGAAGAATTGGCGGAATTGCTTGGCGGTGCTGTGGGTGCGTCGCGATCCGCAGTTGATGAGGGATGGCGAGCTGCTTCAGACCAGGTTGGACAGACAGGCAAGGTTGTTTCACCCAATCTTTATATTGCCTGTGGAATATCCGGGGCCATACAGCATCTCGCAGGCATGTCCACATCAAAAGCTATTGTTGCTGTAAACAAGGATGCTGAAGCGCCTATATTTTCAAAGGCTGATTACGGAATTGTCGGCGATTTATTTGAATATATCCCTTTAATTACAGAAGAGATAAAAAAAATAAAAAATTAAAAGCCGATTGTGAACATAGTATAGAATTTCCATTTTTCATAGTGTTATTGTTTTATCGGCACAATGTAGTGTCCTGTCATCTATATAATGTCGCAAAGATGACCGTCATTCCCGCGGAAGCGGGAATCCAGAAACTTGAAGTAGCCAAAAATGCTTGTCCTCGACCTGATCGGGGAATGGATTCCCACCTTCGTGGGAATGACGAGTCCCTGATACGATATTTCACGCATGACACGACAGTAGGGGCGATCCTTGTGATCGCCCTAATCAGGGCGATCACAAGGATCGCCCCTACCGTTACCTTTTTTCCCGTCGTGTTTTAAATGAAGCTGCATTTGGTAAGTTTAGGTTGCGCAAAAAATCTTATTGATAGCGAGGTTATGCTGGGACGCCTTGTTAACGCAGGTTGGGTAATTACAGATGATCCTGCTGAAGCAGAGATAATTATTGTTAATACCTGTAGCTTTATTGAACCGGCAGTCAATGAATCAATAGATACCATCCTTGAGCTGGCAAAGTTTAAAGAAACCGGAATTTGCCGACACCTTGTCGTTACAGGATGCCTTCCCGAACGTTTCAGAGAAGAAATAGTACATGCCCTTCCGGAGGTTGACATCTTCCTGGGTACAGGTGCTTTTGACAGAATTGTCCATGCAGTCAATGGTTCTTCAGATTTTTCAAAATGTCTTCTCCCTGACCCCAATTTATTGACAATGCAGACTAAAGAAGCGCACAGGGTTCGAAGTTCATCCCATATTGCCTATATCAAAATTGCGGAAGGATGCAGCAGGCATTGTACATATTGTATTATTCCCAGGCTGCGGGGGAAATACAGAAGCCGCAATCATGAAGATATTATCGCAGAAGCGCGTTCGCTTGTTCTGTCCGGCGTAAAAGAACTGATAATTATTGCCCAGGATACAACGAGCTATGGTAAAGATCTGAATATGTCCGTTGATTTAAGCGGGCTGCTTGAAAGTATTTCAGATATATCTGAGGATGTGTGGATAAGACTTATGTATGGATATCCGGAAAGCATAGATGAATCAATTATAAAAACTATTGCGACATACGATAATATTTGCACTTATTTTGACATTCCGGTACAGCATGTCAGTAATTCTGTTTTAAAAAGAATGCGTCGAAAATATACACGTGATGACTTATACAGGCTGTTTGAAAAGATCAGAGAGGCAGCTCCTGATTGTGCGCTGCGAACAACAGCTATAGTGGGCTTTCCTGGAGAAACAGACAAGGACTTTCAAGAGTTGTTTGATTTTGCAGAAGATATTTGTTTCGATCATTTAGGCGTTTTTTTATATTCTGATTCCGAAGATCTGCAATCTCACAGGCTTTCCAACCATGTTTCGAAGAACACAGCAAAGAAAAGACATGACCGGCTGATGTCTCGCCAGGCAGATATATCTTTGAAAAATAACCAAAAATACATAGGAAGAGTTCTGAAAGTTCTGGTGGAAGAAAAATCAAAAGACAATCTATTTATCGGCCGAACATCTTTTCAGGCTCCTGAGGTAGATGGAATTACATATATTAATTCAAATCAGTTGCAGCCGGGCAGATTTGCCGGCATAAAGATTACAGACGCTTTTGAATATGATCTGGCTGGGAAAACAGTATGAGCGACCTGAAAAATAAAATACTTTCCATGATAAGTGAGGACATTGAAGAGATTGAATGCGCACTTAAAGAGAACTTAAATCCCTACCTTGATCTGGTTTCACAGGTAGCGAGTCATATATTGTTTTCAGGAGGCAAGAGATTAAGGCCCATGCTGATGATTCTTTCAGCAAGAATTTGTGGATATAAAGGAGAAAAGGATAAAACGTATTCCACAATTTTTGAATACTTGCACGCTGCTACCTTACTGCATGATGATCTTGTTGATGGGGCAACTCTGCGGAGAGGGAAACCTGTGGCGCATTCAATATGGGGAAATCCTATAACAGTGCTGACAGGGGATTTCCTTTTAGGGCGTTCGCTCTCAATTGCGGCTGAAACGGGGCTTCCCAAGGTAATTAAAATTATTACAAAAATTACCGAGGACATGTCCCAGGGAGAAATACACCAGTTAATTAGAATGGGAAATTTAGACCTGACTGAAGATGAGTATATGGAGATAATCCGGCGCAAGACCGCTGTACTCATGCAGGGAGCATGCTGGACAGGCGCCCTCATTGCAACTGCTTCGGAAAGAGAGGAAAAAGCCCTTTCAGAATACGGCTTTAATCTGGGGATTGCTTTTCAGATGGCGGATGATTTGCTTGACTATACATCGGATACAAGCATCCTTGGGAAGGAGATCGGAATAGACCTGAAAGAAGGAAAACTTACACTTCCTGTAATATATTCTTTAAAAAAAGTTAATTCTGAAGACAGGATTATTATGGAGAAAATAATTACTGATAAAAATTTTTCTTTTAATGATTTTAAAATATTGATAGGATTATTAGAAAAATGCGGAGGGCTTGAATATACAAAAAGACTTGCATCAGAACATATTGAAAAGGCAAAAAAGTCTATTTTGTTCTTTAAACCTTCTGCAACAAAAGATTTACTTTTAACTATAGCTGATTATGCTCTGGTTCGTGAGGCTTGATTATATGTATTTTTCTTTATTGATTCGAAGATTGCTTTTTACGGTTTTTATACTTGCAGTTGCCGCAAACTTATCAGGTATTGTTAATGCTGAGGAAAATGCTTCGGAAAAAATTATTGAGGTAATAGGAACGGGCGCAATTCAAGGCGGTGATGTTGCAAAAGCGAGGGATCGGGCGATTAAAAACAGCCTGGTTTCCGCGGTTGAGTTTGCTGTTGCGGATTTTTTGCCCCTTGAGTCGATGATACGGAATTTTGAAACATTAAATGAAATTCTCTATAATAACTCTTCAGAATTTGTTGCATACTACAAAGTCCTTACGGAATTAAAATCCGGAAGAACATACAGAGTACTTGTTCAGGCGACGGTATCAATTGATGCAATCAAGGAAGAATTAATAAGCGTAAACATAAAGGTTTACAAAAAGAACTTGCCTGAAATTCTTTTTTTAATTGCGGAGCAAAATTTTAGCGACATCTCGCCACGTTACTGGTGGTCGAAAGATTTAACTTTTGTTAAAGGTTATACGGAGATTGCCATGACCGAGAAGATGTTAAAAAATGGGTTCTCTGTAATTGATCAAAAGAGTCTAATAATAAATGAAGAATTTGAAACTTTAAAAGATAAAGCTGACCTCAGCAATCAGGATGCTGTGAGCCTGGGAGCTATTTTGCAGGCAGATGTGGTAATAGTGGGAAATTCTAAAGCAGCTATAGCTCCAAACATTATGGGAGGAGATATAAAATCATTTAAAGGCACTGTGCTTGCCCGCGCCTTAAGAACAGACACAGGCGAAGAAATTGCTTCTACCATCCAGACAGCGGTATCAGTTAATAAAGATAATATCGCGGGTGCAAGGGATGCGCTTTCAAATGCAGGATACCTTGCAGGCAGCGACCTGGCTTCACAGATAGTCATGAAATGGCATGAAGAGGTTAAAAAGAGCATTACAACTCTTGTGATCATTGTTGAGGGGACCAGAGCTCTATCAAACTTTGTCATTTTTCGCGCTGAATTGAACGAAATACCTGGTGTTGATTCACTACAGACAAGCGAAATGAAAGCTGATGAGGCAACCATAGTTATAAATTTTCAGGGAAATGCCAAGGAGCTTGCAGATGCTTTGATGTTGAAGAATTTTGAATCATTTGGTATTAATATATATGAAATCTCTCAGAGCCATTTAAGAATCAGACTTGTTTCAACTTAGCGCACCTTCGGTGCGAACATGAGTGCCTAAAGTGAGCTAAAGTATATTAAAGTGCCTAAAGTTAAGGAATACTGCCATTTTATATATTCCTTAAACCATCAATGCACGAGGTGGGCAAACTCCTGTAGCTTTGGGTTATCAATTAGCACGCCGAAGGCGTACCACAACTTTAGGCACTTTAGCTCACTTTAGGCATTTTAGGCACTTAACAGTCTGTCAGCGTATCTTTGAGGACTAATAAACAAGCCACCTCCTCTGTGGGTGGTAATTTGACTGAGACAAAGACCAAATTGACTATAAACATTCCTAATATTTTAACTGTCATCAGAATACTGCTAACCCCTCTTTTTGTTATTTTTCTGCTGAAAAATTTATTTTCATTTGCTCTTTTGGTCTTTACCATAGCTGCTATAAGCGACGCTTTAGACGGGCTTTTTGCAAGATATTTTAACCAGCATACTGCGTTAGGGGCTTACCTTGATCCTATAGCAGATAAGCTCCTTTTAGCTTCGGCTTTTGTGAGCCTGGCAATTCTTAAAATAGTACCTGGCTGGCTGACAGTTCTTGTAATAAGTCGTGATATTTTGATATTCTTAGGGGTTGCTATTTTTGCAATGATGAATATTAATTTTGAGGTAAAGCCGAGTATCGTCAGCAAATGTACTACCGTTGCTCAGCTTTCCACAGTCTTTTTAGCCCTCCTTAATCCAAAGCTCCCCGATTTTTATATGATTCAATGGTCATTATGCTGGCTCACGGCCGGGCTTACAATAATATCGGGCCTTCATTATCTTTACATAGGTCTGAATATTCTTCAGAATGCTTCGGGAAATAGTCAGGTGCAAAAATAATTCAATGAACGGGGATCAGCTTTCAAAATAATTCTGGAGGCTAATATGTCAAAGAGGGTAAGAGTTCATGCAATAATAAGCGGCAGGGTTCAAGGAGTTTTTTTTAGAATGGAAACAAAACGTGCGGCAGATAGCTGCGAGGTTTTTGGATGGGTAAGAAACAGAAGAGATGGGACAGTTGAAGCCGTTTTTGAAGGTAATGAAGAGAATGTAAACTCAATTCTTGAATGGTGCAAGGACGGCCCGCGCCTTGCTGATGTTAAGAAAGTGGATGTGGAATTGGAAGACTATACAGGTGACTATTATGAGTTTGAACTCAGATACTAAGCTATAGACTTTCAGATAAATAATTTCACTGTGTTATCAGTCGTCGACGTATAACTAATACGCTTTCCTCCTTCTGGCCTTGTGAAATTAATTATCTGAAAGTCTATAGTCCTGAGAAAAAGGCGGTTTATTTAACATCGCTAAATTAAATAAACCGCCTTTAAATTTAGGTTGAACTATATGGCAGTTTTTAGTTTCTTGCCGGGTCGGAACTTAACAACATTGCATGCTTTGATTTTAATCGGTTCGCCTGTTTGAGGATTACGGCCTTTACGAGCTTTTCTGCGGACTTTTGAAAAAGTTCCAAATCCCACAAGAGTAACCTTACCCTCTTTTTTCTTTAGCGCCTTTGTTACACCATCCATGAAAGAGTTTAGTGCACCTGATGCTGCGACCTTGGAAATACCAGCATCGTTTGCCATTTTTTCTACTAATTCTGCTTTTGTCATAGTCATTCCCCTCTTTGTTATTGATTAATAACGATAAAATCACTTCTTTTATCAGCTCCATATAGCATGCTTTTTTTAATGTCAACACAAATCAGCATCATATAAGACTTTTTCGATAATATTTAATGTTAACATGTTATATGGTTATATCTGCGGCTAACCTTTTTTAAAAATTCTATATTATATGAGCATGACAAATAAAATAAAAATTGTAGAAAATAACTGTGACTACTCACGTAGTCAGGCTGAAGCTGTTTAGGCTGAAGGCTGAAGGGGTCAGAAGAGCACGATTGCCGTACTTTTAGCGGAAACATCTGATTCTTGCACCAAACATGGCTTCAAAATGCGCTTTTTCCTAACAGTCTTCAGTCTATCCACCTGAGTAGTTACAAATAATTTAGAAAAGAGCGTCCACAAACTCTTTTGAATTAAAGTCTTGCAGGTCATCTATGTTTTCGCCAATACCAATATACTTCAGTTGAATTTTGAGAGTGCTGCAAATACTTACAACAATGCCTCCTTTTGCACTTCCATCAAGCTTTGTAAGTGCTATCCCTGTTACTCCAAGTGCATCATTAAACAGTTTTGCCTGTGACAAAGCATTTTGGCCTGTTGTTGCATCAAGAACTAAAAGGATTTCATGCGGTGCACCTGCCAGCTTTTTCGATATGATTCGTTTAATCTTTTTAAGTTCCTCCATAAGATTTACCTTGGTATGAAGCCTGCCTGCAGTATCTACCAGAACGATATCCATATCTCTTGCAATAGCGGCTTCAATGCTGTCATAAGCTACAGAAGCAGGGTCAGCATTATCCTTGTGCTTTACTATTTGAGCACCTGCTCTGTCAGCCCATATCACAAGCTGCTCAATAGCCGCAGCCCTGAAAGTATCGGCAGCAGCTATCAATACTTTCTTTCCTTCTGAATTGAATTTTGCTGCAAGTTTCCCGATTGTGGTTGTTTTGCCGACACCATTTATACCAATTACCACTATTACTCTGGGCTTAGCAGAAGCAGTTTCAGGGATTTGCTTTGGTGTTTGTAGATTAAGAAGTGAAAGCATTTCCTCTTTCAAGGCATTCTTCAGTTGGCCGGCGTCAGATATGTTAGAGGATTTTTTTGAAATTTTTTGAATAAGATCCATTGAAGTCTGCACCCCAATGTCCGACGTTATCAGAAGCTCTTCTAATTCTTCCAATAAACTGTCGTCAATTTCTCTTTTCCCTGTAAAGAGTTCATCTATGTCTGTTGAAAGAATTTCGCGGGTTTTTGAAAGACCTTTTTTTAAACGTTCAAAAAAAGATGTTTTTCCCGATGAGTCTGAATTGTCCAGTTCTTCTTTTTTTTCAGGTGGAATTTTTTCCTCAGAATCTTTTTTCTTTTTGAACCAGTTGAGCGCCATAAATTTATCCCGGTACGAACTTTATATTTCGTTCAAATTTATAGTATAGGAGTTTCTATTTTTTGCTTAATGAATTCGGTACTAGAGTCCTGTCATCTATGTAGTGTCGCAAATATAGCCGTCATTCCCGCGAAGGCGGGAATCCAGTATTTCTGACTACTTCGGTGCTTCTGG
>JAIVWD010000024.1:0-19650 GCA_049190315.1 Deltaproteobacteria bacterium | reverse complement strand
GGATTTCAGAATCAAGAAAGGCTTATCTTTCATATGTGAAAAAAGGGATTGATCAGGGAAGAAGACCTGAGCTTACAGGAGGTGGTTTGGTACGCAGTCTTGGTGGATGGTCTATGATAAAGAAACTGCGGTTAAAGGGTCAGGATCGTATTAAAGGAGATGAACGCATATTAGGTGACAGCGAATTTGTTACAGCATTATTATCAGAGGCAAAAGAGAAACTTGAACGCAGTTATAAATTAAATGCCCTGGGATATGATCTCAAAAAGATAAGCCAGATGGTTTCCAGGATATATGATATAGAAACAGAAGAAATATATTCAAAAGGCAGACGCAAAGTTCAAGTTGAGGCCAGGGACTTGTTATGCTATTGGGCAGTTCGGGAGTTGGGAATAAGCTGCACGGATTTGGCGAAACAATTAGGAATGAGCCAGCCGGGAGTAGGATATGCTGTAAGTAGAGGAGAAAAGATCGCTAAAGAGCATAACTATCAGTTGCTCTAACAGGTTATTTTTTAGCGAGCCCTAAGGTTGCGAGGAAAGATTTCAAAGCTGAGGTGATTTCCCTGTTTCACCTGTATGTGTGCGGGCACGTACAGGCAGGGTGAATTTATATTCATAAATGATTTACTACTTTAAAAGGAGCCTTGTACATTGCTTCGCAAATTAACCAAAGGAATAAACTTGTAGTTTATTGGGAGGTAAAAAATGGCTGAATATGTAGAAAAGAGAGCTTATGAACGTTATGATTATGAGGCACCAATAAAATATAAGCATTACGATAAAAATGATTATTACGCTGCTAAAATGTATAATTATAGTATGGGCGGTATGTATTTTGAATCTGATTATGATATACAGCCTGGGGCAGATATTTACATCAAAATGAATAATTATTCTGCTGATACTCCTGGTAAGGTAACATGGTGTAAAGAATATTCAGCTTCAGATTCATCGTATTATGGAGTGGGTGTTAAATATTATGAAAACAAGTAGATATCTCTTATTGGGCATTGTTGAATAAGAATAGGTTTAAACAATTTTTACCTTTATAATTTTTGTAACTACTCAGGTGTTTAGACTGAAGGCTATAGGCTGAAGACTGTTAGGAAAAAGCGCATTTTGAAGCCATATTTGGTGCAAGAATCAGATGTTTCCGCTAAAGTACGGCAAATCGTACTCTTCTGACCCCTTCAGCCTTCAGTCTAAACAGCTTCAGCCTGACTACGTGAGTAGTCACTAATAATAAAATACAAATAATAAAAGTGAAAGATAACCAGTGGAATATGAAGCCTGATCAGGATAAAGCTTTGATGCTTGCTAAACGCCAATTAGCCGAGCTGGTTTTTGATGCAGTAAACCTGGAAGGCATCAATTTTACCCTGCCGGAAATCCAAACGCTATTAGATGGAGTAACAATTGGCGGACATAAGATATCTGATCAGCAAATTGCTGTAAACCAGGGTAAAACATGGCGTACTTTATTTGAATGGATTGAAAAAGGCCGGTTTGAAGTCACGGCTGAAAAAACATGTGAACTTCATCAAATAGCAGGCAAAGAAGAAGCTTTGGAATGTGGCGGATTTCGTTCTGGCGGGGTTACTATTGCAGGCACTGAGTATATGCCACCGGAAGCCGTTATGTTGCCTGCTTTATTTGATAATATGGTGGCTCAAGCCTATAAAATAGCGGATATTTATGATCGGGCAATCTTCTTATTTCTTACGATGGCTCGATGTCAATTTTTTTATGACGTAAACAAACGCATGGGACGTTTCATTATGAACGGGCTATTGTTGAGTGCCGGGTATCCTGCGATTAATCTTCCTGCCAAGAGACAGTTAGAATTTAATCAACTGATGCTGGCTTTTTACGAATCTGGTGATCAGAAGCCGATGAATACCTTTCTGCGTTCTTGCCTGGATGAACGAATCATAAAAATCATGAAGGCCTGACCCGGACAAGCCGGAAGATCTCAAAGTTCAAAACAAAAAAATAGAACATCACAATAGGTTTCAAAAAGTTGCTGGGTTCGGTTAAAGCTGATTGCTCAATAGTGGTTTGAAATGAAATTTTTTAACGGTATTTCTTTCGAGTTCTATCATTTTTATTTTCAGATTTTTTCCTCCGGCGAACCGGCCGATTGTATTATTGCTTCGGATTACCCTGTGGCATGGTATAAGGATCGGAAAGGGGTTTTTGGCAAGTGTGGTGCCTGCGAAACGATAGGCATTGGGCCTGTTAATGACTTCAGCGATTTCTTTGTATGAACTCAGTTTTCCATATGGAATTTTTGCCGTGGCGGAATATACGGATTTTTGCAATTCAGTCAGTCCGCCTGCATCCAGCCATTCCCATGAAGGCCTGAGCATATGAACAGGCGTCCCATTAAAATAATCTATTATTGATTTTGATATAACAATGGCTTTTTTATGCGGATTGTAATCTTGTTGTTTGTTTTTATTATTTGTTTTAGGAAGAATTATTCTTGTTAGTAAAAACGGACTTTTTTTATAAAAAATTGCAGAATAACCAAACTTTGTCTGGAAAATAAAATGATGGATAATTTGATCTTCTTTCATAACCTTTTACCGGGACAATAAGGAAGATAATTCAACCTAAGTTGAGCGATTTTTGGGGAAGACATGTGCTGAGATCTTGATGTAGCAAGGTTTGCGAAAATCGGAGGCCTACCCGTGGATATGTCAAGGATTTTTGCGAACCGTTGATGCGCAAGAGATCGGTGCAGATCGAGTCAAAAATCGCTCAATTTAGGTTCAAGTAGATTGCCATTATTGTCAAACTGAAAAGGAGTCCATTCTGTTATCTGTTTTAGATTGGGATTTGATAAAATATCCGGCAAAAGTGCTTTTGAAACCTGTAAAAGTTCGAGAGAAGCCGTGTCTTTTATTCTGACAATACGAGCTTCATCCATGGAGTTTAGACCTGTGGTTTTTGAACATGCTTCAAGCGATTCACGGTCTGTGTCAAAATGTATCGGTATTGCCGCTTTTTCAGGCGAAATTGCCGTGATCGCATTTGTATATGTTTTTTTAAAATCCAGCGCATCGACCAGCCGTTTTGTGGTAAAATCTGCAAGGCCGATTCCGTGACCATTGCCATCTGAATCAGGTGATAGGTCCCTTACAAATATACGTTTAACATGGGGAGCGGTATTAAAATCTCCCAGTATATCCCTGTGCCTGCCTGTAATATTGGAATCCATGCCGATTCCACTGATATTTTTGCCGATATAATCTATGATTAATATATCGAGAAGGTCAAATGGGATATGTCCCATCATTGCGGCAGCATCTTTGAGAAGTATTTTTTCGCGTTCTATAATTGATGATGGCAAAATTGCTTCTGCATGGGCTAAATCCCCAAATCCATCTTCCAGAAGGGCTATTCCAAAAAGAATATTACACTTATTAATTATAATTTTTGCAGCATCTTCAATAATTTTGAAGCTATTCTTTATAGCGCATTGATGAAATTCAGCCGCACCTTTTGCTTTGCCGAGACCTATTGACAGCATCTTGCACAGGCCGCTTTCTATATCAGCTCTGAACTTGGTATGGTTCTTTATTCTATTAATAATTACTATATGATCTGCCTTTAAAGCTGCTTTTGAAATATATATTTTCGGACCTTTTGGAACCTCGCCTATACATTCAACATCCATATCCGAAACAACGGGAACTCCCATCGCAGATTCCGTGATCCCAAGTTTTGCAAGGACATACCTCTGACCGTCACTTGCGGCACCCCCGTGACTTCCCATGGCTGGTATGATGAAAGGCTTGAGTCCCTTTGTTTTTAGATAGTTCAAGCAATAGTAAAGGACTTTGTCAATTTTACTGATGTTTCTGCTCCCAACTGCCACAGCCACGGTTTCTTCAGACTTTATGGTAGTGTCAACAGGTAATGAGGATAGAGCAGATAATATTTTAGCAGACAAATCCTTACTTCCTGATTTATAAAGCTTTTGTTTTACAAGAGCCATGTCAGGATATTTTATTATAGAATTATTATCAGGCATTATCTAAAAAAGGGAACAAAGAAAGGGGATAGGCCATCGTATGTTTTTGGCGGATGTTTTTGGCGAATGCTTATGGCCGAGATTTATGCTTCTGTAAAAAATAGTTTTGATTATTTTTTCAGAAAATTAAAAGGTGGGCTTGCGGCCCACCTTATCAGCTAATAGAAAAATGAAAAAAGTGCGTATTAATTAAATTTCTTCAATGGTAATAGCACCTTGTTCGCAAACTTCGATGCATGTTTCACAGCCAAGACATTCATCCTCATTAGCTACGAATGCTTTGTCATCCTTCATTTCCAGAACGTCAGAAGGGCAGTTTTCCACACATTCTTCACAACCTTCACATTTATCCAGGTCGACAGTAGGTTTAAAAGCCATTTGAAAAAGTCTCCTTTCTTAAAAAAATAATTAACGGTTATAAAATCAAACTTGATTTTTTACATATTTCACACATCAGAAATGTTCCTTATACCAATTAATAATGATAGTCAAGTATTCTGATAAATTTTTCCGGGGTAATAATTAGTGTAGCCGTTCACGGCTTGAAACTTGAAATTGGAAAGTAGAAATTTGGGAGAGATGAAACGAGTTTACGACTTGTATGTTTACAAACTGGCAGAAGCGTTATCAGATATGGCCTGGCACGACTTTGATAAGTGGAACAAAAAGGTTCGGAACACCGTGGGCTATCTCAGATAATACGATCATCTGACAGCATAGCTGCAAATATAGCGGAAGAGTATGGTCGGTATACTGCCGCTGACAGGAAAAAGTTCTATCTATATTCAAGAGGTTCATTTGAAGAAACCAAATCATGGTTACGAAAACTCATCAGAAGAAAAGTTTTATCTGACTCAAACGCGGCAGAATACAAAGCAATAGTTGAAAAACTCGGCCTCAAATTGAATGGGTTCATCAACAGTACAAAAGCATGAAGGCCAAATTTCCAATTTCTAATTTCTAATTTCAACGTTCCGTGAACGGTTACAATTCAACAAATCCTATCAGAGTGCTGTTAAATCCGGCTTCCTTATTTATTTCTTTAACAGGCGTTTTATGCCAGGCGATGCGGGTAAAAAATTCATAGGGAGATTCGCCTGGGACAAGATATAATGTTAATGAAACTTTTTTGCCGTCGTCTTTGTCAAAAGGAGATTTAATTTTGATGTCTTCTGATGCAGGCAGGGAATTTTCCAGAAGTAATTCAAGTTGCTTGATTAAACTTTCCTGCCATTTTTCTGTCTTTTTATCCCTGCTGTTAGTCAGCGGTATTGAATCAATACTAAGTACAATTTTTGCCTCAGGGGTTTTTTCTACGAGATGCTCAATGGCTGAGCGGCTGTTTGTTATAAACAGGTTTGACATATCTCGATCGTATTGCAGTAAATGTGTCCATGCAATAATTCGATCAGGTGTCATATACTCGCTTTGATAATCTGTTTTTAATGTTTTTTCTCTATCATTTTCTTTAAATGATAATTCATCCTCATCCTCTCCTTTGAGATTATCAATGAGATTCAATGTTTTTTCTTCCGATAATAGAAGAGCTTTGTTTATTTCCCAGTTTTGCGAGTCGAATTCCTGAGCCATATGAAGAAAAATTCTTGCATTTAAAAGAGAGTCCTGCTTTTTTTCGTTCTGTTGTTTCCGCTCCTTCTTTTTTATATCTGCTTTGATTTGTGATGTGGAAAACTCGCCAAAAAAGGGAATTATATCCGGCTTTGTCTTAAAAAAAGCCATTTCGCTTCCCTGATGAATGCTTGCCCAGCTTTTGTAGTCTTTTAGAATATCATCAATTTTATTCTCATCTCCCTTAACTGGAATACGAATTTCAAGTAACTTGCTGTCAGCCTGTTTTTGCATACTTTCAGGTATGTTAAGAGATGATGGCTGATAAACGATAATTTGCTTGAAAAAGGCGGAAAGCGCCTCTAAAACCGGTTCGGAAATATACGTAAATGGAAAATATATGGGTTTCATTGTTTCCTCTATTCAAATTACCACCTCCAGAGAGGCTGTGTTTATATTAGTTCTCAAAGGTACCCCGACACGCTGCTGTTAAGTGCCTAAAATGCCTAAAGTGAGCTAAAGTGCCTAAAGTTGTGGTACGCCTTCGGCGTGGCTATAGATTTTCAGGGCTTGGTTATAAGTTCAGATAAAAACAAAGTGAGCAAAGTTGTATTGTAAAAAATCAAAATTGGCAGTGCCGAAGGCGCATTCCTTAACTTTAGGCACTTATATTCATCTTCTGGTCTTTCACTGTAACTCCAAGGGATATTAGCTGTTCACGTATCTTATCAGCAAGATCCCAGTTTTTTTCTACTCTGGCCTTATTCCTTTCCTCAATCAGGCGCAGGATTTCAGGATTTGAAATTTCATCTCCAAAGTTAAATATTCCCAGCACTGAATCAATATTTCGAAATGCATCTATAATCTTGGAGGCATCATCTTTACCTATCATTTTTTTCAGGATCAATATGTTTATTTGTTTTATGATATTAAAAATCGAAGCCAGTGCTGCTGAAATATTCAGATCATCGTCCATGGCAGCAACAACGCCATGTTTAATATCATAAATAAGCTGGTCAAGTTCAGGATAAGAAAGCTCATCTTTTAAATTCATCAAAGAATTAATAAATATATCAAATCTTTTTAAGGAATGCCTGGCATATTCGAGCCGTTCGACTGAGAAATTAATGGGTTTTCTGTAATGGCTTGAAAAAAGCCAGTACCTTATTTCTCTTCCGGAAAAGCCGAGACCATAGAGTTCTTCAAGAGTAAGCCTGTTTTTTTTGTTACCCATGTTCTTGTCGTTAATCAGAACCTGATCACAATGAATCCAGTATTTGGCCAGGGACTTGCCGGTTAAACATTGAGCTATGGCTATTTCATTTTCATGATGGGGAAATATGAGCGCTCTGCTGCTGGTATGGATATCAAAGAATTCGCCAAGATATTTCATGGACATGGCAGCGCACTGTATATGCCATGACGGGCGAACATTACCCCACTCTGTCTTGACATATATTCCCCTTTTGAGCTCTGAAAGCCTGGATCTTTTTAAGAGAGTAAAGTCTCGTGGATTGTCCTTTTCATATTCATCCAGATCTACTGTTGCTCCGATTTTTATCTTGTTTAAGTCAATACCTGATAGTTTTCCATAATCTGAAAAACGGGAAATATCAAAATACAGCGAACGGAGTTTTTCATATGCAAATCCTTTATTAACGAGTTTTTCAGCCAGCAAGACCATGTCTTCGACATGTTCGCTTGTCTTTGGATATTCCGTGGCAGGTTTAATGTTAAGGTCGGCCAGATCTTTCTTGAAATAATCAATGTGTTTTTCTGTGAATTCAGAGAGAGAAAGACCCGCTTTTTCAGAACCATTTATGGTTTTGTCATCCATATCAGTTATATTCATGATGTGGGTAACAGAATAACCTCTGAAATCAAGATAACGGCTTAGAAGATCGGCAAAGACAAAACGCCGGCATTCTCCCATGTCCATTCTGGCGTGAGCTGTAGGGCCGCATGAATATATGGAAACCTTCCCTGGCTGAATCGGATCAAATGGTTCTTTAGTCCGGCTCATTGTATTAAAGAATTGAAGGCCGACTTTGTCTTGTACTGCAAAAAGTGGTGTGCTGAGGTACCGCTCACCACCGTCCGGGAATATTACAACTATTGTACCTTCAGTCATGGCTTCAGCTTCTTTTCCGGCGATAACCATAGCTGCGCCACTGCTCATGCCGACGAACAGGCCTTCTTTTTTTGCAAGTTTCCTTGTCATTTCAAAGGCTTCTTCGTCTTCAATATTGACTATTTTATCAAGACGGTTTTTTTCAAGAATTTCCGGACGGTATGCCTCCTTCATATTTTTTAAGCCCTGGATTTTATGCCCGAGGTAGGGTTCTACGCCGATTATTTTTATATCAGGGTTGTATTCTTTCAGCCTTTTTGAGACGCCCATGAGAGTACCGGTTGTTCCCATGGTTGCAACAATCATTGATACATTGCCTTTGGTTTGTTCCCAGATTTCTTCGGCTGTTCCATGGTAGTGCGCCAGGCAGTTGGCTTCATTATTGAACTGATCTGTCATATAATACATATCCGGGTTTTCCAGCGCCAGATTATATACCTCCTCAATGGCGCCATCTGTTCCAAGATGCCCGGGCGTCAGTAAAATTTCAGCGCCCCGGGCCTTCAAGATCTTTTGTCTTTCAACGCTTACAGACTCAGACATTGTTAACAGCAGCTTATACCCTTTTACAGCACATACCAGAGCAAGTCCAATTCCTGTATTACCGCTTGTAGCCTCGATAACCGTCTTGTTGTGTGTAAGCAAACCGGATTTTTCCGCTTCCTCAATCATATAAAGAGCGGTTCTGTCTTTTATTGAACCTCCAGGGTTAAAATATTCCAGTTTTGCGAGTATCTTAACCTTTGGATTCGGGTTTAATTTCCTTATTTCCACCAGCGGCGTATTGCCTATGGCAGCTAAGATAGAATGAATCATTGGCTTTATGTCCAAAGTGATCGGTTCCAGGTTCAGGGTTCAAGGTTCAAAGGTTATAGTCTACTGATATTCTTAACTTCTGATAAAATCTTTATTATATCATTTTTAACCTGATTTTCATCATTTGATGCATCAACAATTCTGAATCTCAAAGGCTCTTTTTTAGCAAGCTCAAGGTAGCCGGCTCTTACCTTTTGGTGAAATGAGAGGGTTTCTTTTTCAAAACGGGTTTCAAGAGCGGTCCTTGAGCCGTTTTCTATTTGTTCCCATGCGCGCGTTAAGCCTGTTTCAGGTGGCAGATCAAGAAGAATCGTTATGTCGGGTTTTAAATCTTCAAAGACCAATTCATGCAACCTGTTTATAAGTTCTATATCAAGTCCCCTTGCAAAGCCTTGATAGACAACTGTGGCATCATAATAACGATCACATAAAACGGTTTTGCCTGAAGATAAGGATGGATATATAAATTTCTTAATATGCTGAGACCTGTCTGCCATATACAGAAGAAGCTCAGTTAGAGGATCCATGTCTTTGCTTTCGGGATCAAGAAGGATAGCCCGAATTTTTTCTCCGGTCTTCGTACCTCCAGGCTCCCGGGTTATAACGCAGTCCTGACCTTTACTCTGCAAGAATTCAGCTATATTCTTTATCTGAGTCGTCTTGCCTGAACCTTCTATGCCTTCAAGAGTTATAAACATTTTAATCAGTTAATTCTTCGTTATTGTTTCGCCACAAAGACACTAAGACACCAAGATTATAATATAATTCTCTAAAATTCATAATTTAGGAATTTAGAGATTTAGGAATTCCGAATTGAAGGATGTTTGCATTTATAATTCCTCAATTCCTAAATTCGCAATTCCCCAATTTATCAGCCATATCCCTCTTTTGTGCCTTTGCGCCTTGGTGGCTGAACTGTTATAAATCTTCTTTATTTTTTCCTATGTAAAAAAAACGTTCCAGTAATCTGTGAAAGGATGTCCATTTTTCACCTGGGTTTTCTCTGTCAATAAATTCCCGTATGCCGTTTACCTTTGAATCTATCTCGTCAATATAGTTAAGTAATACAGCCTCAATCGTTTTGGGTGGTTCAGGCGAACCAAAATCTCTTGTTCCATGATGGCTTACAATCATATGTTTGATTAATAATGCCTGTTCATCAGGAAAATTTTTAATATTTCTGAGTTTTTCCTCGATCATCTGGACGCCTATGACAATATGGTTAAGCAGCCTTCCTTCGTCTGAATAATCTATCTTAACTTTATAGTCGAACTCGCTTATTTTCCCGATATCGTGGAGTATTGCGCCTGTAATAAGAATATCCCGGTCAATTCCAATATATTGATAGTGCTCGGCTATTTTATCGGCAAGCCGCGCCATGGAGAGTGTATGTTCAATAAGGCCGCCTATGTATGCATGATGCATTTTTTTTGCCGCAGGCGCTCTCTTAAATTTGGAGACGAATTCATCATCATTCCAGAAAGCCTCAAGAAGATTTTTTAGATACAAGGTTTCAACGGTTTCAGTTAATTTTAACAGGCGCTCAAACATGGCATCTCTGTTAAATTTGGATTCCGGCAGAAAGTCTGAAGGATCGATTGAGTCTGCTGAACACGCTTCTATATTTTTAACGACCAGTTGAAGAGATCCCCTGTATTCTGTAACAGTTCCCTTGACACGAGCAAAGTCGCCGGCAGATATTTTTGCTGATATCTGGTCGACATTATTCCACACAACACCCTTTATAATGCCTGTTTTGTCTAAAAGGGAAATATTTAAGAAATTATTTCCATCTTTTTTCTGCGCAAGGTTTTTTTCAGACAGCACAAATATGTCATCGACAATATCGCCTGTCTTAATTGAATTGATGAATTGCTTTTTCATTAAACACCACCGCCTGATTGCTTTGAGACTTTTTTATTTATTTTCCACCCTTTAAGTTCTTCAAGTACGCCATAATCCGTCATATCGCATTTAATCGGGGTTATTGATATGTAATTCCGGCACAGGAAAGCATCATCTGTATCTGAGTCATCAACAGAGGTTTGCAGGTCGCATCCCTGCCAGTAATATGTACGATTTCTGGGATCAACTCTTTTATCTATATATTCTGAGTATAGCCCGGTGCCATGCTTGCAAATACGCACCCCTTCAATCTTTTTTAAAGGAAGGTCAGGAATATTTACGTTTAAAAATGTTCCAAAAGGCAATCCTTTTTCTAATAGATCTTTTGTCAGAATCTCCACAAATAAAGCAGCATCATTATAGTTATCTATTTCATGACTTCCTATTGAAACAGCTATTGAAGGTACTCCGTAAAGAGCTGCTTCTTTGGCGGCCGCGACAGTTCCGGAGTAATTGACATTAATCCCAACATTTGCTCCGGGATTGATGCCTGAAATCACAATATCAGGACGTGAGTCAAGTATTTCAAGTATGCCAAGCTTGATGCAATCAGCAGGTGTACCGTTTACAGCATGACCGATGCATCCTTTGTTGAATGAGATTCTGGCTGTCCGTAACGGTTTGTGCAGAGTTATAGCGTGACCCGCAGCGCTCCGTTCCCGGTCAGGGGCAACTATCGTTACAGAATGCTGTTCTGTAAATTTCCTGTGCAGAGCCCACAACCCTTCTGCATAAATTCCATCATCGTTCGTTAATAGTATTTTCATTTTTGTTTCACAAAGCTAAATGTTACATAAAATGGGTTTGTAAATTTTATTATTACATCAACTTGCATATTTTTGAAAGAAAAGATTTTATCGGATGTAATTAAAAGTGTTAGATTGCGCCAAACTCCAATATAAGTAACTTCTCAAAAAGTTCGGGTACCAAATTTTTAAAAAATTGCCCAAACTTATTGAGAAGTTACATCTATTCTACAAATAATTGAGTGGTCATAATTTTTGAATAGTTGAGGTGGGAAAAATAAAACAGGGTATTGTCATGTTAAAGACAATACCCTGTTTTGTTTTTTAACTATTTTTTTTAACTAAGTCTGGTTTTTTTTATTAATGACCACCAGCGCCAAACAGTGCTGCAATTGCACCTGCCTGAGGATGTGCATAGATAAGAATCAAAGCAACAACCAGAGTATAAATACACAGTGACTCCATCAACGCGAGACCGATAATCATGGTAACTGTTACTTTACCTGATGATTCAGGATTTCTTGCAATACCTTCGACTGCAGATTTGCAGGCAATACCCTGTGCGATGCCGCAACCAAAAGCTGCTATAGCGATCCCGAAACCAGCAGCAGTAACGCATGCGATAAAGAATTGTAATGCTTGTTCACCCATAAAACTCTACCTCCTTTTTTAAGATTTTTTTATTTTGCTTCTTCCATTATCCCATTATTTAATAACAAATAAATTGCTTATTGTTTTTTTTAATGCGCATGTTCCATTGCGCCGCTAAAATACATGATTGAAAGCAAAAAGAAGACAAACGCCTGTACAAAACTGACAAAAATACCAAGCGCCATGATCGGCAGAGGGGCAAAGAAAAGTCCCGCCAGTCCAAAAAGAATACCCAAGACCAGTTCATGGCCCATAATATTACCGAAAAGCCTGAACGTGAGTGAAAGAATACGTGCTGTATGACCTATTATTTCAATAACGAAAATGAGGGGAACCATCCACCATACAGGGCCAAGAAAATGTTTAATATATTTTACTCCATGGAATTTAAGACCGATAATGTGAGTAAAAATAACAACGGGAAGAGCGCATGAAAGAGTTGTATTCAGACTGGCGGTTGGTGGAAAAAAGCCCGGTATAAGCCCTGAAATGTTACATACAAAAACATAGAGAAATACAGTTGCAGCTATAGGGAAAAGCCACCTGCCTTCTTCTCCGGTTACGGTGATCATGAAGTCTTCTATGCTGGAGATAATAACTTCAAAAACATTTTGTGTTTTTGAAGGAATCATGCTTATGCCCTTTGAGGCAATTGCACCCATAACTATGAGAAAAGTCATAATAACCCACGAGTAAATTACATGTGGATATGAGTGTGCAAAATGACCAAGCCCGATCAGCTCAAACAACTTGACAAAGAATAAATATGGATGTTCCACTTTAAATTGCCTCCTCGAAAAATAGTTTTTTTACTTCACATATAGTTGCAAGCATTATACTTGCGACTACAACGGAAAGACCAATAAAAAGTCCTATCGGATTAACATAATGGTTTGATATAAGTACAAATATAATAAAACCGCTTACAATAAAACGTAGATAATATTTGGCTAAAATAATATTATGAGAAGCTAAATGCGGAGGCCTGAAAGCCTTCTTAAGAGTTCGGTAAAGCATATGGAAGTTTATTGTAACAATCAGTCCTCCGAATATGATTCCCTTAGCGAAATTCGGTGTGGTAATTAAAAAGCCGGCAATACTGACAATAGAGAACAGAATCCAATTTGTTATTGTGACGAATTTTATGAGACGTTGTTCAATAACCACAGTTTCAATCTTTCTATCAGAATTTCCTGCTTTTTTTTATTGCAAGTCCTATATTTTTATAACCTGCCGCAATTCCCAAACAAAGAAATATAAACATAAACCAGGGCGATGTGTTATATCTCTTGTCAATATAGAGACCTATGGCAAGTCCAATAAAAATCGAGATAGCTACGGACAGGCCAATACTACTGTAAAATGCAAGTTCTCTCCAAGACTTTATTCTTGATCTTGATTCTTTTTTCATGGTTTGGAAGCCTTATCACTGACTGTTAGACAGGCTTAAATCAGACCATGTTAGATTAAATCTTCTAACACAGGATTATAAACAAGTCAATGTAAAAATATGTTAGATTAATATTTAGTGCCCGAACGAAAACTAGAAAATTTTTTCAAGTTCAAGGAAGGCGCAAATTTTAACCGCAGGAATACATTGAGTATTTTGAGGATTAAAATTTAAGCCTGACGCAGAAATTGGGAAAATCAGCAGTTTTCGTTCAGGCACTATTTATCAGAAATTTGCAAACATAATTGCCTTTGTGTCAAAAACCGGTCCGTCCAGACATACATGCAGATATTTTTCTGGTGTTTTTTTGCTTTCCACAGCACAGCCAAGGCAGGCGCCAATACCACATGCCATTATTGTTTCGATTGAAACCCGGCATGGTATTAAATGCATTTCCGATATAAGTGCAAGAGATTTTAGCATAGCTGTGGGGCCGCAGCCATAAATAATATCAGGCCGGTTTTCCTTAATTGATGTTTTAAGAATATCAGTAACAAGTCCTTTTCTGCCGGCACTTCCATCTTCTGTCGCAATGAGAACCTTCATCCCTAATCTTAAAAAGTCATCGCTGCATAACAAATCATGCTTTGATCTGCTTCCCATAAATACTGTACATTTTGAGAGGTCAGTGTTTTTTTGCAGGTATGAAGCCAAAAAAAGCATTGGTGCAACTCCTACCCCGCCTGCAACGATAAAGACATTATTATAATTATCCAAAGTTATAAAACCGTTACCTAAAGGGCCTACAATATCTATAATATCACCTTCTACGCACATTGACAGCTTTTTAGTGCATTTTCCAACCACCTTGTAAAGTACTTCAATTCCCTCTATGGCTCCATCTTTTGATATAAGTCTGTGTATGGAAAAAGGGCGACGAAGAAGGGGATTAATCCGGTCTGCAAAGCGAAGCATTATAAATTGTCCGGGTTTTGCGGATGAATATTTATTACACCTAAGACCTATTCTGTAACAGGAAGGAGTTAATTCTTTGTTCCAGAGAACCCTGGTTTTTTCCTGATGCATATAATATTCCCTAATCCAAACAAGCCGGAACCAAATTGAAGATTGAAGATTTGTGGTATCGCATATGGATTGTATATTGTATATTTGTGGAAATCGCTTCGCTCCATTAATTCATATAAAATTAACAGAATTCCTTAAATTTTCAATATTCAATCGTCAATATTCAATTAAAACCTATTTCAGCCCGATGACGGCGGCAAATCTTCCGGTAGTACCTTCTCCACGAAAGGAAAAAAAGAGATCAGTATTACACTTAGTGCAGATATTGCTTGAATGTATATTTTTGATTAATAGACCGGCATCAAGAAGCTGGTCACGACTTAGTGCCCAGAAATCGAAAAGATTATCATTGTCTTTATATTTCCATAAGTTAAATGGAATTTCTTTTTTATAGTTAACAAATTCCGCACAGCATGGCCCAAGAGAGGGGCCTATGCCTGCAATGATATTTTTTGGCCGGCAGCCAAACTTTTTTTCCATTTCTTTTATCGTCTTGCCAGTTATATTTTTTATACTGCCGCGCCAGCCTGAGTGAATATTTGCGACCACATGCCGTGCAGGATCATATAGAAGCAATGATTGGCAGTCTGCAACCTGTATTACAAGGTACTTGCTTAAAATATCGGTTATCATTGCATCCCCGGCAAAAGGGGCATTGCTGCGGGCTTTGTCGTTTTTTGCTAAAATAATAATTTGAGTTTCATGTTTTTGCTTTGCATAGACGAATTCTTTTCCCTTGATGCATCTGCATAAAATATCTCTGTTCTGCTCCACAATCCCGGGATGGTCTCCTACCTCGAAACTGACATTCAGACTTTTATATGGCTCTTTGCTGTAACCGCATTTTCTTGTAAAGATTCCGTGCTGGATTTCAGAAAAACCCGCAAGGTTGGGAAACTGAAAAAATAAAATGCCGTTTTTATCATTTAAGAGCACATCATGAGTCCTTTGTAATTGGTAACTACTCAGGTGGATAGGCTGAAGGCTGAAGACTGTTAGGAAAAAGCGCATTTTGAAGCCATGTTTGGTGCAAGAATCAGATGTCTCCGCTAAAGTACGGCAATCGTGCTCTTCTGACCCCTTCAGCCTTCAGCCTAAACAGCTTTAGCCTGACTACGTGAGTAGTCACTGTAATTGTAACGGTTCACGGAACATTGAAATTGGAAATTTGGCCTTCATGCTTTTGTATTGTTCTTCCCAATTTCTATTTTAATCTCTCCCCAATTTCTACTTTCTAATTTCAAGTTTCAAGCCGTGAACCATTAATATCTTTTGTATGATTGATGATGTTGAGATTTCGGGAACAAGCGGCACTCTTACAACCTGACCTCCATTGCTTTTTACAAAATCAGCTCCAATTATTTTGTCTTCTGACCAGTCAGCCCCTTTTACAAGGACATCCGGCTTTATGGCCTGAATCAGTTTTAAGGGATCAGTCTCATTAAAAACAGTAATATAATCCACGCACCACAGGCCGGCAAGAACTTCAGCTCTTTGAGCCTCACATATAATCGGCTTTTTTTCTCCTTTTATGGCATTAACGGATTTGTCGGAATTTAAGCCGACTACAAGGATTTCCCCTTTTGCTTTTGCTTCAATAAGGTAACGCACATGCCCCACGTGCATAATATCAAAACAACCATTTGTAAAAACGATTTTTTTGCCCTGTTTGTGAAATAGACTGATTTTTTCCAAAAGATCTTTTAGATTTATAATTTTAGACATTGTATGCATGTAACAGTTTGAAGACCCCCACTGTTTCTCTTTATTCCGACAAAAGTCGAAGCCATTTTGAATTATCGTCATAACCGATATCTCTGACTTGCCTGAAATACTCAACAAGCAGTGTCTTATTCAAATCATCCGGTTTTGACCTTGGCACAGGCGTCACCTCAACCGGTGCATCCGCTTTGAATTCAGTAAAAGTAGATTCGTCTTTATCGATAAGTTCTAAAAGTTCTATTTTGTCCATATATATCAGCTATTTTCTTTTACTCTTTCACTGGCAATATCTCGGTAAATATTTAGCGCTGCAACGCGGAATGGGTTCGGGCAGTTTGTTTCTTTTAAAATCATGGCATGCAAACCAGATATCATATTTCAATCACCGCGCCAACTTATAAACTAATGTCCCGCAAGCCTTACAATTTCAACTACGTTTTCCAAGCTTCCAAATTTCCTTGCTCTGATTCTACATTGTTTTGACATGTTTCATTCCAGCTTCTGTGAGGATATACTTTTGGTGAGGACTTCTCGGTTTATCCGGTATTGTTAAAGCCAAAAAGTCCTTTTCAATCAATTTGGGAATAAGTTCTTTCCTGATATAATCCGGATTCATTCCTGTAAAATTTATGATCTCTGAAGCTGATCTCTCTTCATGACAGAATTGTAATATCCTCAATTCAACATCGCTCAAAGCTTGGGGGGTGACTTGGGGGGTAGCTTGGGGGGTGACTTGGGGGGTAGCTGTCTGCCTTGCCAAAGTTACAATAAAAAAATCTCCTGTATCAAATTCAATCTCAATATTCCTTTCAGCCATAGCCTCCCGCATCCTGTTGATACCGGAGCCGATCTTTTCTGTTATTCCAAGTCTGTGAAAGGTATCGAATAATATAGGATTTCGCGCCACACTGAGCTTTCCGAATTTACTGCTGTCGAAGAGAAGTCGGCCAGGATTTGTTATTTCAACGCGGTCATCATAGACCTCAACAAGGATACCGGCCCCTTCCTCAAAGTAATCTCTGTGAACAATCGCATTTATAAGCGCTTCCCGCAAAACTTCCAGCGGGATTTCCGGAATTTCTTTTCGAGGTCCTCCACCTTCAATCAAGTATTCAATTTTGAGATGCTGTTGCAAAAAACGAAACGCATTCTCATAGTTGGAAAGCAAATCAGATTTAAAATCCTTCCGGTCAAGTATCTTGGTTTTTGTAGTACCCTTAAAAAGAACACAGGTAATGAAACTGTGACGAATATAGGTTTCAATATTCTTGCCGAAAAATAGTGCTCCGGCATTTGTAATCTGAAAGCCTGCTTTTTCTTCCGCGAAACCTAAATTCATCAATAAGTCTTTACGGTTTTCAGGAGGCGTAATTACTGCTCCATTCAGGAAATGCTGCCAATTGGCATTATCAAATTCTACTGGATAATCAAAACCTCTACAGATTTGCATATCGAATTTAAACTTCCCCGCACCTGCGGCAAGTGCTAATATTTCATTCCTCGTCAATTTCTGAGAATTAGGCCCCTCTCTTAAAAAGAATCCTTTTGAACAACGCACAGGCTTGTCAAGACTTTCATCTACTGAAATAACAAACAGTTTTACACCCTCATGCCGTACTGTTTTTATATGTATCGAAATCCTGGGATCGCAGTTATTGGCAATATCCTGGATTTTTGAACGTGTCGTGTTGTCAGTGGAGCAGCCTATAATTCCGCCATCATCCGCAACTCCTATGATAATTTTACCCCCCGATGCATTGGCAAAGGCAACCATTTCTTTATCGAGACCCACCCCAATCTGTTCTTTAAATTCGACAAAATAACCCTCGCCTTGTTCAATAAGTTCCTTTAATTCCTTTTTCTTCATAACTCTTTTCTTTCAATATTTGTGATATGTCAGATATTTCAGACTGTTCGGCAGAGGAATATCCACATTAACTGTCTTAACCAACCTTTGCGCCGGCGATACCCATAATTACTCCGGCAATTAAATACCCCAAAGCCGTCATTCCGGCGAAAGCCGGAATCCAGGAAAATACGCTGGGTATTATTTTGCCAGGTTAATAAATATGCCAACACAGGAATTCTTCCTAATTTTTCCCCTTTTGTTGTAAAAAGTGCCGACCTTTACGCCCTTTATTCTTACAATTATTCAACTTAGCTTGCCCCGTGAAATCATGTTTGCTTTTATTTAACCGGGGTCAACTACGTTCTTCAGTTCAATTACCACGTCAACTTATAAACTAATGGACCGCAACCCTTCGCGTGCTTAAAAAATAGTTATTTACTGGGATGTCCCGCAAGTCCCGCCTAAATAAAATGTTCGGAAACACTCGTAACCACCAAATGTCACGAACTAAACAATAAACACAACTATTTAATATTAAACAATTTTCTTTGATCTTAGAATTTTTTTATTGTTTTTTTATTGTTTTTTTATTGTTTTTTAGTCGTGCCTGCTCATATTGACTATTCTTTCCACTCAACACCCACTTAGGATACCTTCGTGACCCGATATTACGAATCACGCATAAGGAGCCTGAAAGCTCAGAAATCAAGTTATGTATTTTTGCCTTTTTCTGCCCCTCTGTTAAGATCTCCGGCAGTTTATTCATGAGCAGTTTATCAATATCTTCTCTGCCGGCTGGACCCTATTCACGATTACCAACTACTGTTTCATGTTCGGGATTCTTTTCATCTCAAACGTTGAGACCAACTCTCTTTTTTTCATATTTCCATATGGTCCAAAAAGCTGTAATAGCCTTTATGATTGAAAATTATGTGATCCAGAAGTTTGATTCCCAATGTTTCACCGGCGGATTTTAACTGTTTAGTAATTTCAATATCTTCTTTGCTTGGGTTTAAACCACCTGATGGATGGTTGTGGGCTACAATGATGGCTGATGCACGGTCGGTAATCGGATCGGCAAAGACCTCTCTGGGATGAACCTGTGTTTTATTGACAAGACCAACTGAAACAACCCGGCTGGTAATAACTTCATTAGCGCCATTAACTGAAACACAGATAAAATGCTCCTGTTTTCGGTCGGCAAAATGCTGAATCAGCGGAAGCACATCAGCAGGAAAAGATATCTTTAACCCTTCCGGACGAATGCGGCGACGGGCAAATTCAAGAGCAGCAGCTATCAGCGTTGCCTTGGCCGGACCTACCCCTTCAACTTTCTGCAGCTCTTTAAGATTTGGCTTTTCATCACCCGAATCCAATATCTTCAAAATGCCTTTCGCTACGGACATAACGTCATGCCCTTCAGTTCCTTTCCCAACAAGAATAGCCATCAGTTCAAGATCAGATAGCGCTTCCGCTCCTTTCTTTTGCAGTTTTTCACGGGGACGGTCTAACTTAGGGATGTCAGATATTTTCTTCATGTATTGATTATGGAATTGAGGGGAAAAGTTCTTCCCGACAAGCTATAAGGGCGGACGGATACCGGGAATTTCTTGCCCCGTATTTTATGCTGCCTCGTAATAAATAATTGATACTTCAGAGTGCAGGTCTTCGATGCGGTCAAGCAGCGTTTCAACCTTGCCGGCGACATGACTTTTCATATATGCCTCACCGCAGTCTGAACAGA
>JAIVWD010000023.1:0-20238 GCA_049190315.1 Deltaproteobacteria bacterium | reverse complement strand
CGCTTTTTTCTAACACCTTCAGCCTTCAGCCTTCAGCCTTCAGCCTTCAGCCTTCAGCCTTCAGCCTTCAGCCTTCAGCCTTCAGCCTTCAGCCTTTCCACCTGAGTAGTTACTATCATGGCATCGTCTCAATCATCTCCAGAACCACTTTTTTGGTCAACTCGCCCACCGACCTGACCTTGCCGAAATCAAGAACTTTTATATAGTCGTCGCCGGTTCTTCTATGTTGCGCCATCCACAAAATCTTCCCTGTTCGGACGTCCACCATCCTCGAACTGATGGAAACCACCGGAATAACGCCCCTTTTCTTTTCCTCCACCCCCACGAATTCTTCTATCCTGCCCATGATTACGGCATCCACCCCCAATCTTCTTCCCATAAGCTTGATAGTATTGAGGTCAACGCCGGTTCTCACAATAATTCGTTCGCTGACAAGAAAGCTCTTGATGTTACCCGGAAATTCCACCTTAAACTTTCTCATTTTAACCAGGCTTGCGACAAAGGCCCCTGTTACAATTTTATTCGCTTCGGCGATCGTTGTGTTGTTGTGAAAAGAAAAAATCGCTACTTTTTTAACCCCTGGCTGATCATGGTTTTTTCGGACATAGGCATATGGGGTGGTAGCCGATGAACAAGCCGAGATAAATTCCAAGATAACAAGCAGAAAAATAAACTTTTTTGTCAGGCTCATCAACTCAAAAATCCTCAACCCACTCATCCTTTTTTTTCTCAGGCTCAGTTACTTTAGACTCAGGGCATTTTAAGGGTTGTCTTTCTATTTGCAAGCGGTTTCCCGCTATATCTCTCACTTCAAGCGAATAGGTGAGCACACCCTCTTCTTCCGGGCTCAGGTCTTCTTTTGATTTTTCTTTTACCGGACAGACAATGGTTGCCGGGATATTCCCCTTGCCCTCAAACTTTCCTGCTTCAGCGCCTGTTCTGTCGTAAACAATGACTTTCCAGTCGGCTATTTTGCTTATATCTTTGGTTTTTAGCGACAGGGTAAGGCTTTCTTCATTTTCCACGGCAAGAACAACGGTAGCCTCCGGCGGAGTTTTGTCGACCACGAGCTTCTCCTTTTCTGTAGACGTCCGGTTGCCTGCCTTGTCTTTAACAAAGAATCGACAGAAATATGTTCCATCTTTAACTGTAGCGTATTTATTGTTCTCACCCCTCCAGAAAAAATCTGTGGGCAGCATGCCGAAACCGTCTTCAGATCTCACGATGTTGCCGTCTTTATCTGTAATCTCAACCCGCCAGCTTTCTAATGTGATTGCTTTCAGGAGTTCGGGGAAGAATTGAATATAGTCATTGATGCCGTCATTATTGGGAGATATAAGTCTTTTCTGAAACAAAAGAGTGACTTCAGGTGGGCTGTTGTGGACAGTCAGTCTGGCTGCGGAGTTTACACTAAAAAGCCTGTTCCATCGGTCCGATACGTAAATCTTCAGCGAATAGACTCCATCAATGTCTGGAGCCGAAATAGTTCCGGTATACCATCTTCCGTCCTTGGTTTTAAGGTCAATCTCGCTATCAAGGACAAATGCCCTGATATCTCGCAGCTTTTTGGTGATCTCTTTGACCTCTATTGAGATGCTTGTTGTCTCGCCACCTCTTAACACATCAGGAAAAAAACCTGCATAGCTGATTTCAATGGGGGTTATGGAGGAGCTGCCCATATCGACGATAACGTTAACAGTAGAGGGCAAGTCGCTTAAGAGTTCCCCTACTGTGATTTCTATCAACTTCATCAAAGAAGTTATCCTGCCTATGCCGAGAAATGTGGCAAAGTCGTCACCAGTGCGTGAAATAGAGTTTGCCCAGACAACAGAGCTGTCAAAACAATTGATCATCTGGGCATTCATGGCTATCTGTGGATTTTCACCATCTTCAAGGAGATCAACAGACCCGAGCATCAAGACAGTCGCCTTTAAATCAGCGCCCATTTCTCTGATAGCCGGTTTGTCCAGGAATTCCGTTCTACGGATTCTTCTTTTGACAAGGAAATTTTCCAGGATATCCTGAGAAATAACCTCAAATTCATTCTTTATGAGACAATCCGATATAAAACGTGTCATATCAATGGACATGTCTTCGACGGTAAATGTGTTGAAAGGCATCAGGGCTATTTTGTTTATTTTTACCACATCATCAGCACCAAAAATACGACCTGACAATCCATGGAGCGAAAAAACTAAAATAGCTGCTACGATGAACAGATGTTTTTTCACGAAATCGAAACCTCGACCGCAAAATGCCTGGATGAACAAAAAATGTTATCACCTAAGTTCAAACGACAATCAATAATTCCTCTATCCCCCAAACAGGGTATCAAACATCTCCCCAACCAACTTTCTGCAAAGGTCGCTACGGCTCTTTTTGCCGATACCGAAGAGCTGATCCAGAATGGTTGCTCCTTTTACACTGTATGTCGCCTCCCAGAGGATTTTATAGGATTTTGCATCTATCAGCTTTAAAGAGGCAGCGACTTCCGGATAAGAACTGCTTCCTGCCTGCGCCATACCGTATTCTTCAACCGTCCCTACAATAAAGGCCTGGATGTTCAGCCGCTTTCCGGCCCTTTCGGCAACGCTTTTGCTGATGACGCTTTCTGTTTCCTTAACTCCCTCTTCCCTCAGGACCTTATCTACCTCTCCGAATTCAACAACATCGAATACGCCCCGCCTTAACACCTCTGCAAGCACGACATTCCTTAACTTACCTTCCGCACCTCTTTCCTGAGTCAGGTTTTTCAAAGGCACAATGGCTACTGTTTTAATATATGTAAGATCTGCCGTAGGGTGGATATAACTCATAGGCCCGCCACAATTGTAAAAAATCGGCAATACCGCAAGTAAAAGTATTGTTTGCTTGATCCAACTTATATTATTCATCTGTTCTCCATTCATAACTATTCGAGACCTTTGCAAAACGTCCCCTTTTGCCCAAATAGCGCTAAAGGTTAGCTGCTGATGCTTCAATTCGTGTCACTTCGTGCCGGTGTCAGGCGAATAACCTGATCCCTTCTTTAAAACTAAATTGAGTGATTTTTTACTCGACTTGCATCAAGATCCTGGCACATTTCTTCGCAAAAAATCGCTCAACCGTAGGTTAAAACCTTGCTGAAAGATTCGTGGTAAAAGTCTGTGTTGTTTCAGTCATTTCTTCTTTCTGGCGGCTCCAGTCATAGTTGAACCTTAGTGTAAAGACCCGGCTCAAATTCCAGGAAAGATTAGCAGCATAAGTTGAGCTGACACTGTTATTTCTGTTTAAGGTATACCCCATGTCAAGCTGCATCTTTTCGGTCATCAACCAGTTCATGTTATATTGCTGCTGAGTGGTTTCCTCCCCTGAGTTTTCATCCCTGTCAATATCATAGGAGCCTCTGAAGTAAAAATCGTGAGAGGGCCGCCAGTAAAATATGATCCTGGCGTTGGAGGTTCGGCCCGTTGTATCACCGTCCGGCTCCGGCTTTTGTGTTTCCGTCCAATTTGTATCATACTCAATTTCGGCTGTCAACATTCGGGTGAGTTCAAGACGCAGATCTGAGCTAATAGACTTGGTGGTTGTTTCGGACTGACTGACAAGATTTTCCGAACGGGTGATGTTTGCATCCACATTCAGATCCGCTCCCTCACGGAGTTTTGCTGATATCTGAAGCAAAGCGGATGAGCTCTTTGACTCGGTTTCGCCGTCTTCTTTTGATACCGTGTGATTCAAAGAAAGATCGGTATTAAGGGTTGTAAGGGGAGAAAAAAGAAAGTGCAGCAGATAGGTATCGGTTATCTTATCCTCCGCCTCTGCCTCAGAATCATATTCCATCCGCCTTCCATACTGTGCCCAAGCCGTAATATACTTGTGAAGCTCTCTTTCCACACGGCAGTTCATGCTGTGGGCATAGCGCTTGGTTTTTTCCGACTCTTCCTGATCCGGCTTGGTCTCCCGCTCGTCCTGTGTAAAATCATACGTAAAAGAGAGCCAATCCATGGGCTTATATCTAATATTGGCCTGCGTGGTTTGTGTGATTTGTTCGGTCTCGGTGGTGGTAAAAGCAGCATAGGTCTTGTAGCTGTATGCCTCGATTTCTGTGACGTAGAGGTTGTTGACATTATCGTTTGCGGTGTTTACTATTTTAAAGTATCTGGCTGTTGTTGCGGTAAAAGAGATCTCAAATCGTTCTTTGATCGTGTCATATTCCTTGTTAATGGGACTCAATATCTCTGTCCAGGTCGAATTGATGTCACTGGTATAATATATAGCCCAAGTAAAAAGGTCCTTATCAGACGATCCGCCGGTGGTATAGAGATAGATCAGCTCTACATCCTCGGGAGAGTTTAGATCAAGGCCTATGTTCTGATACGTGTTGCCAAAGCCGCCAATGTTTATACCTGCGCTTGCGGTTTTTCCGTCATCAACCAGGAGAGGCGTAGAGACCATGGTTGATAAATCCGGTGTAGTATCTTGCACGTACAATCCGTCATTCGCTGTATTTTCTTCAGCAACTTTGACCTCCTGCCCCCCTGTTTTGGTTTCCGTCTTTGTGTTTGTGATCGAATAGCTTCCTGATGTTGAGATCCTGTTTTTCCAAAATGACTTTCTGAAATCGACTCTTCCATAATGGGTATCGGTCTCTGTGATGGCTTCTGTAACGTAATCGTCCGAAACATTGTTTCTGTACTCGTAGTTAAAATTCAAAAATCGATATGTATAGTCAGCGGTTCCGAAAAAATTAGTGGTTTTGCTGTCTGTCTCGCGTACTGCCAGATGGTCGTAGTTTAGGTCTTCATTGTAACGGAGTTGCACTTTGGGATATTTTTCGGACCTTGTGGAGAAATTTACATTCCACGATTCGGTCGTAAAGCGGTCTTCATCTGAAATCATGGTTAAGACATCAAGGCCTTTTTCAGTGATCCGATAGCCCGTATCAGCATTAAAATATTCGTTCCTTAGATTGAGCCTTATATCCGGTGTCAGCAGCGTTGTTTTGGTATCGTTTGTCTCGTTTATATTAATGCCAAGATTAGCGGCAAAGTTGACTTTAGGATTGAAGTCCTTGTTTACCTGAAGATTATAGTTTTGGGTAAAACTCCAGGCGCTTTCCTCTTCTTCACCGGTTTTTGTTTCGGTTGAGCGATAAGTAAGGTCGGCCGAGCCACTGATATTATCTCCAGTACAGACTCCCCGAAAGCAGACCAGTGTCAGCAAAAAAACAACAATCCAGAATTTCAATTTCATAGATTCGTTAATTCGTTAATTAATCGGCTTAAACCACCACCTCTATCAGTGGTACCATAAAAAGGTTTTACCGTTACAGTAATTATTTAAGAGTACCTACCTCCGGCTCGTAGAGCCCTTACTCCTCAATCAGAGCAATTCCATGCGGCCTTCTCCCTACCTGAATGACTGTTTTCAGTCGTTTTGTTGCAAGGTCTATGACGGATATATCCTCTGACATGGTATTGACCACATAAAGTTTTCTTCTCAATGAATCGACGGCCATCTGTGAAGGGAGGTCACCAACCGATATATTCCTGGTAGTCATGTCCATGGAGGGATATATGAAGGAAACTTCGTTGTCGGCGCCGGATACGTAGATCCGGTCGGACAGGCCGGACACAAGCCACATGGGTTTTTGACTCAGAGATATCGTCTTTGTAACCGAATACGACGGGATGTCTATCACAGAGATACTGTTTGAACCTGTATTGGTCACATATAGCTTGTCCTGGTGAATGGCCACGCCGGTGGGATTAAAACCGACTGTTACGGTATCTTCCACAGCGCTGGTGTTCACGTTGACAATCGACACGGAATTTGACGCTTTGTTTGCCACATAGACCTTGCGTCTGTCTTGATCGACTACGATGTCTGCAGGGTTGTTTCCCACATATATCCATCCGGTTACTATATTGGAAAGAGTATCTATAACAGAGATATTGTCTGAATTCGGGTTAGTTGCGTAGAGTGTCAGGCCATCTTCGGACAGGGCGAGTTCAGCAGGGCTATATCCAAAATTGGCAATTTTGTTGATTACCCTGTTTAAAGCGGTATCGATAATCGAAATGTTGTTAGAGCCGGAATTGGCTACATATAGCTTGTCCCCATCCGGGCTTGCCACAATTCCCATAGGCGATCGATCTACCGCAATGGTTGCCACTACCCTGTCCTGCTGTCTGTCTATAACGGTAACGCAGTCAGAGTCTGAGTTCGTGACATAGAGTAAAATATTTTTAATCTCTATGCCCTGTTTCCGCAAGGTCATCTTTGGCCTGAAAAGATATTTATCAAAAACAGACTCTTCCGGATACCAGTCTGCAAAAAGGGCGAAACTCTCCCCGGCAAACACAGAAAACTCCATATCAAAGAAGTGGTTTTCACCTGGCTGGGGGAGGGCCAGGTGGAAGATTTTTCCATCCTTTTTCAGTTTTGCATAAGAGATAGTCCATCTTATCCGTTCATATTTTCCGGCAGGCAGATAAAATTCACGCAATTTGATCTGATTCTGCGCGAGCCCGGCAGAATGAATGCGCTTATCCACAGCCACATCGATCCACTCTCCCCCCTTGTTCATAAAGCTCATGCCCGAGATAGAAAAGGAGATATCAAATGTAGGTTTCTGGGGACACGAAAGATAGAAAAAGACCTGCCCTTTATTGGCTAACTGGAGGTCCATCGAGGTGGGTTCGAAAATGCACGCCGACGCCGGGATAAAAACCGCGGCCAGTACGACCATCATCAAACGAAATTTCAAGGGTTTTGCCACAATTATTTTACTCATGACATCCTCATTTACTCATGACATTTCCTGGATTAAACTTAGGTTAAAGCTCTTCTATTTTAAGGACCTGCACGCGCTGGTTAAAAGTGTCCGCGATCAGCACATTTCCAGAGGTATCCACGACGATATCGCACGGGTACTGAAACCATCCTTTTCCCCAGCCTCTGCCGCCAAACTCAAACAAAAAACGCCCGTCTTCTGAATAGGCATTTGCAGTATGGCGCATGTAGTCGATCAGATAGATCCTTTTGCTGAGGTCATCCACAGCCAATCCCCTGGGACGGCTCAACTTGCCGGAGCTTCCACCTTTTGTACCGAACTTAAACAAGAAATTCTCCTTGTCATCATAGACATAAACACGACCCATGTCTTCACTCAAAAGGTATATTTTGCCGGAGCTGTCTATCTCCACATCGCATATCGTGGCTTTTTGTTCTTCGCCTTTTCCCAGGCTGTCAACAGGGCTCAGGAGATGGGAAAACGTTCCGGCCTTATTCAAAACCACCACACCGCAAAAATTGCTGCCGGTCACGTAAAGCCGGCCGGCCTTGCTTATGGCAATGTTTTTTGGGTTAAAATTGTCCGAGCCTTCAACCCCCTCAAAAAAAATATCTTTCTTCCACTTTAATGAAGGGCTTAATACCGATATCCTTGCTTTCTTCTGTTTTGACCAGGATGACTGGGCAACAAAAAGATATCCCTCCGGATCAACGGCCAGTCCTATAGGGGATTCGATGCCATCTGATTCGTCAATACAAAGGAGCGGGTAAAAATCGTGGGTATATACCAATATTCTGCCATTTCCGGAATCTGTAACATAGATCTCCTTCATTACAGAATCGACGAACAACTTAGACGGATAAGATAACTTCTTGCCCCGATAATCTTCCCAGATAATGGAAATGCAGGTGATTTTTTTAGGCCCGGCTTGATCTGCTCCGCCATCTGAGCCGGATTGCTTCGATGGATCAGTGGATGCAGATTCATGCGTGACGTCGGTCTTTTGCCCTGCGGCAGCGCATTGGATAGAGAGCCGTAAGCCGAACAGAGAGATGCAAAGTGCGAGAATGATCCAAAGACCTGGAATTCTTCTTGAGCTATGGTTGCAATACCTTATTATAAGTTTAAGTTTATTCATTTTCTAAAAAGAGTAATTTCTCAAACAGTCAGCTCTCTTACATTTTATCACCAGCGGACTCGTCTTTTTTATCTTTCGCCGAACTTTTTGAGAAGTTGCAAAAAAGAAGAATAATCCCATGAAATAGTCGTATATATTATAAATATTTTTTAATCTACAATTTTTTTATAAAAAATCAAGACAAATTTGATGAACAATTTTTTAAACCTGATCACACCTGAAGCTCATGTGTAACCAGTTTGTTTCAAAAAGGTAACCTGATTATTATTTCTTGTAGGCGTTCACGGAACATTGAAATTAGAAATTTGGCATTCATGCTTTTGTACAGTTCTTCCCAATTTCCAATTTAATCTCTCGCCGATTTCTACTTTCCAATTTCAAGCTTCAAGCCGTGACCGGCTACCATTTCTTTAACAATTTTTTTTGCGGGCGAATCTATATTAAATGGCGATATTCCATTAAGGTCTGCTTCAATTAAAGCGTTATCATATGGCAGGAAAGCTATAAATTCGAAATCAGGAAGATGTTTTTTTAGAAATTCTTCATCTTTATCGTTGCGTATCTTGTTTCCAACAACCTTAATATT
The DNA here is from genome assembly GCA_049190315.1 of Deltaproteobacteria bacterium. GTDB lineage: Bacteria > Desulfobacterota > Desulfobacteria > Desulfobacterales > ETH-SRB1 > B13-G4. The sequence goes on along the minus strand of JAIVWD010000023.1, from coordinate 11,736 downwards.
AGTAAGCCCGATTTCTGATGCCAGCTTTTTAATACGTTCTGCAGTATCGATACTTCGACGCCCTGGTTCTACCACTATAATAAGTTTGTCTACCGCCCCGGCGGTAGCTCTTCCTAAATGTTCGATTCCTGCCTCCATATCCATTACCACAACCTCATTCCTTTGAAGAACAATATGTGTTATAAGTGCCTTAAGAAGTGTGCTCTCAGGGCATATACATCCGGAACCGCCCTTTTTAATACCTCCCATTCGTATTAGCTTAATGTTGTTTAATTTTACGGATAAGCTGTCGGGGAGGTCGTCAACTTTGGGATTAAGCTTAAAAAAGCCGCCCATTCCCCCTGGCTTTGCTTTTGTCCTTTCATAAATAAGTTCCTTCATTTCAGAAATAGCAGCTATCTTATCAGAATCATCAATGCCTATAGCTGCTGCAAGGTTTGCATCAGGATCCGCATCTATTGCCAGGACATGTTTTCCTTCTTCATCCAGAATACGTATAAGAAGAGCAGCAAATGTCGTTTTTCCTACACCCCCTTTTCCGCTTACCGCTATTTTCATATATAAATCCTTTTCGTAACTGCTAACTGCTCAGGTTGTTAGCCTGAAGGCTGAAGACTGAAGGATACTGATATCCCCCAACGGCAGAATCCGTATTTATGGACAGTATACTTGAATAGCTATGCTATCCTTGGGTTTTATGAGTCTTTTCCCTAAAAGCCTTCAGCCTTCAGACTATCCCCCTGAGTAGTCACTGTTTTTTATATTAAATATGATTGATTTTAAAGATTTAACAATATAATATTAAATAATTAAACAGACAAGTCAATAATACCTGAGTTGAGCGATTTTTTGCGAAGAAATGTGCTAAGATCTTGATGCGCAAGAGATTGGTACAGGTCGAGTAAAAAATTGCTCAATTTAGTTTATCAATGTATTTATATGGCTCCGTTTCTAAATGAGGTAATTAATGCTGATTAAAGATTTAAAGTTATCTTATATAAGATGTTTGTTAATTATAGTCTTTATAATTATTTTCACATATTCAATTTCATCAGGCAGCGATATAAGCAAACAGCAGGGGCCGCCGCCTGCCCCTGTTCGGGTTGCAATAGTTGAGAAAAACATGGTTTCAAACCAGTTGTCTCTGGTGGGTACTACAGAAGCGATTGCCCGCAGTACTGTGGCTGCGGAAGTGTCAGGCGTTGTGGAGTATTATCCTGTAAAAGAGGGTGACTTTGTAAAAAAAGATGCGCTGCTTGTCAGGTTGAGATCAACTGAGCTAAAACTTCGGCTGAAGGGCGCTATTGCTGTACGAGAGAGAATAAGAGCAAATCTTAAAAATGCTGAAAAGGAGCTGTCAAGATTCAGCAAACTTAAAGAGACAGACAGTATAGCTGCGAGGCAATATGATGAAGCGCTTTATAATCATAATGCCCTTTTGCAGGAATTTTTACAAAAAGAGGCGGAAGTTGATCGTCTTGAATATGAGATTGAACAAAAAGAAGTCTTTGCGCCTTTTTCGGGTTTTATTGCCGAGGAATACACCCAGGTCGGCGAGTGGATAGATAATGGAGGACCTGTAGTAAGGCTGGTTGATCTGGAACAAATTCGTATAACAGTTGATGTGCCTGAACGTTATGTAGTTATGCTTTCCCTCCAAAGCGAAGTCATGGTGATGATAAAGAGTTTATCAAATAATTTTTTTTCCGGCAGAATATACGCAGTACTTCCTTATGGAGATAGAAATGCCAGAACTTTTCCGGTAAGGATAAATCTTGATAACCCAGGCTATAAGATAAAGAGCGGGATGGAGGCAATAATTACCTTTAATCTTACCGGCACACAGAGCGCTTTGCTTATACCAAAGGATGCAGTAGTTACCGCAGGAAACAGCAGACTGGTTTTTTTATTATCGGATAATAAGGTTAAGTCTGTAAATGTAGAAATTGTCGGCTATTATGATGGAAATGTAGCTGTCAAAGGGGAATTGAAGCCTGGCGATAAGGTTGTTATAAGGGGAAATGAACGTCTCATGCCAGGTCAGACTGTGTTAGTGTTGGAAAAATAGTAACTGCTCAGGTTCACGGTTCACGGTTCAAAGTATAGTAACGAGTAGTAGGCAGTAAGTAGTAAACAGTAAGCAGCAGACTAATGACTAAATTGAAGATTGAAGGAATTCTGTCAATGTTTAAAAAGAAACAGAGCGAAGCGATTCCATAAATATTCAATATTCAATCGACAATATTCAATCCAATGACTAATACCCAATGAAACTGGTTGAAACTTCCATAAAAAAACCTGTTACCGTTACTGTAGGAGCAATACTGCTTATACTCTTTGGTTTTATTTCGCTTTTCAGAATTCCGATTCAACTTACCCCCAATGTAGATCTGCCCGAAATATCTGTCGAAACCATATGGCGTGGTGCAAGCCCTTTAGAAGTTGAACGTGAAATTATAGATGCTCAGGAGGAAGAGCTCAAGAATCTTGAGGGGCTTGAGGAGATGAACAGTGAAAGCCTTGATGGGCAGGCTTATATTAATCTGATGTTCGAGATTGGAACAGATACGGATGAGGCTCTGCTCAGGGTATCCAACAAACTTGAACAGGTAAAGGAATATCCTGACAATGTGGAGAAGCCGGTTATAAAATCCGGCGGCAGGCATGAACAGGCAATAGCCTGGATAATATTACGCTCTCTTGAGGGATATAAAGGAGTATTAAAACAGGAATACGATTTTATAGATGACCATATAAAGCCTCGCATCGAAAGGATTTCCGGGGTAGCGTCTTCAAACATTTATGGAGGGCTGGAGAGGGAGCTCCAGGTCATAGTTGATCTGGAAGCTCTTGCCGCGCGCAAAATAACTATTCCAGAGCTGACGAGAGCGCTCGATATAGAAAATAAAAATATAAGCGCCGGGAATTTCGATGAAGGTAAACGTCGTTATATTGCGAGAACAGTAGGTGAATATGAGTCTGTTGAAGATGTTTCCAAGGTTATAATAAAAAGGGTAAACAGCATACCTATAACCGTTGGAGATGTTGCCAGGGTTGAACTTGGTTATGAAGACATGGATCTGGTCGTGAGACAGGAAGGAGTTTCAACCATTGTCTTGAATGCAGTTCGAGAACCGGGTTCCAATGTCCTGGTTGTTATGGAAAGATTGAGGGATACTCTCAAGGATTTAAATAACGGCATATTAAAGGAAAGAGGTCTTAAGCTGGAACAGGCCTATGATGAGACCAACTACATTTACAGCGCTATCGACCTTGTAAAAAATAATATTTATTTGGGTGGCGCGCTTGCGATCACGGTTCTTCTGTTGTTTTTACGTAATTTTGCCAGCACCATTATAATTGCTGTTGCTATTCCGATGAGCGTAATAGGAACTTTTCTTATTATGACTCTTTTTGGACGGAATATTAATGTGGTCAGCCTGGCTGGTTTAAGCTTTGCCGTTGGGATGATAGTTGATAACTCCATTGTTGTTTTTGAAAATATATTCCGTCACATGGAAATGGGCAAGTCTCGTTTAAAGGCCGCATATGATGGCACAGTTGAGGTGTGGGGGGCTGTTCTGGCCAGTACTTTGACTACGGTTGCGGTTTTTCTTCCTATTATATTTGTTCAGGAGGAGGCAGGTCAGCTTTTCCGTGACATTGCCATAGCTATCAGCAGTGCCGTTATTTTGAGTCTGATTATTTCCATAACAGTCATTCCTATGCTTTCCGCAAGAATATTGGGAGAAGTTAAGCAAAAATCTCCGGCAAAAAACAGGCAATGGGCTATTTTCAGCCTGGCTCATGGATTTGCTGAGGCTATAACAAGGTTTGTTTACTGGATGTGTGGCCGTGTAACAGCTCGTATAGCCGTAATCGTTATTATGGTGTCTTTATCCATAGGTTTTGCCTGGGCATTAGTTCCAAAGACAGAATACCTGCCTGAGGGTAACCGGGAAATTTTGTTCGGTATTCTTCTGCCGCCACCGGGATATAATTTAGGTGAGCTTGAAAATATAGCAGAAGCAGTAGAGGCAGATATTCTTCCATTAATTGAACATAACGGAAAAAGTGAAGCAGCAGAAAAACTTAATCTCCCTCCGGTAAAAGTTTTTTTCTATGTTGCATGGGGGCAGCAGGTATTTATGGGGATTGTTTCAAAGATTCAGGAGAGGACAAGAGAACTTCTTCCATACGTATACAATGTACTTGGAAAAATTCCGGGCATGATTGCGATTGTTCAGCAGCCCGGCCTTTTTTCCCGCGGAATAGGCGAGGGCAGATCTGTTGAAATACAGATAAAAGGCCCGGATCTATCTCAACTAATAAACCTGGGGAAACAGATATTTGGTGGTGTCGCCCAGGTAATCCCTGGTGCCCAGATAAGGCCAATACCAGGTCTTGATCTTGGGAATCCTGAAATACAAGTTGTTCCGAACCGGGACAGGTTATCTCGTGTTGGAATGACAACTTATGATCTTGGCTTAACTTTAGATGCATTGGTGGATGGAGTTAAAGCCAGTAATTACCGTCTTTACGGAGATGAAATAGATCTAATAGTAAAATGTGAAGAGAATAAGATTGAGCGGACTCAGGATTTTGCCGGTTTGCCGGTAATTACCCCCACTGGAGAGAGAGTTACTTTGGGCTCTCTGGCTGATATAAGTCTGGAAGAGGGGCCTACCCAGATTAATCACATAGACTCACAACGCTCAATAACGATAATGGTTATTCCACCAAGGGAAATGCCTTTAGAGACTGCAATGGATATTGTTAGTGAAAAGGTAGTTGACCCGATACGTCAGAGCAGCAACCTTTCCAGCCTCTATAGTATTGAGCTTGGTGGTACGGCAGATGACCTGACAAAAACAAGACAGGCCCTTATGTGGAACTTTATCTTGGCAATAGTTATAAGCTACCTGCTCATGTCCGCCTTGTTTGAAAATTTTTTCTATCCCCTTATCATCATGTTCAGCGTACCCCTGGCCGCAGCCGGCGGATTTGTCGGGATATTTCTGGTAAATCTTTTTATCACCTATCAGGCCCTTGACATTATTACTATGCTGGGTTTTGTAATACTGGTCGGTATAGTAGTAAATAATGCTATCCTTATTGTACATCAAACCCTGAATAATATTCGTGAAGCAAAGATGGCCCCTCGTGAGGCAATTACAGACTCTGTGCGTACTCGTATCAGGCCGATATACATGAGCAGTATTACTACGGTATTTGCAATGTTTCCCCTGGTGGTATCCCCTGGCGCGGGCTCCGAGTTTTACCGTGGGCTGGGAAGCGTGGTGCTCGGAGGCCTTCTTGTTTCAACAATTTTTACGATGTTTTTGATTCCGGCGCTTCTCAGCCTTACCCTTGATGCCGCAAGCAAGTTCAGGAATTTGATAAAGCCCTAAAGAAGTCAATCACTTCACTCAACCGGCCGGCCGCAGATACTTGCAATTCTACTCCGGCATCAGCGAAAACGTATGCCGGCCCTTTTTTATGTAAATCCTCTTTTACCACCACCACGTCAACTTTATGCTCAACCAGCCACTCGGCCACGCGAATTCCTTTGGCCTTAGGGACCTTAGTATGCGGATTGGTTACTACCTCCTGCCGTTCAATGTTTCCGTCAGCCAAACGCAAGAGCAGCATGGCAAAGTATGGCGCTTCTCCAAAATGAGCACTGACGTGACCCTCAGTATCTGCAAGAGGTACTGCAATACGCAGATATTCACGCACCTGGGGCTCATAGTGAATCACCACCCGCTCTACCAGAGGCATCTGTTTTCTGATGTCCGCTTCGATATGTTGACTGATTGCATGGGCTTTTTCCAGATTGCCGGTACGCAAAACCACCTCTGTTTCCAGAAAGCGGTAACGGCCCGCGTTCCGGCCGGCCAGCCGTCGAATTTCTGTTACCATTGGCTGCGACTCGATAATCTTTCGTATCTGGTCCAGCGTTTCAGGGTCAAGGGAGGCATCGAGGAGCACGCGCATCCCATCGGAAAGTATCTGCCATCCGGCATAGCCGATAAAAATAAGTACCAGTCCTGCTGCAATGTGATCTATGGTTATTCCAAAAAAATCTATATTCAATCCAAAATAGTGAAGTCCCACTGCCAACAGCACTACCAGTGAAGATAATACATCAACCTGACGATGGCGGCCCTCGGCAATCAGGGTAGGGGATTTAGTTCGTTTGCCTATGGTTAGCGCATACTGTCCAAACAAAAACGTGATCAATATTCCCGCTGATAACCAGCCGATGAGCCCCAGCGTAATAGTTGGCGGTTCCGCACCTGGTGAGAGGATGCTACGAACGATTTCGTATCCTGCAAAAAAGATGAACATCGCCATAATCACCGAGATTACATTTTCAATCTTGTACAATCCATACGGAAACGTGGGACTTTTGCGGGTCGATAATTTTAGGCCGCCTAATATGGTGAGAGAAGCGATAGAATCAGTTGCAGAGTCGATCGCACTTGCGGCAACGGCCAGGCTGCCCGAAAAATATGCGAGTACGCCTTTGATTCCTGTGAGCACAAAGTTAATGAGTAACGCATAAAGAGCTACCCGCTCAATCTGTTTGGCTTCTTTGGTAAGAGTATTGTTCTTCCTGTCGTCAGTATGTATTTCTGAATTCTTCACAAACGATCACCTTTTTCCACCATAGTCCTTGCCCCTGGCGCTTCTGAGGAAGACCAGACTTCCCTTTTCACAGCCGATGTGGTGAGCGATGACCGGACACTTTGCCTTGAGCACAAAAAAGATGTCTTTTTTAACATCGCTGAGTGTTTCGTAGTTTCCCTGCCCCTTGGCTATGATCAGATCAGCGTTTTCAAACCGCCGTTTAAATTTTTCTGAACATTCAGCCAGGATGGTCCCAGGGGCGTCAGAACCGTTATCAATAACTTCAACAAGATCAGCTATGCCTGTCGCCCGGGCGTCAGCAAGGCAAGCATCGTTAATGACCGGACTCCCTTTTACTGCAAGGGTTATTTTTTCGAGCGGCATTTGCTCGATGAGCAAGCGGTCAAAAACAATTTCCCCGGCGTTGTCCGCCAGATAGAGAATATCTTTCGCCTCCGATACCGCTTCGCGAAATTGCTCCGGATCTCCTGCAAGCGGCGCTGTCAATGCATGCTCAATTGCATTGTGAACCAGAGTCTCGTTTATATGATGATTTACACCGGAATCGATGATGTTACCCGCAATTGCCAGGCGAATTGCCGTATCCAATGGCTCGCGAGACCGCTTGATCCGCTCTTTAAGCTCTGGATAAAGCTCTAAAGCGAAATGGTTGAAACGATCCTTGATGTCACGGTACGGGTCGTTGTCACCTGTCATCTGACGAATCAGGCGGTGGATACGTTGAGCCATAAGCGGGGGGGATTCTCGCAGATTCATCTCGCTTGCCGCGCGCAATACCTTACGGATGACTTGCTCGTGGATCGTCTCATCATCAGTTGTAAGCCTGGCAGCCTCAAGAGTCTGTCGGAGAAGGCATGGAATACATTCAAAATAGGTTTTCATAATTCACACCCAGTGCTCCCTTTCACCAACGGCCGCCGCTGAAACGATGGTTCCTTTCTACGGTAAAGAGGTCCTGGTAATATATTACCTTTAAACGGGCTATTGTTCAAACAATAATTTTAGATTTTATAGTGTGTAATTCAATACCGTTGGTAAAAAATCCACCTCTGTGATTGTGATAGGCGAACCGTGAAAAATTTTCACAAAAAACAAAAAAGGGCTAACCATAATTGGCTAACCCTTTGAAATAAGTGGTGCCCCCGGCAAGGATCGAACTTGCGGCACATGGATTAGGAATCCAATGCTCTATCCACTGAGCTACGGGGACATTTAGTAAGAAAAACAATTTGTTAGGCTTCACAATTGTAACTTCTCAGTAAATCCGGGTAAATTGTATGATACAAGACTCGCCCGCTGATAATAAAATGTAAGAATATCTGAAACTCGCATCTAAGTGAGCCTAAAGAAAAAACAGTGGCCAATCCTTTTAATACGTATCGGTTAAGCGATAGATCATATGTCTTAAAGATAAATTTTCTTATGCGCTGTTTTTTCTCAAGGCTCACTAAGATACTCAAACAGTCAGCTATTTTACATTTTATCACCAGCGGACTCGTCTTTTTTATCTTTGCCCGAAATTGTGCCCGCGACGGATTTTAGGTAATTATCTTGCTGTTTGGCAGCAAGTTTGAGGTCAGTGTCATTTACAATATTATATCGGTCAAAGACTGATCTCGTCTTATGTCCTGAAATCATCATGGCTACACGTTCGGGGACTCCAGAGCGGACCATATTTCTAATGGCGGTTCTTCTGAAATCGTGAAAGTGTCTTAAATTAATTTTAGCATCTTTGCAAGAATTTTTCCATGCCTAATCGAACCGTGTTCCCGAACTACTTAAATTGTAAAGCGGAGTCCTTTTTATCGAGACTTTCCTTTTCGCATTTGACAGGTGGTATGGGGAGAATGCTGGTTGAGGTTGGGAAGGTTTAATGGAATATTATTCGGAAACACAGATATTGAAAATTCTTTTGGCTGCCAAACCTGACGATTACTTGCCAGTATCCAAATATATTAATTTGGTATCAAAAAGATTGTGTTTTCATGATATCATATTTTTTTCAGTCGAACATAGTTTTTTTAAATACAAATCATAAAAGCACTGTCCTTTATCATTCATACCGTCCTGCCAAGGAAAAAACAAGTAAGGTTTTATTCCGCAGTTTACAGGTCGTAAGCCTAAAAACCCCTATAACCTCAACGATGACGGTTTGTTATACTGTTTTACAGGATTTTGTTTGGTATTATTGGATGGTTAATACTGTGAAAAAATATTATAATGTGATGAGGAAGGCTGCAATGTAGTGTAATGGGGTAATGTGACTGAGCTACGGGGACATATAGTTATTCAACATATACTTTTTGCCCCGGATATATTTTGCTTCTGGGTGTTAGATTATTTGTGCGTAAAAAGCGCTCGAGGGGCACGTTATGGTTTTTTGCTATCCTGAAGGGGCTATCTCCGCGTTTTACCAGATATGTTCTTAAACTTTCTTTTGTTGCCGGTGCCGGGCTTTCCTTTTGTCCGGGTATTTTTAGCACCTGTCCAATATGAAGATTCGTATTTAAAAGGTTGTTCAGTTTCTGAAGTTTTTTTGTCGTAGTATCAAAACGCCTCGCTATAATCCACAAAGAGTCACCACGTTTTACGATATATTTTGATGTATGTTTATATCTGGGCTCACGAGCCCGGGATACTGCTCCCTTTTGTGGAATTTTAAGTTTTTTACCTGCTATGATTAAATTGTTTTTACGTAAGTTGTTTGCCCGTGAAACGCTTTTGACACTTGTACGGTAGCGCCACGCTATACTTGAAAGGGTTTCTCCAGGCTTTACCTTGTGGTACACAATTCTTGTGCTTCTGGGTGGAGAACAGATCGCTATCTCACCCAGCTTTGAAAGCAGTACTTCACGTTTGCCAGGGGGAACTCTCAGAGAATATTGATCAGAGGGCAATATCTTGTATCGCAGTTCCGGATTAAGTTCTTTCAGTATTTTTTCAGAAGTTCCTATATTTTTTGCTATGTCTTTGAGATGTGCCTGTTTTGACACAGATATAGTTTCATATTCTAATGGAGAATCTAAGTTTATTGAATTGAGACCGTATTTTTCCAGATTTTTGACTATATGTAGAGTTGCAAGGAACCTGGGGACATATCTTGCGGTTTCCCGCGGAAGCCTTTGATATAGATCCCAGAAATCGTCAAGGTAGTTTATATTCTGACCCCGTATTACACGAAGCACCCTTCCTTCTCCGCAATTATACGACGCAAGAACTGTGTTCCAGTCGCCAAAGATGTTATGCAGTTCTTTCAGGTATGCTATAGCGGCTTTTGTTGACTTGACAGGATCAATCCTTTCATCAATGAATATATCACGTTTAAGGCCGAACTTGTAGCCGGTTGAGGGAATAAACTGCCAGAGTCCGAGAGCTCTGGCTTTTGAAAGCGCAACCACATTAAATCCACTTTCGATAAGAGGAAGCCATGACAGCTCAACAGGAAGACCGGCTTTTTTAAGTTCCGATACTATAAATGGGCGATATCGGCCTGAACGTTTGTAAGATCTGATAAAAAAGTTTTTTTCTCCACCTTTGGTAAAAAGATCTATTTCAGCCTTGATATATTTATTTAACACAATTGGGATGGCGTTATGGTTTCCATTTACCACTATATTGCGGGATGCATAGATTTCCAGGATGCGTTTTGAAATCATAAAACGCAGGTCTTCTTTCTGCTGTATTAGATTTGGATCGTCATCAGTATCAACGTTCAAAATTAAAGAATAGGCCTGATCAAGAGCCTCAAGAGCATTTTCAAGCTCTCCCTTTTGCCAGAAATCCTGGGCTGCCTGACAGTAGTCGAGAGCTTCATCAAGAACAGACTGTATTTTTATCCTTCCTGAATTAGTTGCTGTATATTCATCGCTTTTAACCTCTGATTTGCTATGATCGGTTTTGGCAAGATTAATGAGAGCAGATTTATTGGTTGGATTTGTGTCAGGAGGACTTTTTAATTCAGATAAATCAAAATTGTTATGCTGATGAACAGAAGTCTTCTGCAATCTTTGGACGCATCCGCACATTAAAAATAGTATTAAGGCTGATATAAAAATTATGCGTGAATTTATCAATTTAGATTCCTTAAATGAGCTTTTTAAAATCCTCTTTGGGACCAGTTAAATTTCATCGACAATTTTTATAAAACATTTTTTCATTAAAAGCAACTTTTATGCCAAAAATGTGCACATACTTACTTCTGTAAATTTAATAATATGCTGAAATTACTTTGAATATATATCTTTTGTTTATCTATTTATTCTATTCTTCTATATTTATAATCTCAAAGTAATCTCAAAAAAGCTGATTGATTTTAAAAAAAGTTGCGTAAGTTGGAATTTTTTGACAAATTTTGTTGAATAAATCTCTGTAAATTAAAATCCAGCTATAGTTCGAAATTGATTTAGAAAAAGTGTTTTTTGATTTTTTGTTCGATTACACAATAATATATATCTTTGTCAAGGTTTTATATTTAGTTAATTGATTGATTTTCGTAAAGATAAATATGTTGAAAATTTTAGCCCTTATTACGATTTTTCAATACCCCGTTCGCTTGCGGCGGCGAGCTTTATTTTTAGGCGAGTTGCCATCAATTTTTTTGCGTCAGATGAAGCTGGATGCTTATTTGAGGCAGGTGTTTTCAATATTTTTATCTCTGCACAGAAGATTTAGAATAATTAGGCTTGAAATCAAAAGAAAAAAGACGATATTACCAGAAAAGGGTTTAATATTTAATCATAACATGGCTTAATTGTAAATTGTGCCTAATAATAGAATTTGATATTTATAAAAGAGACAGTTAATTATATTCTTTTTATTAAACTTGAGTTGAGCGATTTTTTGTGAAGAAATGTGCCGAGATCTTGATGCAGATCGAGTAAAAAATCGCTCAATTTAGGTTAAAACATGCTGATTTTAAAAATTATATTGTAATAGTTTGAATTAACTATACAAGATTTTTATATGCCAGCGTAGCTCAGCTGGTAGAGCTACTGATTTGTAATCAGTGGGTCGGGGGTTCGAGTCCCTCCGCTGGCTTCACAGGTAATAGCGGAAATTTTTTATTCTGTCTGTATGAAAACG
>JAIVWD010000022.1:0-20269 GCA_049190315.1 Deltaproteobacteria bacterium | reverse complement strand
GAAGAGCACGATTGCCGTACTTTAGCGGAAACATCTGATTCTTGCACCAAACATGGCTTCAAAATGCGCTTTTTCCTAACAGTCTTCAGCCTTCAGCCTTCAGCCTATCCACCTGGGTAGTTACAAAATTATTAATAAAATCTGAAAGATATGTGCTGGTTATTTTATGTAACCGTTATAGAAGAAGATTAATCTCGAACATCTTGGTTTAGTTGGAAAGAGAATATTATGATTATTGAAAAGTTTTCGGTAAAAGCTCAGGATGTTATAGAAGGCGCATGCCGACTGGCTGTAAAAAAAGACCATGAGTATGTTACTCCCTGGCATATGCTATCGGTCATGCTGGAACCTAAGGCCCATCTGACGCAAACCTATCTATCCCAGACTAAAATCGATCTTGAAGCCCTTGGAGCAAGGGTGGACGGCAAACTGCTTACACAGCCAAAAGCCAAGACCGACAGTCAACAGACCCCAATAAATCGCGATTTGGAAAGGCTCTTTATCCTTGCAGAGGAAGCCTCTGTCAGTACAGGAGAAAAATATATAGGCATTAACCATATCCTGCTGGGCATGCTTAAAACGGAGGAAATTTTCGAAGCCTTTTCAGATGCAGGCACAAACAGGGAGGAGCTTGAGACTCTTTTGAAGCAGCCCCCAAGGAGCCGTTTTTCTGCGGGAGAAGGCGGCACAGGTGATTTTGAATACCTTGCAAGGTACACCCTGGATCTTACGGAACGCGCTCGGCAAGGTGAACTTGACCCTATAATCGGAAGGGAGGAGGAAATAAGGCTTGCCATACAGGTCCTAAGCCGGCGTTTAAAAAACAATCCCATAATCATTGGAGAACCAGGTGTTGGCAAGACCGCTATTGTTGAAGGCCTGGCCCAGCGCATTGTCAATGGTGATGTGCCGGATGATCTTAAACCTACGGCTATTCTTTCCCTTGACATGGGACAACTGATTGCCGGCGCCAAATTCCGCGGAGAATTTGAGGAGCGCTTTAAACGCTTACTGGAAGAAGTCGCTGATGCCGGCAATGTTATCCTTTTTATCGATGAAATTCATATGCTCGTCGGTGCCGGTGGCTCCGAGGGTACCATGGATGCAGCCAACCTCATTAAACCGGCTCTTTCCCGTGGCGAAATTCGATGCATCGGCGCAACAACCCTGGAGGAATACAGAAAACATATTGAAAAGGATGCCGCCTTGATGCGTCGTTTCCAGGTCGTCATGATTGAAGAGCCGAGTATTGAAGAAACCATATCCATTCTTCGAGGAGTAAAGGAAAAATACGAGGTGCATCACGGCGTTCAGCTTCTGGATGCTTCACTTGTAGCCGCGGCCAAACTTTCCAAACGATATATCATGGACCGCTTTCTGCCGGACAAGGCCGTTGATCTGATTGACCAGACTTCGGCATCCATACGTATTGGTCTTTCTTCCAAGCCGGAAGAAATAGATAAGATCGACCGCAGAATTGTTGAACTGGAAATCGAAATCAGGGCTTTGAAAAACGAAACAGACAGCCAAACTGAAGAACGCCTTCGCCATCTGAGACAGGAAATGGAAGAACTGAAAGAAAAAAGTGCTCAGCTTACTGAAAAATGGGAAAAAGAAAAGAAGGCACTATCCGAGGTCCAGGAGGCAAAGAAAGCGCTGGAGGAAGCCAAACGCGAGATGGAACAGAAAGTCCGGGAAGAGGATTTTTCGAGGGTGGCTGAACTTCAATACAAGATAATACCCGAATGCGAAAGAACCCTTGAAGAATATGCCGATATAGATATTTCGGACAAAGGCTTTCTGCAGCAGAGGATCACTGAAGATGATATTGCCAATACAGTTTCACGTCTGACTGGAATTCCTGTTTCAAAGATGATGGGCTCGGAAAGAGATAAGCTGCTTAATTTAGAAGCATATCTAAGAAAACGGGTCGTGGGTCAGGATGATGTGCTTACAGTCATATCAAAGGCGATCAGACGGTCACGAGCCGGTGTGCAGAATCCGAACCGTCCCATAGCGTCCTTCCTTATGCTTGGTCCAACCGGTGTTGGGAAGACAGAGGTTTCCAAAGCCTTGGCTGAATTCATGTTTGACGATGAGAGTGCTCTTGTTCGCATTGACATGAGCGAGTTTATGGAAAAGCATTCCGTGGCTCGTCTTATTGGAGCGCCTCCGGGATATGTTGGTTATGAAGAGGGCGGTGTGCTGACTAACAGCGTTCGCCGCAAGCCATACAGCGTAATTCTGTTTGACGAGGTGGAAAAGGGACATGCGGATGTATTCAATCTTTTTTTACAACTGCTTGACGACGGACGTCTGACAGACAGTCATGGACAGACCGTGAATTTTACAAACACCGTGGTGCTCATGACATCAAATCTCGGCTCTGAGAGTATTCAGCCTGCCGAGACAGAGGAAGAGATCCAGGAGATGAACGCAGGCATTATGGCGGCTGTCCGATCTTACTTCCGCCCGGAATTTTTGAATCGCCTTGACGATATTCTGGTCTTTAAGCAGCTTACCCTTGAAGGGATGAAGCCGATTGCCGAAATACAGCTTAATCGCCTTAATAAACTTCTCCAGGAAAAAGATATAAAGCTTCAGGTAAAGGACGGTGCAAAAACCCTCCTGGCCAAACTCGGCTTTAATCCCCTTATGGGTGCTAGGCCGCTTAACCGGGTGATACAAACGCGTTTACAGGATCCCCTGGCCGAAGACATTATCGCTGGCAAAATCCAGACCGGCGATGTGGTATATGTTTCTGCATCGGGTGATGAAATTGTAATCGGAACTGAAGATATCCCTGAGGAACCAACTACCATAAAAGATCAGGATGAAGGGGAAGAAAAAGAATGAATGCTTTAAGGAAGTTAATTCCAGCGTCAAAGAGTACGGTGCCCGTTCAGGCCAACGGCTTCTTCACATGGGATAACTGGCCTTATTTTTTGGCTGTCCTGGCCGTGTTGCTCCTTGTTGGTTTGCTGGTCTATTTATTCAAGAAGCGTCGCAGTGCAAAAAAAGCTCCCAAACCGGAAGAACCGAAAAAAAAGGAGGCTCCCAAAGGCCTTCCTATCTCGAGTCTTGTTAAGGTATGGAAAGAATTCCTGCGCGAGATCCCCTGGGAATTCCGACGGCTCATAATGATTTATCAGCACTTTGTGGTTTTCGGAGAAAGTGGTTCAGGAAAAAGTTCCCTGATTGATAACTATACGGACTGGCAAGGGCATGCGCGCCAGTTTTATTCCAGCTATACCGCAAGTCCGCTACTAAGGATCTATTTGGGATCAAAGGTTCTGGTACAGGAAATACCGGCCACTTTGCTAAAAGATATATCGAAAAATGCCCGCCTGGCTCTGCTCAAACTCTGGAAACCCCTTTTCAGGCGGAAAGACCCAACAGTTGTAATTGTCCTGAACGGCGTTTCGCTTCAGACTGATGAACCGGCATATTTGAAACAACAGGCACAGATGATCAGAGGGAAAATTAATCTGCTTGCACGAATTCGTAAAAAGCCGGTTAAGGTGCGTCTTGTGCTGACACATATGGATCAGCTTGAGGGATTCCTCGAATTTTCCCAGTTTCTCACCAAGAACAATATTCCTTTAAAACTTGAGTTCAGTTCAAAAGAGGATCTAAAAAATCTTACGAAATGTCTGGAACCTTATGAAGACCATCTAAGCCGCGCTCTCACTTCACTTCCCGCTGATAAGTATCTGAAAGCCATTGCTTTTATGCGCCAGACCCCGAAACTTTTCAAAGACCTGTCTGCTTTTATTAAAATTCTGCAAAGTCCTGATCCGTTGTCTCCGGAGCCGGAAGTGGTTGAGCTTTGTCTGGCTTTCCAGTCAGAGAAACAAACCCCTGTTTCGAATCCTTTTGCAACTACAGTTACCGCTAAAGAACTAAAACAATTTAATCCCCTCTTCAGGCACAGGGTTGCTGCCGCCGCTATAGGAATTGCAGGTCTTGTATATCTGAGTTCAGCTTTTATATATGAGCAGCAGTTGATCGATAAAAGATATCAAGAAATGGAGGTTGTTGAAGCGTCGCCGTCGGCTCACTATGATGAGAATATGCACCGGCTGTTCATGGACTTCACTTACAGTCTGGGGAAAGACCCCCTTTTGACATTTTTGCCGAATTTTTTTCCTAACATAAATCAGGAAATTAACCAGCGCTGCATAGAAAATATCCGCAAATTTTATCTGTTCCCCGAGCTGGAAAAGTTCTCACTGGGGAAAACTTCGGGGGACAAGGTGCAGACTGGACCCTTAAAGGAAATCCACAGCCTGAGACAACAATATGTTCAACAGATTGAAGATGCCCCAAACAAGATTCTCTATCTACTTGCTCTGATTTATGCAACCAGGGACAACGAACTTGGCCGGCTTATTCGGCAAAATGTTACGCATTGGTCAGAAAGTATCGGGTTGCCGAGGCTTTTAATTTCGGATTATGTGAATAATAATAAGTCTTCCCAGGATATCCGGCTCAATATTGATAACCTTTACTACCACCAGAAAAAAAGCATTGCCGATGATCCTCATGTCTGGATGGTTTATTTCCTGAAAATCAGCAAATTCTACCAGCAGCCTGTCATTACCAAGGGAGAATTCGATAAGTTGCAGCAGGAGACCGATTCATTTCTACAGGTTATACGGGAACTCGAACGGTATGATCTCTCTGTAAAGGTTTCGGATTTGCTGGCAAAGGAATCTCCGCTGGGCATCAATATAAACCTTATTGCCCGGAAAGAGTCCCAGCTCAGGCAAAAATCCGTCAAAGACTTTTTGGAATTTATAAAGGTGTCCGGCATTGACTATCCAGAGGTAACAGATGGATTAAGTCTTAGCGGTCTGCATGAGAATCTCAAAGTCATGCTTCATTTCAAGGGCCTTGTGGGTGAAAGTGACCCGTTGTTTCATTTCTTATTTGCGGGAGAGGAATTCAAGTTCAGCGGCATGCAGTGGAACAACCTGCTGAATCGCAGCAGGATTACCTTCTTTTTAAGAGATTTTATCGTACGCAACAAGAGGCATGACGGCTTGCTTTTTTTCACGGCAGAGAAAGAATTTGAAGACCTCGTAATAAACCCATCCAACGATGGCAGGTTCCTTTTTATCGGCCATGCCAGAGTTGACGGCAGATTCACGAAGGATGCACTTGAAAAGAGAGTCAAACCGGTCTTAATGGAATTGCCGGCTTTTATAAAAGAACTACCCATTCCAAAAAAGGAAAAAAGTTATTTCTTAAATTTCCTGGCCAAAGAGGTTGAAGCCTATGGGCGTCGTTATGCTGAGTCCTACAAGAACTACTACATGGATTTTGACATAGAGGCCAAATCACAGGGTGCTTTGCGTTATGTGTTAACTCAACTTACCTTGCCTTCATCCCAGTTCATGGATGTCCTGCTTTCTGTCAGGGACAATACCCTGGTTGATCCAGGCAAAAACGAATATTTGCAATCCATAGCTTTGAGACTAAGAGAGTTTGAGTTTTTTCAGCGTTTATTAGAGGAACAAAAAGGCACATTCCCGGAGCTGAATAAATACAAGGCATTGCTGGAACAGATGCAAATTGACATACAAGACCGGAAACCTGTCTTGGATGATGATAAAGAAGAGATGTTTAAAGATTTTAAGAATCGGTTGACTCCGCTGGGACGGATAAGTTTCGCAATTTTTCGCGACGAACCGGATTCTTATCTGAATTTGATAAAATTGTGGCTTAAAAGTGTAGGGATTTCGTCGCAATGGCAGGATGTTTTTTTAGCCCCGGTCTACCAGGCCTATTCTCTGGGAATGCAAGAAATTGAGGTGTGCATTGGTAAGATATGGGCTGATATCTTACAGACCGACATAAACCCTCTTTATAATAAATTTCCATTCGATATCTCATCAAATAAAGATGTTTCGATTAGGGAGCTAAAACAAGCTACGCATCCGCATGGTCATTTCTGGAAAACATTTAATGCTTTGCTGACACCGTTTTGCGTGGAAAGAGGTGGTCTGTGGCGGGCGAGCACAAATGCGATAGGTGCTCCAAATCTTCCGGAGAATATGCTACAGACAGTGAACGCTGTTGCCAGGCTTTCTGACAGCCTGTGGGACAATAAAGGCGATGAACTGCCGCTTAAATTTATGATCAAGCCTATTGCACTACCTCCGGCAGTCATTAATGAGCCAATCGCCATACTTTCTTACTTGCATGCAGGAGGGGCCTCAATTTTTGGTTTTAATCAGCAGCCATCCTGGAAGGAGTTTAAGTTCCAATGGCAAACTGCAAGCAGTGCTGCCGTAGTAACCGAATTTGCAACCAAGGATACGACTGCAAAATTTCAAAATGCAGTAAAGATTTCCAGGACCGGATGGAGTTTTTTTCGTCTTCTGCAGAAAGCCGAAGACATAGTCGTGATTAATAAATACTCAGAGTTCGGTGAAGAGGATGATTTTGCCATAAGTGCTTTAATCGGCAGTGACGATAAAATGTTTGGAGAGATTTATATTCTAACATGGCTGGTAGATTTTCCGGAAATGAAAAAAAGTATTTTAAAGACAATGCTGGGCCCTGGAAAGAAGCCCGAAAGCAGAACACTGGAAATTAAATTTGCCATACAGAACGATCCCTGGGCCATATTCAAACTGCCAAGGTAGCTGCAACCTTTCGTTTTGTGTTATGTTTTTTTGAAAATACTATTACTTACTTTGCTAATCAGGGTAATAATCTTATGAGTAAAATTATAAAAGAAATTTCTCTTTCAAGAATGAAATTAGGGACGTTAGGCATACTGGTTGTGCTTTTGATTATGGCAAGCATCTGTGGATGCGCAGGCAATAAATTTCTACATCAGAAGAAAGTTACTTTTTGTATTAAGGCTGACAAGAGTGCCAATAATGCACAGCCGTTATATATCGTGATTCGTGATGTAAACAAAAAGAATTTTCTGATAGAAGATTACGATGAAATTGCCGATTTGGTCTATACCGACTCACCGGATGAAAGTCTTCTGACCTGGCATGTGGTGCTTCCGGGCAGCAAAAAAGAGATAACGGTCGAAGTGCCCGGTAAATCAGATCTTGGAATTTATGCCATGTTCACCAAGCCTGAAGAAAACTGGAAGATTATGTTTGAAAGACCTCTTGAGCCGGAATATGAGATTATAATTCAAGACAACAGCCTGAAATACAAGAAAGAAAAGAATGGATTCTGGAAATGGCTGTTGAAAATTTTTTGACAGAAAACATTCTATGTCACAAGTTTTAAATACTGACTTAATTGAAAATGATTTGCGCCTGGATGGGCAGCAACCCTGCGGGAAGCTGGAATGGCTTGAAGAAGGCCATCGAAATACGCAGGATTTTTGGCGTGCACTTAAAAGCGCACATGACTCGTTCTTTGATATTTCGGGTGCCAGTGTCCTTTTCAACAAATATAATTTTTATCATGATATCATAACCCGAAATCGAAACAATACCGCACCGGCCCTATGCTTATATGATTTGACTGCTGATTTCAGGGAGATTTCATACAGCCGGTTGGGTGACATGGCTTCTGCAAAGGCAAGCATGTGGGCACGCTTAGGGCTGCATCCGGAAGAATCCCTTTGCATAATCCGGCCTATGGGATTAGACTTGGTAGTTGATCTGTTGGCTGCCTTGAAGACGGGATTAAAGATCTCCTTCCTGCCGCCACAGGGAAAAGCTTTCCTGGAAAAGAGGCTTGAGGCGCTGAAGCCGGACCATATCGTTATTGATGAACAGTATTTTTCATTACTAACTGCATGGAGTGACAAGGTGCTGACGGAAGCCCGGGCAGGGGAGGATACGCAGCCTGGTATAGAGCGTTTCTATGTGTACCCATCAGGCCAGGCAGTTTTTAGCTGCTTTGATCCTTGCAGCCATAAGCCATGGCTGCCCATGGACATAACAAGCGATGCAGCCTATCTTTGCGGGCTGAGCGATGGTATCATCGGGCTGGGACTTGGCCCTGGTCAGGTCTATGCTGCGCCTGGATTTCACTTGCTGGAAACCCAGCCGGCCTTACTTTTGGCCGGCCTCTTTTGTGGAGCTACCTACCTGCATTTATTGCCTGAGGATATAGCCGTTGATCCGGGGCTTGTGATTCGACGGTCCATCAAGGCTTTTGGCGTGAGCAAAAGGGTACGTGACATACTACTGAAAAGCCGGGTTGATGCTGGTAAAGTATGGGAATGCTGGTTTCGTAACCCTGCCGAATCATCTGACATGGAACAGTGGCAACTATTTGTTCGAGATCTTAAGCTTGAAAATGCTTATGCCTTTAACCTGAAATGTGACGCCGCACTTGGGGGGTGCTCTTTTTTTTCTGTACGACGTAAAGGCATGGCTCATATGAATGTATTACCTGCGCCAGGCAGGGCATGGTCGCTTGCCGACCCCTCGGGAGGGGATTCCGAAGCTCCAGGAGACAGCGGTGTGTTTTGTCTTTCCGCGCCTGGTGCGCCAGATGAGGAAAAGAGATCGACCACCAGTCTTATTGCCGGCAGCACTGGGGAATGGGTTTTTACAGGAACAAGCATTTGCAGCAGGGAGGGCAGATCATACCCGGTAGATGAGATTCATGAAATACTCCGGAATGTTTTGGTCCGATCTCATTTATTCTGTTCCATAAGCGATGTTCCTCTTTCCGACACAGGAAGGGGCTCCCGTATTGTCCTGCTGGTTTTTAAAGGCAGCAGGGCTGACATTGATGAAACGGTTTTGACATCTAAAATCCGCGGGACAATTGCAGAAGAAATGGGTAATGAGTTTCAGCCGGACAGAATAGTGTTTTTTCCCATATATCCGAGGTTTTTATCAGATACTGAGGTTGACCATGACTGGTGCCACAGCCAGTATTTATCAGGAGCGCTTTTCCGCAAATCGCGCGGAGAAGTTTTTCAATGCATTACACGCTTGAGGGAATGTGTTCTTCAGACTGAGGCCGCATAGTTCATTTAAGCTATTAAGCTGATAAGCTCAACAGCTCAACAGCTCAACAGCTTAACAGCTTAACAGCTTAACAGCTCATAATAACTCGCCCGAAGGGCGTTAATTTAAACAAGAAAAGGAGATAGCATATGGCAATTCAGGATGAAATACCAAAATCCCGCCTTACTCTCAGGTACAAAACCGAAGTCAGTGGTCAGCCCGAAGATGTCAGTCTGCCCTTGCGGCTGCTTGTCGAAGGTAATTTTTCTATGGGAAGTTCCAAGGACAGGAAGCTGGATCTGGAGGAGAGGCGCTTGCGTACCCTGGACGGTACAAACACGGATGCGGTAATGAAGGACATGGGCATGTCTTTAAAGTTTGCCGTCTCCAACAAGATTGATCCGGAAACGGCCGAGGATATGGATGTTGAAATTCCCATCGACAGCATGAGGTCTTTTTCACCTGACCATGTAGCCAAGCATGTGCCCAAGCTTAGAGGAATTTTGCAGATGAAAAAGCTTTTGGAGGAAGTCATTTCTAATGTTGATAACAGAAAAGACTTTCGTAAGCTCCTGAATGAACTGATGAGCGACGAAGAGGCTCTGGGCAAGATGATGGAACAGCTTAAAGGTTATGAAAGCATGAAGCTTCCTTCAACCTAAATTGAGCGATTTTTTACTGGAACTGCACCAATCTCTTGTAAACAATCAACGCATTCATATAATTTGATAATAAACTCTATTAAGGAGGCAAGATATCCATGGCTGAAGAAACCAAACAAGCAGTAAAGACCGAAGAAAAGACAGAAGAGCTTGATCTCAAGCGCTTTCTTTCAAGCATGCGTCTCAGCACCGAGTTGAAAGAAGCAGTTCCCATGATTCAGGACAATCTTCAGGTCGTAAGGGAGGATATCAGCGAGGAAGACCGCTTTCTTTCAGGTATGGCCATCCTTTTGCTGAATGTTGATAAGTCCGCTGGTCGTCTGGACAAGGGCAGCATTTACGAGCTGATTGCCCGCATCGATCAGGCAGTGAATGATCAGATTAACGAAATCATCCACCATGAAAATTTCAAAAAAATGGAATCAAACTGGCGGTCCCTCAATGACCTTATCTTAAATACGAATTTTAAGGCTGATATCATGATCGACATCCTTGACGTGGACAAGGAGGAACTCTTCGATGACTTTGAGGCCAATGCCGTTGATATTACCGGCAGCGCCCTTTTTAAAAAGGTCTATATCAGCGAATACGACCAGTACGGGGGGAGGCCATTCGGCAGCATTATCGGTTTGCATGAATTTGAGCACATCCCCCATGATGAGTTCTGGTTGAAAATCATGGGCAAAATCGCAGCAGCCAGCCACGCGCCTTTCATAGGATCAGTTTCGCCAAAATTCTTCGGATGCGACTCCATGGAAGAACTGGCCGCCATCAAAGATCTTGAGGGGCTCTTGAACCATCCGAAATACGGATCCTGGAACAAACTTCGCGAATCAGAGGAGGCAGCTTATATTGGACTGGCTTTGCCCAGATATGTTGCCCGTCTTCCTTATGATCCGGAGACCAATCCCTGCAAGGATATCCCGTTTCAGGAACAGATTCGGGGTGACAATGATGAGGACTATGTTTGGGGCAATGCTGTATCTCTCTTTGCTCAGAATATGGTGAAGTCTTTTGCTCAGTCAGGCTGGTGCCAGTACCTGCGTGGTCCCAAAGGCGGCGGACTGGTTAGCGGACTTCCCGTGCACACTTTCAATGTGCGTGGCGAAGAAGAGATAAAAATTCCGGTCGAGATGTCGATTCCTGACTATCGAGAACTGGAATTTGCCAATTGCGGCTTTATGCCTCTGGTTTACCGCAAGGGCACAGCCGATGCCTGCTTTTTTAGTTGCCAATCGCTCAAAAAACCCAAAAAGTTCAAGGACCCGAAAGATTCTGAAAACGCACAACTGGTTACCAACCTTTCCTATACTTTTTCAATCACCCGCATCGCCCACTATGTCAAATCAATCATGCGTGACAATATCGGCAGCAGTGCTGATGCTGAATATATCAAAAATTCTCTTAAAAACTGGATATTTCAGTATGTTACTACCGTGGTTGACCCTGATGACCTGACGCTGCGCTTCTATCCCTTTAAAGCAGCATCAGTAGAGGTGACTGAGCGGGAGGGAATGATAGGATGGTATGACTGCAGTATATCAATCCTGCCTCACATAC
Source organism: Deltaproteobacteria bacterium (assembly GCA_049190315.1). Taxonomy (GTDB): domain Bacteria; phylum Desulfobacterota; class Desulfobacteria; order Desulfobacterales; family ETH-SRB1; genus B13-G4. The sequence continues at coordinate 9,099 of JAIVWD010000022.1, read as the reverse complement.
AGTTTGAGGGTATGGATGTCGAGCTCAGGCTTGATGCCAGGCTCTAATCAAAATGGATAAACCATAATCAAAATTATTTGAACAGGAGGAATTTAAGATGGCTGAATCAAGCTTTAGTTGCAGCGTTTCCCAGGGTTTTAATTTTCAAAAAGATGAACAAATACTTGTAGGGCATATTGTTTCATGTAAAGTCGGCGATACTGACTTTGATGCCGACCTTAACATTAGCGATCCGGAGGACGCTTCGAAACTGGTAAAGGTTTTTGGTATTGTATCGGGGATCTATTGGAATGGCGGTTATGCGGATCCGGTACAGTTTAGTTGTCAGGTTTCCAATGCCAATAAAGTAAAGATTACGACACTTACACACAAGAGCCTTGCCAATACCGAGGTTGTTTTCAAATTCAATATATATGACTATGATCCAAAAGAGAAAAAGTATTATAAATGTTTTCATGCCAACGACACTGACCTTAAAGGACTTATCGAGAAATCAGGAGGAGAGCTCAGTATGTCAATAGACATGGATCAGTCCATGGAGATAGTCTCTCCGAAAAACTTCAATTTTAATCTGGGTGTTATGCCACAGGATATTGACATGCAAATTCATCTGGCAGTTTCTGTTACCGACAAGTTCGTCAAGAAATGGGGTGTGGAGGTTGCTGCCTGAAGATGGATGATAAACTTGCACGAGTTCGGTGGGAAATGGGTCAGACTCTTCTGCCTGAGCACTTACTGGCTCAGGAGGAATCGATTCTGGCAGATACGGTGCTGCGGTTCCAGATGCGAGGTCTGCCTTTCTATGGAATCGGGAAGCTGAAATTAAATGAGACCCTTTTAGACGAGGGAGTCCTTTCCATTCAGGAAATGACTTTGGTAATGGGATCCGGACTTCTTCTCGATGTTCCTGGAAACGCCACGGTATCCCCTTTTAATCTGAACGTGCCCGGCATGGTAAGTGTATCAGTATATCTGCATGTTCTTAAGGATAATCCTGCAGCCGATGATACCAGGAAAGGCTGGGAAGATGATGCTGAAGTAAAGATTGCCAGGATATTTTACAGGCTGGCCCTTTCTTCGGAACAGGACTATCCCGATGCCATTGAAACATTAAAGCTGGCTGAATTTAAAAAAAGCATTGAGGGCACCTGGCAGATCTCGCGGGACTTTATACCCCCCCTGATGCAACTGGGCGCATCGCCGTTTTTGGAGATCGATATGTATGAGCTTTCCGGGGTGCTGGAGCTTTTTCAATATAATCTTTCCCTGGATGCTTCCAGCTACTTAAGCGGAGAAGGTTTAATCAGCGTCAAACAGTGCCTTAAAAGTGTCTTTAAGGCTCAAAGGCTGCTGGCTAATCTTGGTTCGCAGATCCACCTGCACCCCTACTTTCTCTACGAAGAATTAAAGACTTTGTACACTGAGGTATGTCTTTACAGGAACGCAACTCCGGAAGATATTGCCGCACCTTACGATCATGATCAGCTTGCATCTCTTAAGGATATGATAAGTCTCCTGAATGAACAGATGCAGATAGTGCGCAGCCGTCCGCCATACTTGCCTTTTAAGCTTAGTGACAACATTTACCAGGTCAAGTTGCCGGATGAAATCAGGCAGGCCACAGATGTATATTTTCTTGTTCAGAAAAGTCAGGTAATGGTCAGCCTTTCCATTGATAACCTTAAGGTGGCGGGGCAAGCCCGATTGCCTTTCGTGCATAAGATGGCGCTGCAAGGTATTCCGCTTAAAAAAGTTGTACGTCCCCCCTTTCAGCATTCCTTTGGTGCAGAGGTTGAATTCTATCTGATCAGGGAGGGTGAAGAGTGGGACCATGCGCTGAATGAAATGACATTGACTTTTTATGACAGACCTGACCTGAAGGATACGGACTTTTATATCTATTGGCGCATGGGATAATTAACTAAGTTGAGCGATTAGCCTTTAGCGGTTAGCTATTAGTTAAATGATTACAGAATGTTTTGCTATTATAAACTTTCACCCATTGGGTGCAATTTCCAATTAACGTAATGCCTTGATTTTTCAAAGCTAAACGCTGACATCTAACAGCTAATCGCTCAATGTAGGTAATACGGCTATGCTTTATGGTATTTTTTGACAAATTTGGTAGAAGTTCAACTCCAGGCCGTAGCGATCAGGACCTTCAGAGCATTATAGAAAATCTGAACAATGTGCTCAATACAAAGAGGGGCTATGGCAGTTTCCTGGAAGGCTATGGTATAAGAGATATGAATGAATACAGCTCTCGCGATCATTTAGCCTTAGCTATAATGGATGAAGTTACTTATAATATAGAGCAATACGAGCCAAGGCTTCAGCTTGTCAGTATATCTCTTGAGGATAATGATGACCCTTTCCGTATAGCCTTTAAAATCGAATGCAGGGTCAAAGAAACAGAGCAGTCTCTGGTCATGGAGTTCGATTCGGTTTATAATGGCTTTTATATCAGGAATTCTTAATGAAAGAGTCAAAGTCTAAGATATTTAGCGATGCTTTAGAAATGGCATTGGAGCTTAGTATTGAAGGAGAAGTTTTCAAGATTCCCGGCGCCAATATAAAATCCCTTAGGATCGGTATCCGGCCTTACGGTTTTAAGGCCATGCTGAGTTTTTGGGTATCGTCGGAAACAAGGGAAGACAAGCTCTTTTCCCGTTTCATCAAGCACGATCTTATGGAGGTTGCGCTGAACGTTGAGCCGCATTTCAAACCGCAGGATGCTGAAATAGAGTCACTGGAACTGCATGGGTTTGTAACCGGCAAGGCTGTGCTCAAAGAGCTCACGATAGAAAATGTACACCTGAAAGACAATCCCGTCCTTTATCGTCACTACCGCATAGATTTTGCCGATTCCGCGCAGGTATTGTGGGGGCAGCATTTTCCCTGTGACCTTTTGGTAGATGGGACGGTAAAAGATCTGATAGAGGCTAATAAGGCAACAGGAGTTAATCTGAAATATGACTGGGAGGCATTAGATAAAAAGTTTGCCATTAATACACTTTCCGTAGAGCCGGGAGAAAAAGGGGCCGGCTTTTATGATTTTATTATCTGGTATGCGGCATCTCATAACGGTGTCTTCAGCTATGACTTAAAAGAAAACGAATACACCCTTTCCGGCGCTAAGGACCTGACTGGACAGCCGATCAATATGAGTAAGCTGGAAATAGCGGAACACAGCATAGCGTTTCCACCAGCCATCCGCTATAATGACAGACTTCTGAATGCATTTTCTGAAAATCCGCAAAAAAAAGAGACATCCCTGGATCAGTCAAAGAAAGGCTTGCGGCACGATATCCTGTTGTGTCTGCCGGTTGCCTCTGATTTTGAGGAGGCTTTCAATCTGGAGTCAAAGAAGCATAAAACAAGAGGCCATGAGCTTCATCTGATCCACTGCCGTTTTCCCCGGATTACCTATCGGCCCGGTATTTTTGTTAAGATGGAAGGCGGCCTCTGGAGCGATAAAATCTTTCCTCACGACACGGAATACCGCGTGCGAGATATCTTTTTCCAGGCGCAGGCTGTTGACGAGGAACCGGATGCTGATCACAATATGGAATATTCCCGCTACAATATCGATATGCGTTCCCGGTTGGAACTTAAGGACGAAGGTGCTCTGAATCTGCCCAGGTTCAAGACACCTTGCTACCCGATTCATGTAGAAGGAAAGATCGTCAGTGAGCAGGGCGATGAAGAAGAGGAAACCTATCAAGTGTATGAACATCCGCAGACGGCACTTGATCAGTACAAAGTAAAAATTCCCCTCTTTGACAACAAGGAAGTTGTTGTTCCGTTTGACCCCCTTTTTGCGCCAGGGCACTTTTATTTCCCAGCCTATAAAGAACAAAGAGTTCTGGTGGCACTTGATTTCCATACGGCACGGATTGAGCGCTTTCTTGACTGGCGGCCGGGTGGCCGTCTTCCAATGGACAGCCAGGGTAATCATTTGTTATTAGGCAAGACTGATTCAAGCAAGACGTCTATCAATCACATTTATGTAGATAACAAACCTCAGTTCAACATGAAGCGTACATTTGATAAAGATACCGAAAAAATCCAGCTTCACGAGGGTACTATTATTCTGGAGACAAAAGAGGAAAGCACATAATCTGAACTAATAAGAGTGGGCAGTTGGCAGGGTGCAGTTGTCAGTGTTCAGTTCATGGTTAATCAAACCTAAATTGAGCGATTAGCTGTTAGCCATTAGCGTTTAGCTTTGAAAAATCAAGATATTACATTAATTAGAAATTGCACCCAATGGGTGAAAGTTTGTAATAGCAAAACATTCTGTAATCATTAAACTAATAGCTAACCGCTAAAGGCTAATCGCTCAACTTAGGTCAAAACATAAAACTGATAACTGATAACTGACAACTGTAAACGGTTTAACTTATGGGAACACTTGTTTGCCGCATAGAACTTGATAAGAAAAAAGGAGTTCTTCTGACTGTTGAGAACGGTGATGATCAGATTACCCAGACCATTGTCATGGACGGTACCAGTATTACAACAACCGTCAAGGGTCCGGAGGAAACAAGTACGATTACCCAGAAGCAAGACAGCATTGCCATGAACTGCAAAACTTTTACTCTGGATGCTGATACCATAACATGCAAGTCCACGAAAGAAACTCTCCATGAAAGCGGGCAGAATTTTGACATCAAGAGCGGAAAAAATATAGGCGTTGCCGCTGACAGCGCGGCAGAATATAAAGCCATGAATACGACAATTGAGAGTACTTCCAAAACCGAGATAAAGGGAGGTACACTGGTTCTTTCAGGCTCAGGCAGCGCTGAGTTAAAAGGGGCCAGTATTAAGCTTGATGCAAAGGGACTTATGGACCTGGTCACTGGCGGAGCTGCGACCCTCCAGGGTAGTATTGTAAATATCAAAGGCCTGCTTAAGATGGGTTAACAACTTGAAATCTGTATATATCTCAAAGGCGACTTTTAACGATGCGAATTGACGAAAACTTATACAAAGCATTCCTGGAAGAGATGGATGCACTGGAAAATTTTCGTATAGCCTATGCATCCTTGCACCCGGGTGTCCCTCTGGATCGCGAAGACCCTGATGTAAGGCGCTTGATTGAGGCCATGGCTCTTTTTTCCGCCCGCACAAGGCTTGCTGGTTGTCGCAATATAATTTCCACACGCCGCAGAATTTTCCAGCAGTTTTTCCCCTATCTGCTGACACCTCTGCCCTCTATGGCTATCCTTCAGGCGATACCAACGGCGCAAATTTCAGAGGCTCTATTTTTTCCTAAGGGGTCCGAAATTACTGTGTCGCCGGAATCAGGGGGTGCGGCAATCTTCCAGACATTGAACAATTTGCGTATTTTACCCATATCTCTTTCCGAGTTCAGTAATTTGTTATTGTCAGACAAGGGCTTTAGATTGGTTCTGCGCTTCAGGGCAGCCTTTGCACGCAGCGAAGAAATCGGCAAAATCAGCATCTTCATCAATCATCTGAATAATTATGAAGCTTCACAGCTCGTACTTTACAATCTTAAGCATCATATTAAGCAGGCATCGGTGGTTTTTGATGAAAAAGTATATGAAACAACATCCGGCACTCCCTGTAACGTGTCCTATGGCATTGAATCGGACGATGATGATTTTAGTCACCCGCTCCAAAAGGAGAGGCTCTTTTTCCATTTTCCATGGCAGGAGCTTTTTTTAAATATTCAGGTTCCAAAGCCGTTGCGCAACTGGACAAATTTTAGCATTTGCCTTGATCTTGACTCCAACTGGCCGCGCAATCTGGTTCTAAACAAAGATGTATTTCAGCTTTTCGCTACTCCGATAATCAACATCAGGCAGGGTATGGCTCAGCCGGTTATCTGCAGCGGAATGCAGGAACGTTATGCCATTCGTAACACCGACCTTGAAAACGGTTTTGAGCTTCATTCCCTGCTGGGTGTATACGAGATTACCAAGGAAGGTATGTCCCCCGTAAGACCCGGCATACTTTCCGGAGCAGCACCTTCTTATGAAACCGAGGAACTGAGAGACTCACAGGGGAAGAAGCATCACTATCTGAACCTGCACTTTCCACAAGCCTTTCAGGAGCCAAGAACCATTTCAATTGATGCGCTTTGGATTCAACCGTGGTTTTCTGAAACAATTTCGCAGAGACTTACGGTTTCTCCCTTCAGCCGCAGCACTATTGGTTTGAAATGGGAGCTGCCGGTAAACCCTGTCCCTCATGCCGAAGACCTGTTTCAGGACAATATGGACGGGTTTCTGCATTTTTTAACACTTACAAACAGAGCAACCTTAAATCGCCATGAATTATTAGATATACTCCAGGCGATGGGTATAATGAGGCAGGCTACATTCCAGCGTTTGTGCGAGCTTTTGGTTGATGTGCGGGTTGAAAAAGCCATGCAGCAGGGCATCGATTTTTCGGGCATGCTGAGACATAGATACATCCTGAGTTTTCGGGAATATGATTCAAGCTTGGAACCCTTGATGGAAATTTTCCTGGCACATGTGGAAAATATTCTTGACGCCTGGATTTCAGGGGCAAAGATAGAAGTTCGTAAAGAGATTGCAGGCAGTGAAGCAGGAAAGGAAACGAAATGAAAAATAAACATTGGGAAGCCATACATGAGGTTTACACTAAGATGGAAAAGCTCTGCGGTAGAAGCCTCTACACTCCTGAAGATTCGCTTTATGCAGGCAGCGATGACCTACTACAACAAGGGGTCGAAGTTCCTCAAGCGGATTCAGATATTAGCGGCGGCACCTCAGATGATATTGTAAAAATTAGAGCGGAACTCAGGACTAAGCTTGATTTTCTGAGGGCTACGCTTGAAGAGCAGTATTCGGAGCGGGACACCTACCTCGTACTCTTTCCTATCGTGGCTCAGATTGACGAGCTGATCCAGACAAATTTTTTGCGGGCAATGCAGACAAGCTGGCCGCTTCTGCAAAAAGAGCTCTTCCAAATTGACAATGCCGGCGAGGTTTTTTACGAAATTCTGGATGATATTCTTCTCAAGCCCCAGACGCCCGTCTTTATTTATGAAGTATATTATTTTTGTCTGCGTTACGGATTCCGTGGGCGTTATGAGAGTGATCCTGTTAAGGTAATCGGATATCTAAAAAAGCTACAGGCAAGGCTTCAACAGGAGGCACTTCCCATTCCCCACGCAGAGACCGAAGAAATGGGCCGTATCAGGCCTTTCGGCTCGCCTTATTGGAACTACTTGGTGACAGCCGGAGTTCTTGTAGTCGTATACTTTTTGTTTCTGCTTTTGGGGACTTATATGTGATCCGCGAATACTCATGAACCGAATTGAGCGATTAGCTGTTAGCCATTAGCGTTTAGCTTTGAAAAATCAAGATATTACATTAATTAGAAATTGCACCCAATGGGTGAAAGATTGTAATAACAAAATATTCTGTAATCATTAAACTAATAGCTAACCGCTAAAGGCTAATCGCTCAACTTAGTTTTAATAAAGGTGTAAGGTGTGGCAAATAAAATTGATGACCTTTTTTCTCCGCAGCGCCTGCGCCCGCGTTGGAAACAAATCAAAGAAAGCGCCAAAAGACCTGTTGGTGTCGAAGCCTCAGAAGTAGAAGACCAAAATGCCTTGCAGTTTTTTCATCGACTTCAAAATCTTATAAATAATCGGTTTCAAGGTGATGATGTTGCAGCTCTAAATTTTTTATTGCAAGAACTCCACGAGCTTATTGTTCGTAAGTTTCCAGAGGCTGAAAAAGAACCGTCCGCGCAGAAGGAAAAGAACGACATTGGCCCGGCCATCTATGAGGTCCTTGACCGAATTGAGGACCTGGTGGAAGCTTTTGAGATTGCCGGTCGCAGCCGATAAGGAACTTTTGCAACCTGTGCGGTTAGCCATTAGCGGTTAGCCGTTAGCATTGAAAAGGGGTGAAAATGAGAATATCAGATGCTTCTCGCTTGCGATCTCAATTATATACAGGATGAAAAACATATAGAGAACTTAATCAACAGGTCAATGAGGTAAAGAGGATGTTGAACAGTTTTATCCAAAAGCTAACTGCTAATGGCTAAAAGCTAACCGCACAGATCGAACTTTTGTGAGAGTGCAAGTATGAACAACCTTGAAAAAAAGATATCAGATAAAATACATGAGTTTGATATCATCTCTCTACTGCGGCTTTTGATGTCAATAAATTACCGTAAGGACGAAATCAGATTCAGAGGGCATAACAGCATCTGTTCACAGACAGGTCTGATACAAAGTATTGAGTTCAAGAAAGAGCCGGTTCGCGAGGTAGTAATTACATTAAACTTAGGTCTTTTAAGTGCCCAGTCTCCGCTGCCAAGTTATTTCAGGAAGAAGATAGACAGCTCTATTACCGGCGGTCGTCAATTTGACGAATTCATCGGATACATTGATCATAACTTGATCTGGAATTATATCTGCAACCTTTACCCTGAAATAAACAGGTTCTATTTTCTGTCCTGGGAATTGACCAAGCGGCGTTACCTTGAAGCGCTTGATCTTAAATCCTGCAATACTTTGCATTGGCTCTTTCAGACGGTTTTTCCCGAGATCAGCGTGAAGGTGGAAAAGGTTCTTTTAAGCCTCGAAATGCAGACTGTTCCGATCCGTCTGGGGGAAAGCGCGCTTGGAAGCAACACAGCATTTGGCAGCAAATCCCAGGTTCCGATACATGGCAGGTGTATTACCCTTTGCAGCGAAGAAGATAGCACCGACACCAAAGTTCCCTGGCCGTGGGAAATCAAAAACCGTTTAAAAGCACTGGTATTTCCTCTCCTGCGACCAACGGGTATAGATCTGGAGATTAATCTTGTTTTGAAATCCCAGAAAAGATGGGCAAAGCTTCATCCGGAAACATATTTGGGCTATGACAGGATTCGCAACGGTGGTGAATCATATCGCCGAATCAGAATTTTCAGAGGGCATATCGGCGATTCTACTAAAGAAACTATGGTATAATAAAAGTTTTCCAAACGTAACTTCTCAATAAGTTCTGGCACCAAACGTCATTCCCGTGAAAACGGGAATCCAGAAAATCCGAAAAAGCACTGGATTTCCGCCTGCGAGAATGACGATAAAAATTTTTA
>JAIVWD010000021.1:0-20476 GCA_049190315.1 Deltaproteobacteria bacterium | reverse complement strand
ATAGATTGGAAGCGAAGTGGGAAGACAATGCTGCCAAGTGTTTTGGAATATAACGCCAGCCATCACCAACTGGCAGGGTAGTGATGACCTTTTAAAAAGTGAATAAATATAAAAAACCTGATAAATTTTTAAGCGGCATCACCCTGCCAGTTGGGTGAATGGCCTTGTTGGAGGTCATTCTACCTATTTAAAGCTCCATTTCTCAGAAAATTGTCGCCCCTTATCTGTTAGTTCATATGCGGCAGCTTGGACCGCACCTTGTTCATGATTAGGCGTTACAATTGAATTCAACACGTCGGTTTGTCGCAGAAAACCAAGCTCAACGAGATGGTTTACCAAATATGGTGCAGCAGCAACAAACCCCTTTCGGTAGCTTTCTTTTAACGCGTTTATACCGTACTGTGTCACAACTTTGGAAATCAGGCGTTTTTTAATAGCAACTATGTCATCTTTTGATGGACCTTTATCTTGGTGGTATAGGTGATGACAGTTATGACATAGGATAATTTTGTTGTCATACGACTCATCCTTTGGTTCCATTTGCTCAATGTGATGGGCTGTCAAGACTCGGAAGTCCTTGATTCCGCAATAAGCACAAGCTCCATCAGTTTCAGTGAACAACAATGTGTCAATGTTTGGCATCTAAGTTTTTAATCCTCCAACATAAAGCTGAGCTACGGCAACGGGCTGTAGCTCAGACTAACAATTTAACGAGAGCGAACCAGCGTTTCCCCGTTAGCTCAAGCGTTTGGTTAGGCATTAATTGGTAAGTGCCACGACATCGTAGACTACGAGATGTGCCACGACATCGTAGACTTTTATTAATAGTTCTTTGACAATCGAATAGCTATAACGTTCATGCTCATGGACACCTATTAACCCAGGAGGTGTTCATGGAAAACAAAATAAAACAGCAACGGTTACTGGCAGTACAACGATTCAGGAACGGAGAGAGTCCTAATACAATCTGTGCCTCACTTGGCAAGTCCAAGGCTTGGCTTTATAAGTGGATTGAGAGATCCCTCTCTGGCGATGATTCTTGGAGTGAAAGTCAGTCTCGACGCCCTCTATCTAATCCCGTTCGTACGCCAACAGAGGTGGAAGAGGTCGTCAAGATGGTTCGTCTCAGCCTCTACAACCAGGATTTATTCTGCGGCGCTCAGGCAATCCAGTGGGAGTTGGAAGATTTGGGAATAGAGCCACTTCCATCCATAAGAACCATAAACCGAATTCTAAATCGGAACGAGTTAACTCATCGTAGAACCGGCAAATATAAAGCCAAGGGAACAGCATATCCTAATTTACCATCGCTGTTTCCGAACCAGACTCACCAAGCCGACTTGGTTGGTCCATGCTATTTGAAAGGGCCAGTCCGGTTTTACAGCCTGAATGTTATCGATACTGCAACTGTCCGATGTGGTTTGAATCCAGACCGTTGCAAGTCAGGCCAAGCGATCTTAGACGGTTTTTGGGCTATCTGGAAACGCATGGGGATTCCCAATCATGTCCAAGTAGACAACGCCATGTCATTCTTTGGAAGCCCGACACATCCACGCGGCATGGGACCGCTCATCCGGCTGTGTTTGCACAACAGGGTTGAACCATGGTTTGTGCCGATGTCCGAGCCTTGGAGAAACGGAATGGTCGAAAGTTTCAATGACCGTTATCAGCAAATGTTTCTACGCAAAAAGGAGATGTTCTCACTAAACGATCTGAAGGTTGGTTCGCTGGAGTTTGAACAGCGCCATAACAGCAGATATCGCTATAGTAAGATCGGTGGCAAAACACCGCTGAAGGCCCTTTCCGTATCGAAAGTTAAGCTGCGATTCCCGCCGAATGATATTGAAATTCTCAAGCATCGGTTAAATAAGCCGACAACCGGCAAATATCACTTGGTACGTTTCATTCGTAGCGATATGAAGATTAATATTTTCGGCGAGATTTTCCCTGTTTCCACGGAACTTAAACACGAATACGTGGTAGCTACTATCGATGTCAAAGAACAAAAGATGAAACTCTTCTTGGGGAAATCCCAAGTTGACGAAATAAACTATAAACTACGTTGAAAAAACAGAGTGTCCACGATGTCATGGCACTTTTAAGTGTCTACGATGTCGTGGCACTCAACAGCTAAGAGCTAATCGCTCATCTTAACAAAAGTCTTCCAGATTTTCTTTACGTTCTCACGCAGATCAATAAATTCACTATCAGGTACTTTAGCTGGTTTTTCCTGAAGACTGAGCATATGAGCGGACGCTCTATATTCCAGATAGGCCTTCTTAAGGAAACGCGCCGTAGAATCGTCCACTATCTTTGTCTCAATCAATGTTTCCAAAAGGCGCACAATGTCTGTCCATCCGGCAAGTTCATTATATTCGCTGGATTTCAAAAGTACAAGATACTGAACTATAAACTCAATATCAACCATACCTCCTTCGTCCTGCTTGAGATCAAAAAACCCTGGCTCCGGGCTTAAAAGCTCCTTGCGCATACGTTCCCGCATTTCCCTGACCTCCTGCTGAAGCCTGGTTTTGCTGCGTGAAAGAGTAAGCACCTCCTTGCGTATCTGTTCAAAATACCTCGCCAGATCAATATCTCCGCTTACAGCTCTTGCCTTAACGAGGGCCTGATGTTCCCACATCCAGGCTTTTTTAACCTGATATTCTTTAAATGCTTCGATGTGACAAACCAGAGAGCCGGAGCTTCCGCTTGGGCGCAACCTCATATCTGTTTCATACAGGCTTCCTGCAGAAGTATGCGCAGTTAGAACATGAATAACTCTTTGCCCCAGGCGGGCAAAAAATTGAGCGTTATCTATTGGACGTATTCCGCCTTTTGTTTGTCCTTTAGTCCCTGCATGAAGAAAAACCAGGTCAAGATCGCCGCCATAACCGAGTTCAATACCACCCAGCTTGCCATAGGCTATAACAACAAAACCCCTTTCGCTTGTTTTTCCGTCAAGAAGGCAGGCCGGCTTTCCATGTTTTTTAATTAAATGATTCCAGGAAAGTTCAAGAACCTCATTAATTATTGTCTCGGCGATGTCGGTAAGATGGTCGCTGACCCTCATAAGGGGAAGGGCATTTGTAACATCCGCTGCCGCGACACGCAATATATTGATCTGTTTGAAAATACACAATTCTTCAATTTGATATTCAAGATCCTGAGCAGGTATATGGTTCAGTTTTTTTCTTATCTCATTTACAATATCAGATTTTTCAGGTGGTATATATAGAGTGCGGGCATCAAGCAATTCATCCAGAAGTACAGGGTGGAGCGCCAGAAAAGAAACTATCCATGGACTTGCATTTGAAAGTCTAACGAGATGAACAAGAGCATCAGGATTCTCCAAAAGAAGAGCTATGTAACAGGTTCGCCTTTCTATTACTTTAATCAAATCGATTATACGGTTTAAAGCAAGATATGGTTGTTCGGATTTTCCGACTTCCTTCAACACAAGCGGGATAAGCTTATCGAGCCGTTTTCGCCCTTTATCGCTCAAAGACCGTGTTTCCGGATCATTACGAAAATGTTCCAACAAACGCAATACTTCATCCGGCCCGTCAAATCCAGTATTAAAAAGCACTTTATTGCTATGGTCGTTTTCTATCAGATCAAGCCATACATTTTTTAATTCATTATCAATTTTTTCGCCTTTTGTCTCAAAATCTTCAGTGGCAAGCAATTTATTAAAATGATAGTGGACACTTCCCATGTGCCGTTTAAGCTCTAAAGCAAAAAATTCCCATTTATCAAAGCCCATTGATGCGGCAAGACGTGCTTTCCCGACAGGATCTGACGGAATTTTATGGGTCTGCTGATCAGAAAATTCCTGAAGCCGGTGCTCTGTATTTCGTAAAAACTCATATGCCTCTGTAAGATCATTGCAAACATCCTGTGGAATGTACTTTCTATTCGCAAGAATTTTTAACACATTCAAAATCCTACGCTCCTGAAGAACAGGCACTACTCCCCCACGTATAAGCTGAAATATCTGTCCGAAAAATTCTATCTCTCTTATACCTCCGGCACCAACCTTAACATCCCCATCCATTCCCTTATGACGTACTTCAAGAGATATTTTGTGCTTCATATCCCTTAAAGATTCATAAACTCCAAAATCAAGGTACCTGCGAAAAACAAAAGGCTTAAGTCTGCCCAAAAGTCTTCTACCTGCTTCTTTGTCACCGGCCAGCACCCTTGCCTTTATCCAGGCATAACGTTCCCATTCCCTACCCTGTCTCTGATAATAATCTTCCATGTTGTCAAAACTCATAACCAAAGGCCCGCTTTCGCCAAAAGGCCGAAGCCGCATATCAACACGAAAAACAAGTCCATCCGGAGTGGTTGTGCCAATTACATTTAAAAGACGTCTGCAAAGGAGCACAAAGAATTCTTCATTGCTGATCGACTTTGATTTGCCTTTTGTTCTCCCGGCTTCAGTATATGCAAAAATCAAATCAATATCAGAAGAAAAGTTAAGCTCACTTGCTCCAAGTTTACCCATACCAAAAACCACAAGATATTCTTGAGAGCCATCAGCTCCTGTAGGATTGCCATATTCAGAACAGAGAGATTTATAAAGAATTGAAAGAGCCTCTTCTAAACATGCATCTGCAAAGTTTGAAAGATCAGCCATGGTTTCCAAAAGATCTGCCCAGCCGGCAAGATCCCTCCAGGCAATTCTTACTTTCTCACGAAGTCTGAAACGACGCAGCGTACTGGAAATATTATTATTTTCTTTTGCCTCAGAAAGAAAGATTTTAAGCTTATTATTGTATTCATCCTTTTCGTACCGTCTTTTAATATCGCCGCTTATAATGAGATCAGCCAACATCTGTGGATTGCGTATGCAGCTTCTGGCAACAAAATCACTGAAAGCAAAAACCTTTTTCATAACAGCAAATATTTCAGGATAATGCCTGATTTCGACCTTTGCATTCTCCGCCGCGGCTATAAAGGAATCCAGCTTATTCTTTGCTTCTTCTGCCAGTTCTACTGGGATATCATTTGCTGATTTCATATTTGTTAAAATAATTTCAAATATTGTAACATTTTAGCTTTTTAAAAATATATCCGCTTCAGGTGGATATGCTTCAGCCTTCCACCTTCAGCCTATCCACCTGAGTCGTTACCAATATCTTTATATAACAAGAAACTATCAGAGTTTAAAGTGTTAATTCGTGGCTGACCGAAAACCCCTTGTTCCGAGTGGTCATTGCGAGGAGTGAGGATTAAAATTTGAGCCTGACACCGAGATTGGGCAAAAGGGGGCGTATAACAAAAAAAAGCAGCACCGTCTCCGGCACTGCCTGTCTGATTACCATTGCAAAATAATATAAATAAATTAAAAAACAGATCTTCTCTCTATACCTTCTCTGTGAACACAACCATTTCTCCTGTCAACTCCGATTCTCCTGTCTTTGCAGTACCTTCTTTCAGGGAAATAATTTGTGTATGAAAATTTCCTTCTTTCAATGCCAAAACGTCTGCCGCCATTATCCAATATATATGTATCACTCATGGTTTACCACTCAAGATATTTCATGATCATTTAGTTTACTTTTTTCATGCCTTCTATATCATCCGGTTTTATACAAACAGTCAGGCAACTTTATGTTTTACCTAACGTAAGCGCCGATTTCACCGCATCCGTCCCGCTATAGCTGGATTGCAGAACGTTTGCAGTGGTTCACTACAGCTTCACGCCCTGCGGCTGCGGGAAACTCAACACTTGCAGGATTTAGGTGTTATTTAGTTAGTTATTTTAAGTATGCATTATTTATACCAAAAAAAGTGGCTAAAATATATATAAAATATATCAATTAGTTGTAAATTCACAAGAAAAAATAGCACCTAATTTACTGTGTAATTTATTCTACTTTATGAAAAGTTTTACACATAGCAAAAAATCGCTCAACTTAGTTATTTCTTTAACCTGCTTTTCAACCTTTACCATCATGACCTTTTGTGATATTAAATCTATTACACTACAATCCCATCGTTTTCCTATCAACAAAAGAAAAGGAGAAAATCATGAAAAGGTTTTGGCATGTCAACTTGGCGCTTTTAATAGTATTTTTATTTTCAATCGGGTGTGAAACAACCAGGAATTTACAAAAATCAATAACCTCACTTGGATCGCCGGCATACCGGGAACTGATTACTCAAGTGCCTGCGGACATGAAAGATGATGTTTACAAGGCTGAATTTGATATGAAAGTATCCGGCGAAAAACTAAATCTGGCAAAACTTAAAAATAAGCTGGCCGTTAATCAGGAAAATTACTCAGACAGCGAAGTGGATTTTGCTAAAAAGTACTATAAAGAAGCTGAGATAACATTAGAAATTCAAAAAGTTGAAGCAATAATGAAGTCGGGTCTTGGTGAAAATAAAGATAACATCAAATCCCTGGCAGATCTGAAAAGCCAAAAGCTCCGAACCCTGGCTGACAGGATCAAGATCGAAGCAGAGCTGGAAACTACTAAACTTGTAATCAGCGACCTTCTTAAACAAATAGAAGCCCGGGAAGAAATGATCAAGGATATGAATATGGATGAGGTTACGGTTGAGGTTGAAGCTGAGGAATCCGTTGAGGACATTATAACAGAACCAATTGAAACAGGTAATCAAGAACAGGAGTAACTACTCAGGTGGATAGGCTGACTACGTGAGTAGTCACTCTGAATTATTCGAGGCTATAATTATGATTGAATCAAAATATCTTAAAGATAGTATTCAAAACATAAAACAGCTCTTCGCGATTCCTGCGTTAAGAAAATTCGAGACAAAGAATCTGGGCAAAATGCTCAGGCTAAGCAAGGTAAGGCGATACGAAAATGGAGAGATAATTATCAAAGAGGGTGATATAGACCCGTGGTTTTACTTTATTCTTTCCGGCAAGATACGAATAGAAAAAGATGGAGTTACTATCAGCACAATAAGTAAAACCGGTGAAATTTTCGGCGAAATGAGAATTCTGGACAGGTTAAGCAGGTCGGCATCGGTCTATGCAGAGGAGGAAACAATATGTCTTGCCGTTAACACCGCTGCTACCGACAGGCTCCCTTCAGATGATGAAACTGCAAATTTTCTGCTCTTATTGTATAAAGTATTTGCGGAATATCTATCAATCCGATTACGATTAGCAAACGAAGAACTGGTCGAAACCAAAAAGCAACTGGAAATTCTGGCAGAAAAGATTAAATGAAAAAAACCGTTTCCTTCTCAAAAAATTCCACAAATGTGTTCTTTCATATTCTAACGAAGTGTAATCTCAATTGCCGGCACTGTTATATAAACAGGGAACAACATGGAGAAAACACCCTTCCTCTGTCAACAATAGAGGCATGGCTCGGCGCTTTTGCCAAAAAAAGCAATATTGCCAATGTCATTTTTTTAGGTGGAGAGCCTACCATTCATCCCGACCTTTCTTTTGCCATAAAAAAAGCAAAAAATATGGGTTACAAGTCCATAACTGTTGACACAAACGGATATCTCTTTAATGACATACTTTCAAAAGTTTCGCCTGATGATGTTGACTATTTCAGTTTCAGCCTCGATGGGGCAACAAGAAAGACAAACAATATGATCAGAGGAGAAGGATCATATGACAAATGCATAGAAGGTATAAAAAAAGCCGTTTCCATGGGGTTTGGCACAAGTCTTATCTATACGGTAAGCAGCGCCAATATACACGAGCTTGAAATGATGGTGCCCCTGCTGGATGATCTGAATATAGAACGATTTTTCGTACAGGTTATAGGCATCAGGGGCAAGCCGGCCCAAATAAATCAAGAAAAACTACAGGTTTCCAGATCCGAATGGTTAAGCATAATACCCGACGTTGCTGAAAAAGTCGCAAAGCGCGGCATAACTGTCTCATATCCAAAAGTCTTTTTAAGCAGCGAAGAAACCTTTGAATGCGCGGGTCTTGTGGCAGAAAATTATTTCATCTTCCCCAACGGAAGGGTTTACAGATGCCCTATCTGCGAAGACTTCCCTTTGCACAGCATGATCTTTAAAGACAACAGGCTCGTCAACACAGGCAAGCTGAATGAAAACGATCTTTTTAATCTTAACATACCTGAAGGGTGTGTTATGAACAAGCTCGTACAGCCTGAAAATCTCAGCTACAAAAGCGATGGCACACCTGAATACAAGGTTGCATGCTGCCTGCTGAAAGAAGAAATAAGGTTTAATTAAGTGCCTAAAGTGAGCTAAAGTATATTAAAGTGCCTAAAGTTATGGTACGCCTTCGGCGTGCTAATTGATAAATTGATAACACTATACTATAAGTCTGTCCCATTATGTATTACCTAAGTTGAGCGATTTTTTGCGAAGATATGTGCTGAGATCTTGATGCATAAGGATTTGCAAAAACCGCAGGCATACCCGCGGATATGTTGAGGATTTTTGCGAAGCCTTTATGCGCAAGAGATCGGCGCAGATCGAGTAAAAAATCGCTCAATTTAGGTATTAATGAGTTAAGAAACCTATATCAACTGGCAGAATTCATTAACTTTAGGCACTTTAATATACTTTAGGCACTTTTTTAATTAAACATTAAAACGAAAATTTATAATATCTCCATCCTGAACGCAGTACTCTTTGCCCTCGAGCCTGACAGTGCCTTTCTTTCTCGCCTCATTATATGTACCGGCATCCATAAGATCATTATAGGAAAGAACCTCTGCACGTATAAATCCTTTCTGGAAGTCTGTGTGAATCACTCCGGCAGCATCAAGCGCTGTTGCTCCTTTCTTTGTTGTCCATGCCCTTACCTCATCCTCGCCGACAGTAAAAAAAGAGATAAGACCCAGCAGCGCATATGACCGCTTGATGACCCTGTCCATAGCTGAAGCAGTAATATTAAACTCATTAAGAAAGTCTTCTGCATCTTCAACGGACATCTGCGCAAGCTCTTGCTCCAGCTTGCCCCTTATTACCATGCAGTCTTCTTTAGAAGTTATATCATATTCTGCATCGGGGATTCCGTCGTCATCATCCTCATTGTTAAACAAAACCAGCTTCGGCTTTGCCGACACAAACGCATAACCCTTTAAAATATGCGCAGAGGATAGATCGCTGTTTTTTCTTAAAGGTATCTCTTTTTCAAGACTGTCAAGGCATTCTTTTAAAAGAGTAACTTCCTCCTTATTTATATCCCTGCCGCGCTGCATGTCCTGTCCCAGGCGCTCCAGACGTTTTTCAATAACAACAAGATCTTCGATAATAAATTCCTGATCAAGTTTAATAAAATCACTGAAAGGCTCAGGCTTATCAAAACCAAATCCTGCAAAGTTACGAACCACATGGAACAAAGCATCGCAATCTCTTATTTTAGTCCATATATTCTGCTCCTTGTTTTTATCCTTGCTCTGTGTTCCTATGCCGGACAGAAAATACTCAACCTGGGCATAAATGGTTTTTTTAGGCTTATACATATCGCTTAAAAAATCCACGCGCCCGTCCGGAACCCTTACAGCAGCTATATGGTCTTTACTTTTGTTCCCGATTTCTATTGTGTTATTTGTTAAAGCTTCAAATATGGTAGACTTCCCTGACTGGGGAAGACCAACTATTCCTAATTTCATAAAATTTCCTTATTCAATATATACCTCGAAAGGCCACAAATAGCGGTTTTTCACTGGCCATAAACACCAATAGCTGCGTTGCTCAGGCTTGCAATAGCCTGCTATTACGCGTCTTCGCGCCTTGCTCTTGATGCTCATTGCTCACCGAAAAAAACGCAATTTGCAACCTTCCGAGGTATAAATGTCAATTATTCACCAACGAGTTTTCCGAGTTTCCTTCTCTGATATCATCAAAATCCCTGCGAACTTCCTCTATTTTATTCCGATATCCATCACCATCACCATACTCAAAGAATTTGCCGTACCGACTATGAATTAAAGCGGTTCTCCTGGCATGTTTAATTGGACACCAATACTGCTCAGTTCTTGCGGCCACTTCCTGGACATATGCAATCAACCCATTAACGTATCCGCAATATGCACAATTCAGCTTCTCAATTCCATTGAGGTAACTGAGAGAATGACGATCTATCACAATGTATTTGTTTCGTTTCACCCTGGGTATGCCATATACTCGAAAGCATATAGCCTGATAAAACGTTACGAATAAATCCATGAATAAAGCAGGGAAAATACAAGACCATATTACCGGTACAGTCAGAATGTTCAATGGCTCTGCATCGGATAAATAACGTGAAACAGTTTTAACAATAGTCTTATGCTTTTTTTTGACATTCTTTTCAAAAAGCACTTTTCCGCCGCGAATCTTATAAAAAAATATCTCCTCCTGCTTTCGAATTTCTTCGGCAAGTTCTTTTTCCAGTTTTTTTATCTTTTCTATAAGAACCTGTAGTTTGTTTTCCATTTAGTATCCTTTTTCGAGTTTTGATTTAAAGAAAAAATCATAACTACTCAGGTGTTTAGACTGAAGGCTATAGGCTGAAGGAAACAAATGATTCCTGAGCGCTATTCTCTATGTTTAGAACAAAATTTCCGGCCGCTTTAAGAAAATATTGGCTTCTGGGAGTCTTTTCCCTAAAAGTCTTCAGCCTAACCAACCTGAGTCGTTACAAAAAATCTTACAAACGTAGCTGGATAAAGTTTTATTTCATTTCCGGCATCTGTTTTATGTACACGTCCTGCTTTGGATAGGGAATCTCTATCCCTGCTTCGTTGAACGTCTTGTAGATCTTGGTGTTGAGCCTGTCGAGCACAATGCCTATGTACACCGGCTTGTCAATCCAGGCAAGAAGTTCAAACAAAAGCCCGGAGTCTCCGAACTCGCGAAAGCGGACCCGTGGCTCCGGCTGGTCAGAAATGTGGTCTATGCCCTTGACACAGGAGTACAGGATTTCGCGCACCTTATCCACGTCGCTGCCATAGGCAACCGATATCTTGGCCCGGACTCGCATCTTCTGGTGGGGCCCTCCGGTTTCATTGACGATCTTGCTGTTCGCGATAACAGCATTCGGCAGGGTAACTTCTACATCATCGCGGGTGAGGAGGCGGGTAGAGCGTATGCCTATATCCGTAACCACACCCCTTGTTCCGCTTTCAAGAATTATGAAGTCTCCAATTTTGTACGGCGCATCCGCGAGAATAAATACACCAGCAAAGAGATTCGCCAGAGTGTCCTTGGCCGCAAAACCAACCGCGATACCAACTATCCCTGCCGAAGCAATCCATGAAGTAACGTTTATGTGCCAGGCTACAAATGCAAAGTAGAGCGATCCTCCGATCACCACGACCTTCAGCACGATCTCGAACAGCGGCAGGGTCTTGGGTTGAATCCAGGAAACCTGATCCACCTGACGGCTAAGGATCTCAAGCAAAATAGTGCCTGTCTGCATTGCCGCCCTTCCCCAGATAATCACGGCAAAAGTCTTTACTATGCCAAGCGCTATGAAATTTACCGAGGGCTTGAAATTGAGATCCACTATCGCTAAGGCAATCCCCGCCAGGATAATGGAGTACACAACAGGGCCGTGAAGGACATCGGCAAGCCGGTTATCCACCTGAGTCCTGGTCTTTTTGCTCCATGACAAAATAAGGCGGGTAAAAACAAGCCTTGCAAAGAGCGCCGCCGCCATTGACCCCGCCAGAATAAAACCCGCCCGTACATACGGCATTTGCATAAGATCGGAAAAAATTTTATTTATCGGTTCCATGATTCACCTTCCGTCCTCATAGGATAATCCTCCAAATTGATCTTATCTATCAAATTCATCTTTACAAGTCAAAAAAAAGGATGCGGCTAAGTTATTCTCTATAACTTCTCAAAAAGTTCGGGTGAAAATAAAAAAGACGAGTCCGCTGGTGATGAAATGTAAAATAGCTGACTGTTTGAGTATCTTAGTGAGCTTTGAGAAAAAACAGCGCATAAGAAAATTTATCTTTAAAACATATGCTCTATCGCTTAACCAATACATATTAAAAAGGATTGGCCACTGTTTTTTCTTTAGGCTCACTTGGGCGAGTTTCAGATATTCTTACATTTCATTATCAGTGGGCGAGTCTTGTATCATGTAATTTGCCCTGATTTATTGAGAAGTTACATAAATACAAGATAACTTATTATGATATCAAGAAAAAATAATCAAATGAAACCCAAAACAATAAAATGTAACAAAAATTTTGTTGGAAGGAACCATGAACTGGAGAAGCTGTCCGAAATCAGCAACAGTGGCGAGGCTTCAATAGTTGTCGTTTATGGCAGACGACGGGTGGGAAAGACCGAACTTCTCGAACAGGCATTCAGGAAACGAAATATTTTGAAATTTGAAGGTATCGAAGGATTATCGCAACCGGAACAGATGGAACATGTGATGTGGCAGTTTTCTGAATACAGCGATAATGCTTTATTGGCACAAGTCAAAATCCGAAGTTGGACCGAATTTTTTAAGCTCATTGCTGATGTTGTTAAAAAAGGGATTTGGACACTTTATTTTGAAGAAGTTCAGTGGTTGGCTGATTATAAAGATAAATTTATTTCAGAACTCAAATACTTTTGGGATAACCATTTCCGTCACAATCAAAAACTGATTCTTGTTTTATGCGGTTCTTCGCCATCGTTTATGGTTAATAATATCCTTCATTCAAAAGCGCTATACAATCGCTCCTTGTATGAAATTTCTCTTAAAGAATTCAGTTTGACCGAGACAAAACAGTTTTTGAAAAAAAGGTCCGATAGAGAAATTATGGACGCCTATCTTAGTGTTGGTGGAATTCCGGAATACCTGAAGTGGATCAACCAGGAAACGTCTGTATTTTTAAGTCTTTGTAAGAACTCATTTACTGCGGGCAGCTTTTTTTCCCACGAATATAAACGTATTTTCATTAGTAGTCTGGCAAGAAACAAGAACTATAAAAAAATTATAGATTTTCTGAGTAAACGAAGCTTTGCTGATCGTAATCAAATACTCAAACATCTTAAATTGCAGTCGGGCGGAACTTTGAGTTCTCTTTTGCTTGATTTAGAACTGTGCGGCTTTATTCAAAAATACACCCCCTTTAATCTCAAGGAAAACAGCCTTCTTGCCCGATATGGTATCAGCGACGCCTATCTTCAGTTTTATTTTAAATTTATAAAACCGATTGAGAGAAATATTGATGAAGGCAATTTTAACAGCAATCCTTCCCTTGCCTTAAACACGAATTCTCATTACAAATGGCTGGGATTCGCCTTCGAAAGGATGTGCAGGAAAAACCAAAGATTGTTTGCCAAAATACTTGGATTTGAATCGGTCAGGTATAAGTCCGGCGCCTTTTTTAATCGGAGGACGGATATGGAAAAACGAGGCTATCAAATTGATCTGGTATATGATAGAGACGATAAAGTTTACACTCTATGCGAGGTAAAATATCTGCAATCCAAAGTTACACCAAAAATTATTGAAGAATTTGAAAAAAAACTGGCCCTTTTCCCTAACCCTAAAAACAGCACTATTCACAAAGTGCTGATCACAACCGAAGGAGCGGATGATTCTCTGACTAATTATGGATATTTTGATCGAATTATTACCTTGAGGGATATTTTTGATGCAGGTTAATGGAATAAATCCTGCATGGAACTATACGCTTTATCCAGATTATTTATTTCTAAACCCTAAATGAAATACGAGACAATAGACCACACAGCCGATTTCGGCATTCACGTTTTTGGGGCTGACGCAAAAGACCTTTTTGCTAACGCCGCATTTGCATTGTTTGATCTTATTACAGATATCGATGCCTTAAAAGGCTTAAATGAACATGAAGTCCATATAACCGGGGATGACTGGCCTGATACTATGGTAAACTGGCTGAGAGAACTCTTATATCTATGGACATGCAAAGAAATGCTTGTTAAGACAACGGATATTTTTTATTTAGCAGAACACGAACTCGCAGCAAAAGTTAACTTCGATCCTTATGATCCTGATCGTCACGAAATCAAAAATGAGATAAAGGCTGTAACGTACCACCAGATTCAGGTTGAAAAGGGACCATTGGGATGGGAGTCGAAGATAATATTTGATGTTTAATACATTTGATGTGACAGTTTATGGTTCACGGTTCACGGTTCACGGTTTACGGTTACGAATTATATTATAATCTTGGTGTCTTAGTGCCTTTGTGGCTGAACTATTACCTTTTTACGAGTTCATCCCAGGTGAAAAAATGACGATTGAACTAAATAAAATAGACGAATACCGATGGGAGCTTCCTAAAACCGGTGCTATGCGCGTGCCTGGCATTATATATTCAAGCGCTTCAATGCTTAAAGACATCAAGCAGGAAGAAGCGTTAAAGCAGGTTGCAAACGTGGCAACGCTTCCCGGCATTATAAAGGCATCGTTGGCAATGCCCGATATGCACTGGGGCTATGGTTTTCCCATAGGCGGTGTTGCGGCATTTGACTGGGAAAACGGCATAATCTCACCAGGCGGAGTAGGATATGACATCAACTGCGGTGTTCGCCTGGCAGCATCTTCCCTTGTTGAAAAGGAAGTCAGGCCAAGGCTTGAAGAACTTATAAATGCGCTTTACCAGAATATTCCTTCCGGAGTAGGTTCAACAGGTTTTGTTAAACTCTCAATAGCAGAAGAAAAAAAAGTTCTTAAAGAAGGCAGCAGATGGGCTGTAAGGCATGGCTTTGGAGAAGATTCAGATATTGAGCATACAGAAGATAAAGGATGCATGCAAAATGCCGACCCTGAAACTGTAAGTCAAAGGGCGCTGGAAAGAGGACGAAAGCAGCTTGGCACTTTAGGCTCAGGGAATCATTTTCTTGAAATAGGCGTAGTGGAAAAAATCTTTGATAAAGTTACTGCTCAAGCATTCGGTCTCTTTGAAAATCAGGTTACATTGTTGCTTCATTCAGGTTCAAGGGGATTTGGATACCAGGTTTGTGACGACTTTCTCGCATTCATGACAAAACATGTCAAAAAACTGGGATTTGATCTGCCGGACCGACAGCTTGCCTGCGCTATGATTCAGTCAAAAGAAGGTTTGCGCTATTACAATGCAATGGCCTGTGCTGCAAACTATGCATGGGCTAACAGGCAGATTATGCTGCACAGATCCCGTGAGGTTTTTTCAAGAGTTTTCGGTCTGGGGCCAACAGATCTTAGCATGAATCTGGTTTATGATGTATGTCATAATATAGCAAAAAAAGAATACCATATTGTGGATGGTGAAAAACGGGCGGTATGTGTACACAGAAAAGGCGCCACTCGATCCTTTCCAGCCGGACATGAGGGGCTCTGCGAAAAATACCGTAAAATAGGACAGCCAATACTTATTCCAGGAGATATGGGAACTGCTTCTTATGTGCTTGTCGGAACCCAAAAGGCAATGGAAGAAACTTTTGGGTCAACGTGCCATGGTGCCGGCCGGGTTTTAAGCAGACGAGCCGCAAAACGGGCCTGCAAAGGCAGGGCTATAAACCGCGAACTTGAAGATAAAGGCATACTTGTCAGATGGACCGGCAGATCCACTCTGGCTGAAGAAATGCCCGAAGCCTATAAGGACATTTCCCAGGTAATTGACGTGGTCCATGGCGCAGGAAT
The DNA here is from genome assembly GCA_049190315.1 of Deltaproteobacteria bacterium. Taxonomy (GTDB): domain Bacteria; phylum Desulfobacterota; class Desulfobacteria; order Desulfobacterales; family ETH-SRB1; genus B13-G4. The sequence continues at coordinate 4,890 of JAIVWD010000021.1, read as the reverse complement.
TTCAAAAAAGGTAGCAAAGTTAAGGCCGATGGCTGTTTTGAAAGGATAAAATGACGGGGATCAGGGGTCAGGGATTAGGGATTAGGTGTCGGGGGCCGGGAGAAGCTTCCAACCACTGGCCTCTGATGGCATTCACTTAAAGCGTTTTTGAAAAAAACCAATTTTTTGAAATCAATAATTTCAAATAGTTACATTTTTAAAAAACATGAAAAAGCCTCAAAAGTAGCTTAAGTAAATACCATTGCCCTGACCCCCGATCCCTGATCCCTGTTATCTAAATATAGGAGTGTTAATCAGATATATGTTTTCAATGGAATCTTTCCAACAAGAATATGAAACCGATACAGTTGACGTTGTAATAAGGAACCGCAAATTCAGTTTTTTTGTTCCCAAATCACTTGATAGATTTATTGATCCTGAGAATGTTTTCAATAATTTTCCATTATGGGCTAAAATATGGGAACCTTGTCTTATTCTGGCAGATTATCTTGCTTCAATGCCTGTAAATCCGGAAAAACGCTTTCTTGAAATAGGCGGCGGCCTTGGTTTGGTGGGGATAGTTGCCTCCTCATTCGGCCATAAGGTGACAATGACGGAATACAACCATGACGCCCTGAATTTTGCTAAAGCCAATGCTCATATAAACGATTGCTCAAACCTGGAAATCATGGAACTGGACTGGAATAAGCCTGAATTAAAAGGAACTTTCGACAGAATAATAGGGTGTGAGATCATATATAAGGAAGAGAGCTTTTATCCAATTTTAAGGCTTTTTCGAACCTATCTGAAAGAAGACGGAGAAATACTGCTGTCGGAAAGGGCCAGAAAATCAAGTATAGAATTTTTCAGGCAAATGAGCGAACACTTTAATATAAAAGCCCAAAAGAAAATCATTCGCAATGGTTCTGATGAGATCCATATGATGATGTGCAGAATGACATTTAAGAGTATGTAAACCCAGTTGATTGATGATTGTTGATTTGTGGAATCGCTTTGCTCTGTCTTTTTGTTATAAAATTATTAGAAGCAAACCCTAAAAACAGAAAGTCAAATTATGGAATCACTACAATCTGTAATGTTGGGTATAATTCAGGGGTTAACTGAGTTTTTGCCTGTCAGCAGTTCAGGACACCTGGTTTTGCTTCAAAATTTATTCGGAATCAGGGAACCAGAGCTGTTATTCGATATAAGTCTTCATATCGGAACGTTAATAGCAATATTCATAGTGTTTTACCGGGAAATCCGAAGCATACTTCAAACTCTGTTACGTCTTCCAGCTTTAATTAAGTCGTCAGGAAGCTTGAAGTCGGTTTTTGCTGATAATGAAGAAATAAGAATTGCTGCTTTGATACTTATTGGAAGCATTCCTACAGCCATTTTAGGAATCCTGTTCCACAAAATCGCCGACCAGATCTTTGGATCCGTTTGGATAGTAGGAGTGATGCTTTTAGTAACCGGTACGCTTCTTTGGTTTACCAGACGAATAACTATTGAAGGACGTCCTCTAATAAAAGTAGGTATTAAAGATGCTTTGATGATAGGACTTATACAAGGCATGGCTATAATGCCCGGAATATCAAGATCCGGAGCTACTATCTCTATGGCTCTCTTTCTGGGAATGAACAGGGAAGTTGCGGGTCGTTATTCTTTTCTTTTATCAATTCCTGCAATACTGGGCGCAATGATGCTTGGTCTTAACTCAACCATTATCCAGACAGATATCCCCGTAAGAATAATATTGCTGGGAACCGTTACCGCAGCAATTGTCGGCTATATCGGCTTGAAAATTTTGCTTCGCCTGGTTAAACAGGGACATTTGTACTATTTTGCACCTTATTGCTGGTTACTTGGTGCTGCAACACTGATCTGGAGCTTATTATAGAAAGGATCACGTAGTCAGGCTGAAGCTGTTTAGACTGAAGGCTGAAGGGGTCAGAAGAGCACGATTGCCGTACTTTGGCGGAAATATCTGATTCTTGCATCAAACATGGCTTTTAATGCGTTTTTTCCTAACAGTCTTCAGCCTTCAGCCTATCCACCTGAGTAGTTACGAAAGGAGAATTTATGAATCCGGATATTTTTAGAGAATACGATATCAGAGGCATTGCCGGTAAGGACATGACAGAAGACGATGTAATACAGATAGGAAAAGGAGTCGGCACTTATCTGTTGCAGCATGGTTCTTCAAAGCTCACTGTTGGACGTGACTGCAGAAAAACCTCGGATCTGTATGCTGAAAAAATCACTGAGGGTCTTTTGTCAACCGGCTGCGATGTTATAGATATCGGGATTTGTCCAACACCTGTCTTTTACTTTTCAATCACCCATCTCAAGCAGGAAGGCGGTGTTATGATCACTGCCAGCCATAATCCTCCCGAATATAACGGTTTCAAACTATGTATTGGTTTAGATTCCATTCATGGCAAGGATATCCTGAAAATACTTGACATAATTAATGAAAAATCATTTGCCAGCGGAAAGGGAGCATTATCATCTGCCGATGTTGTCACTCCTTACAAGGAATTTATCGATCAAAATATCTCTATATCCAAACCGCTAAAGATAGGCGTTGATGCAGGAAACGGCACAGCCGGGGTAGTTGCAGTACCAATCTTGAAAAGCCTTAACTGTGAAGTTCATGACATATATTGTGACATGGACGGTAGTTTCCCGAACCACGAAGCCGATCCAACAGTAGAGGCAAATATGAAAGACCTTATTTCTCTTGTAAGGGAAAAGGGGCTGGACTTAGGCATAGGTTACGATGGTGACGGTGACCGGATCGGCGTTATTGATGAAAAAGGAAATATTGTCTTTGGAGATCAGCTCATGATTATATTTTCAAGGGAAATCCTTTCCAGAAAACCCGGTGCTGTTTTCATTTCAGAAGTAAAGTGTTCAAAGACAATGTATGATGACATAGAAAAAAACGGCGGCCGCGCCATAATGTGGAAAACCGGTCATTCTTTAATCAAAAAGAAAATGAAAGAAGAAAAAGCTGAACTTGCCGGCGAAATGAGCGGCCATATGTTCTTTGCCGACCGCTATTTTGGTTTTGACGATGCTATTTATGCATCCTGCAGGCTTCTTGAAATATTAGCTGATACAGGGAAGACAATATCCGAGCTTTTATCTGATGTTCCCAAGACTTATTCAACGCCGGAAATACGCGTCGAATGCCCGGATAACAAAAAGTTTGCAGTAGTAAAAAAAGTAACGGAATATTTTAGAAAACGATATAAGGTTATAGATATAGATGGTGTAAGGGTCCTGTTTGATGATGGATGGGGCCTTGTGCGGGCATCAAACACCCAGCCTGTTCTTGTACTTCGTTTCGAAGCCCTGTCGGAGAAAAGGCTCACAGAAATCAGAAATCTTATCGAATCCGTTCTGGATAACATCCAAAAAGAGTAAAGATATAGTATAGGAATTTCCATTTTTTGCCTAATGAATTCGGTAGGATAGATTAGTAAAAAGTGCCTAAAATGCCTAAAGTTGTGGTACGCCTTCGGCGTGCTATGAGATTTTCAGGGCTTGGTTATAAGTTCAGATAGAAACAAAGTAAGCAAAGTTGTATGGTGAAAAAAATAAAATTGGCAGCGCCGAAGGCGCATTCCTCAACTTTAGGCACTTTAATATACTTTAGCTCACTTTAGGCACTTTAAATGTCCGCACCGAAGGTGCGCTAATTTATGACAACTTCGGATAAGAAAATTTTTGCCGTCCTGTTCTTCTCAATTTTTGTTTCAGTCACAGGAGTCGGCATAGTAGTCCCTCTTCTTCCTGTCTATGCTTATGAACTTGGCGCAAGTGGTTTGTACATTGGACTGGTATTCGGGGCATTTTCCCTTTCAAGAACATTTTTCCTCCCATATTTCGGACGGCTCTCAGACAAAAAAGGCCGCAAACCATTAATCGTTGCGGGCCTTTTAGCTTATGCCCTGATTTCTATAGGCTTTATCCTTTCAAAAAATGTCGAAACACTTATTATAATCCGATTTATTCAGGGCATATCATCTGCAATGCTGATACCGGTTATTCAGGCATATGTCGGCGATATAACACCTGAAGGCAGTGAAGGCCTGAGCATGGGAATGTTCAACATGTCTATGTTTTTTGGCCTGAGCGTCGGGCCTTTAGCAGGAGGTATGATAAATGAACATTTCAGCCTTAATACATCATTCCTGTGTATGGGCATTCTTGCTTTTTTAGGTTTTTCTTTATGCCTTTTTCTGCTTCCGCCAACAAAGTCTGAACGAGCTGTCTCACGAAAAAAAGAGGTTGTATCATGGAAAAAGCTATTAAGAGACAAAGATTTGGCAGGTCTTTTCTTCTTCAGATTCGCATATGCAGCATGTGTAGGTGTAGTATGGGGTTTCTTGCCTGTTCTGGCGGATTCGGAATTTCATCTTTCCAGCTCTTATATCGGAATTCTTGTAATGCTGGGAGTCTTTATCGCCGGTGTAATGCAGGCACCCATGGGCTACATGGCCGATAGATTCAACAAAAGAATTATGATCTTAATCGGAGGATTTATAATAGCTTTTGCAATTTTATTATTTAACTGGGCAGACGGCTTTGGGGATTTGTTTATAGCCAATGTACTTATTGGAATCGGAGGCGGTATTGCAATGCCGGCACTGATGGCGATAGCCGTATTAAAAGGGAAGACAACAAAAGCCATGGGATCTGTGATGGGCCTTATTACAATGGCTCACAGTTCCGGGATGCTTACAGGCTCTCTTGTCGCCGGCTTGATGATGGATATGTTTCAGCTAAGGCATGCCTTCTCTTTTGGGGCGCTGATAATGATTCTTGGAACCGGACTATTCTTTTTTTATACATCTCACAGGAAAGAAAAAATTGCTTAAAACCGAATAGCATACACAA
>JAIVWD010000020.1:0-20518 GCA_049190315.1 Deltaproteobacteria bacterium | reverse complement strand
GAACAAAGATAACTTAATTGAACTAAAAAATCCAGAACCATTTATAGATGACCCTATTACTGAAATATTACGCAATGGAGCCAAGAAGTTGTTAGCTGAGGCATTACTTGAATTATGAATTAACTTTTTCAAATTGGTTTTTCCGGCAATCTATTTGACGTACAGTAAACCACTGGATTCATACTGTGAAGCAACGCTGAGTCTGGTATTAATATTAGTAAGCGCCTGTCCTGCAACGCTTAATGCTTTTTCAGGGGTATTATTTGTTTCGCTCAGATGGGCAAGAATTACATGTTTCAGCTTATTGTGTTTGATTTCATTTAAAAGATTTTTCGAATCTTCGTTTGAAAGGTGGCCGGTTCGGCTCTTGATACGTTGTTTTAGAGGCCAGGGATATGGCCCGTTTGCGAGCATGGTCTGATCATGGTTTGCTTCGAGGATCAGTAGCGAGCAGTCTTTAAGATGCTCTTTGACCATGGAAGTAACGATGCCAAGGTCTGTTGCGATACCGATCTTTGAACCATTTTGTTTTATGGTGAAACCGGCAGGATCTTCCGCATCATGGGATATTGAAAATGGATGCAGGGCCAGCGTTTTTAACATAAACGCTGAACCGCACTCAAAGCTTCTTATGTCTTTAATATTTTTTAATTTAGATGAGGCGGCTTTTATTGTTTTGCTGTTTATATATACAGGCAGGTCAAAGCGGCGTGAAAGTACTCCTACGCTTTGAATATGGTCGGTGTGTTCATGAGATACGAGTATAGCATCAAGATCTTCGGGATTAAGCCCTGTTGATCTTAGCCTGCGTTCAATTTCTATCCCTGAGAGACCTGCATCAACAAGTATTGAGGTGGAGCCGTTGGAAATAAAAACAGCATTTCCCTTGCTGCCGCTCGCCAGCATACATACTGTAAGATTATAGCTGGAATTCTTAGTTGAATTGCTCAAAATTGATTGCTCGGCAGTCATATAATCCAACTTTCAAATTAGATTTTACAAAAAGACTTTTTTGACAGGATTAACAGGATATTCAGGATTAAAACATCAAAACTCATCCTGTAAATCCTCATCAAAATCCCTTAGCGGAAACATCTGATTCTTGCTCCAAACATGGCTTCAAAATGCGCTTTTTCCTAACAGTCTTCAGCCTTCAGCCTATCCACCTGAGTAGTTACAATTTGTATACCTTTCTCAGGGTTATGATTTACTGGATAGCTAAAGTGAGCCTTAACCTTGTTTACTTGAAACAAAATCTTGTTTATCCTGTTATCCTGTCAGAATTTTTTTCTAAGCTTTCAATATTATTTTCCGGTATGGCCGAAGCCTCCGGTGTTGCGAACGGTTTTATCTAATTGTTCTACAACTTCAATCCTGGCATGATAAACTCTTTTTATGAGCATCTGGGCAATTCTGTCACCTCTTTTAAGAGTATATTTTTTAGTGCCGAGGTTTATAGCCGGGATCATTACCTCTCCTCGATAGTCAGAGTCAATTGTACCAGGTGAATTTATAAGGCCGATACCATGCTTAACCGCCAATCCGCTTCTTGGGCGGATCTGAGCTTCAAATCCTTCTGGAATGGCCATGGCAAAACCTGTGGGAATCAAAGCGATTTCGCCTTTTTCAAGAACGATATCTTTTTTGACGGCTGCATATATATCCATTCCTGCAGAGTGTGGAGTCATGTAGCGCGGAAGAGGTATATCCGCATCATCGTTTGGTCTAATACGAAGCAATTTAATAGTAGGGTTAGGATTCATTTTTTGTGTGAGAGCGCATGATTTATTCCTAAAAGCCTTCAGCCTTCAGCCTATCCACCTGAATACAATATATCTTCGTATTCCTTTTTGTCGGGAACAGGGCCAAGTAAGGTAATTGCGAGCTGGTCATTATCAAAAAGAGTTGATGCTAAATCAATAATATCATCTGCTGTGACTTCTTCTATTTTATTCACAACCTCCTGTAAAGGAATATAACGGCCAAAATGGATTTCATTCTGAGCTAACCGAACCATCTGGCTGTCGATACTTTCTGATGCAAGCATAAGGTTGCCTTTTGTATATTCCTTTGCACTTCGCAGCTCAGTTGAGTCAACAGGTATTTTTTTAAGTTTTAATATCTCATTCAGGATGACTTCTATGGTTTCTTTAGCATTTTTAGGATCGACCCCAACGTAGACTCCGCTCATACCTGTATCAACATGAGATGATATAAAAGAATAGACAGAGTAGGCAAGCCCTCTGTTTTCACGAATTTCCTGGAAGAGTCTTGAGCTCATGTTTCCACCGAGTATGGTATTAATCAGTGAAAAGGCATAACGCCTTGGATCGGTAATTGATAGACCTTTTGTGCCCATGCAGATATGAATCTGCTCAAGATCCTTGGGATGAATGGTAACTTTAGATTGGCCGGTTGGGGTTACACGAACAGGGAAGCTATTGCCTGCATTAATTGATTCAAATTGTTGTCCTACTAAATCGACAAAGTGATCATGCTCTATGTTACCTGCGGCAGATATGAAGATACGTTCGGGCTGATAAAGCCGGGAAAAAAATTCCCTGATGGTTTCAGAATCAAAACTTAAAATGTTCTCTCGAGGACCAAGTATTGATCGCCCTAAAGGGTTATCTCCCCAGTAAGTATTTCCTGAAAGTATGTGGATGTATTCTTCCGGGGTGTCTTCGGTCATTCCAATTTCCTGGAATACAACTGTCCGTTCTTTTTCAACCTCTTTTGATTCAAATGTTGAGTATAAAAATATATCAGAAAGAATATCAGCCATGGTTTCCAGGTGCGTATCCATTACCTTCGCATGATAGCAGGTATTTTCCATGGTTGTAAAAGCATTTGTATTCCCGCCGACAGAGTCAAATTCCTTGGCTATCTGAAGAGCTGAACGTTTCTTTGTCCCCTTAAAGATCATGTGTTCAATAAAATGAGAAAGCCCGTTTTCTGATGGAGTCTCATCTCTGGCTCCAACATTAACCCAGACTCCCATTGAAACACTGCGGGCATGAGGTATTTTTTTGGATAAAATCCTGATGCCGTTGTTAAGGGTGGTTTTATTTACTGCTTGGTCCATTTTTCTCTTCTTCTATAACTGCTTTGCGACTCAGGCGTATCTTTCCGTCTTTTACTTCAAGAACCTTAACCTTTATTTTGTCCCCTTCCTTAACTATATCTGTAACTTTTGCTACGCGATATGGAGCGAGTTGAGAAATATGCACAAGTCCATCCACGTTGGGCATTATCTGAACGAATGCTCCGAAGTCCATTATCTTTACGACAGTACCTTCATAAATAACTCCGACCTCGGGCTCTCTTGTGATTTCCTTGATCATTTCCAATGCTGCATTTGCATCTTTTTCGGAAACTGCGGCAATTTTAACAGTGCCCGTATCATCTATTTCTATTCTGGTATTTGTCTCACTCTGCATTGCCCGAATGATTTTTCCTCCAGGTCCTATTATTTCCCGTATCTTGTCGGGACTAATCTTTATGGTAATTATTTTAGGAGCATGAGTGGAAATTTCCTCGCGGGGTTCTCTTAAAGCTTCCAGCATCTTGTCAAGAATGAAAAGCCTGCCGGTACGCGCCTGCTCAAGAGCTTTCTGCATTATATCCTTTGAAAGTTCGTGAATTTTGATATCCATCTGCAAGGATGTTATGCCGTCACATGTGCCGGCGACCTTAAAATCCATGTCTCCAGCTTGATCTTCATCGCCAAGTATATCCGACAGGATAATCACATCATCCCCTTCTTTTACAAGTCCCATTGCAATTCCGGAAACAGGCGCTTTAATTGGGACTCCGCCATCCATAAGAGCCAGAATTCCTGAACATACAGTACCCATTGATGAAGAGCCGTTTGATTCCAAAACTTCTGATACTATACGAATTGTATAATCAAAGTCTTTTTTATCTGGAAGCACTTTTTCAATAGCCCTGGTTGACAGTCCGCCATGTCCTATATCTCTTCGGCTCGGGCCCATAATTCGCTTTACTTCACCAACTGAATAGGGCGGAAAATTGTAGTGAAGCATAAATGGCCTGAGTTCTTCCCCACTAAGTGTTTCGACCCTTTGTTCATCCGGGCCGGAACCAAGAGTCATAATTCCTAATACCTGAGTTTCTCCTCTTGTAAACAGGGCACTGCCGTGCGGTCTTGGCAGAACGCCGACTTCACAAGTAATTGGTCTTATTTCATCAAATTTCCTGTTATCAATTCTACGCCTTTCTTTCAGAATAATTTCTCTGCAGATTGATTTTTGCAAGTCCTGAAAAATATCGTAAACTTCTTCCCTGCGATCAGCGTATTCTTCACCAAGATTTTCAAATATCTCAGATTTAACACTGCGAAGAGCGGTTCGACGTTTAATTTTTTCGGGTATAAGTATTGCTTCACGCAATTTTGAATGGGCTGTTGCCTCAACTTTTTTTACCAGCATTTCGTCTTTTTCAGGGGTAGCAAAAGGACGTTTAGGTACACCGGCAATCTCTTTTAGTTTTACTTGCAAATCTATGATCGGTTGCATTTCTTTATGTCCAAAAAATATGGCTTCAAGCATATCTTCTTCGCTTATTAAGCTGCCTCCACCTTCAACCATTACTACGCCGGTTTTTGAACCTGCAACAATGATATTAAGATCGCTATTCTCGCATTCACTGATTGTTGGATTGATTATTAATTCACCATCTATTCGTCCTACACGGACAGATGCAATCGGCCCCTCAAATGGAATGTCTGATATTTCAAGTGCAGTAGAGGCTCCTATCAGCGCCAGGATATCAGGATCATTTTCCTGATCCATAGATAATACTGTTGCAATAACTTGCGTTTCGTAATTATATTTTTTAGGAAAAAGAGGCCTTATGGGTCGATCAATAAGGCGGGCGGTTAATGTTTCTTTTTCAGACGGCCTTCCAATTTCGCGCCTGAAATAATTACCGGGTATCCGGCCTGCCGCATAAATTTTTTCCTGATATTCAACTGTAAGTGGTAAGAAAGATACTGTTTTATCTTCATAAGCGGATACAACTGAAACCAGTACAATAGTTTCTCCATATTGAACCATGACTGAACCGGAAGCCTGTTTTGCGACCTTGCCGGTCTTTATGCTAAGAGTCTTTCCACCGACTTCTGTTTTAAGTAAATTTTCCATATTCATTTCTCCAAACAACAAGTTCAAACAAATAACAGTCCGGAACTTGTTACACATTTTTATCGTATAATAAGCCAGCCGCTACGTAGGACAGCCCTACTGCAAACTGTTAACCGTAAACGGTTACCTATCTCCTAAGCCCCAGATCTGCAATTATTGTCCGATATCTTTTTACATCATTGTTTTTTACGTAGTTTAATAGTTTGCGGCGTCTGCCGACTAAAATCAGCAAACCCCTTCGGGAGTGATGATCTTTTTTATGAACCTTTAAGTGCTCGGTAAGATAAGAAATACGATGTGTAAGAAGCCCGATTTGAACCTCAGGTGAACCTGTATCTGTTTCGTGAAGTTTATATTGCTCAATAAGCTCCTTTTTATCTACCACAGTTAAAACCACTTTTTTGCCTCCTATTGCTTAATAAGTTTTAATTAAACACACAGCAGTAATTATATCTGTTAATATCTTTTTTGAATTTAAGTACTGCAACGAGATTGTTTTTTGTATCAACAATCTTGATAAAATTTTTTAAATTGTCTGTATTTCGTGGCATAAACTCTTTTGTTGTTAATATAGTACCATGTTTTATTTTTTTTGTCAGAAATTCATCAGCTATATATTCGGGCATATTGCGCAAGGAATCCGACATGGATATTATTCTATCATTTATTGCTCCGGTTGAAAATAGCTGTTCCAGTTCTGATAAGTTTACAGCTTCATTAATTGTAAATCCACTGCTTTCAATTCTTCTAAGTTTTTTAAGATGTCCACCGCAGCCAAGTTCTTTACCTATATCTGAACATAGAGCCCTGATATAGGTGCCTGAAGAACAGCATACCTCAAAACTTATAAAAGGCATATTTATCTTACGTATTTTGTTATACGATATAAAAACAGGTCTTGAAGGTTTTCTGACAGCTTTGCCTTTTCTCGCTAGTTTGTATAACGGGACACCCTTGTGCTTTAATGCTGAAAAAGCCGGTGGAACCTGTTCTATCGTTCCTTCAAATTGTCTAAATACAGCTTGAATTGTTTTTTCAGTAAAATCCAGTTCATCACTTGTAGAAATAATCTTTCCGGCGGCATCCTGAGTGTCTGTTTCCACTCCCAGGTGCAGGACACCCTCATATTTTTTACTGCCGGTTAAAAAAAACCTGGCTAGCTTTGTTGCTTTATTAATACAGCAAAGCAGGACACCTGTTGCTTCCGGATCAAGAGTTCCTGCATGTCCGACTTTTCCGGCCCCGAATAGTTTTTTTACAATAGCTACAACTTTTGCTGAAGTTATATTAGCGGGCTTGTCTATAACTATAACTCCATTTAAATCATCGTTCATATATATCAGGAATTTTCAGTTTATGCCTAATGAATTCGGCCCCATAGTATAGATGAGTAAAAAGTGCCTAAAGTGAGCTAAAGTGCCTAAAATGCCTAAAGTTGTGGTACGCCTTCGGCGTGCTATATATCTTCAGGGCTTGGTTATAACTTTAGCCGGAAATAAAGTAAGCAAAATCGTATGGAAAAAAAATTAAAATTGGCAGCGCCGAAGACGCATTCCTTAACTTTAGGCACTTTAATATACTTTAGCTCACTTTAGGCACTTATGTCCGCACCGAAGGTGCGCTAATTTAATCAAAGTTCAACAGCAATGTTCAACATCTGTGTTTTTATATCAGATAGTGTTGATTCAATACTGAATCCTGCGGCTCTGTTATGCCCGCCGCCGCCGAACGAACCGGCTATTACAGCCACATCAACCGTTCCATCAGAACGGAGGCTGACATGGTAATCCTCAGGCTTTTTTGATACTCCTTTTCCATTTGATAATTCATGTATAAGTGCGGCAACTTTAATATTTTCTATACTTTTTGCATAATTGATAAGACCGTTTGAGTCCTCATGCCGCGTTCCGGTTTCATCAAGCATGTCTTTTGTTAATATCATCATGGACATTTTACCGTTATCTGAAATTTCAATAGATTCAAGCGCCATATTCAGGAGCTTTATCTGCCCAAGAGAGTATCTGCCATAAACATGCTGGGCAACATTATATGTATCAACGCCGGCTTCAACCATTTTTTCACAGATCGCAAAAGCAGATTTATTTGTATTTGAAAAACGGAACGACCCTGTATCAGTCAAAATACCTGTATATATTGAGGTGGCAATCGCACTGTTACTAATGGGGAGAGCCATTTCTGTTAACAGGTTGTATATTATCTCCGTTGTGGCACATGCAGATGTATCTATAAGATTAAGATTGCCGAATCCAGTATTGGTTATATGGTGATCAATGTTTATTATTACTGGTATCTTGCTGATAACCGAAGAAATTTTGCCGATACGCTGGAAATCAGCGCAGTCAAGAATAATGGCGGTATCATAAGTATTTGTTTTCTTGATTTGACGGACAATTCTTTCAACTGACGGTAGAAAACGATATACAGATGGAATAGTGCTTTCGTTATAAAGAGTTATATTTTTGTTCAGTGCTTCGAGAGCGAGTCCCATAGCAATCAACGAGCCTATAGCATCTCCGTCAGGATTTTTGTGAGAAGCAATTATAATATGGTTGCTATTTTTCAGGTGGTTTATAATCTTTTTCATTATCTGTTTTTGTAGTTTTGAGCAATCTGTCTATGCGTGAAGCATAGTCAAAGGATTCATCATATAAAAATTCGATATCAGGCATATAGCGCAACCCAAGATTGTGGGCGAGAACGCGTCTTACATATCCATGGGCGCTTTTAAAGCCTTTCATTGCCCTCTCTGTGTTTTTCGGGGCAGAAGTAGTAAAATATATACGGGCTTTCCTTAAATCATCCGACAACTTGACATCAGTAATTGTAACCATCTCAAGGCGAGGGTCTTTAATATCTTTTTGCAATAAATCCGACAGAACTCTTTGTATATGGCCGCCAACTCTGTCAGAACGAGGAAATGATTTCATAAATTAATAATTTCCATTTCAGTATCAATAATCTCAGCCAGACCTATCCTGTCGGCAAGATTAAAAATTTTATCGATATTGGAATTTATTACCGCCCGATTATTGCCCACTATCGCAAAGCCTATTTCCGCTTTTTGATGAATGTCATTTGAGCCCACTTCTGCGACCGATACAATAAAACTGTTACGTATCCTGGCGATAATGGACTTTACAATCTTTCTTTTACTTTTTAATGAGCGGCAGTCATGCAGCCTGAATGTGATAATTCCGATACCGACAACCATCTAATCCCCAATCCCTGGCCCCTGATCCCCGACCCCTGCCTTTACCCCTGCTCTATTCTTCCATTTCAGGCTTGATTTCTTCAAGATAATAACATTCAATTATATCACCGAGTTTAATATCGTTAAAATTGGCAATACCAATTCCGCATTCATACCCGCTTTGAACTTCTTTGGCATCTTCTTTGAAACGTCTAAGGGAAGAAATCTTGCCTTCATAGGAAACAATACCATCTCTTATAAGGCGGACAAGCTGATCGCGTTCAATTTTTCCATCCGTTACATAGCAACCCGCAATTGTACCGATTTTAGGAACATGAAATACTTCTCTGACCTCTGCTCTCCCAAGTATTCGCTCCTCATAGGTTGACTCCATCAAGCCAAGGATAGCATTCTTGATGTCTTTGATCACATTGTATATTATATTATAAAAACGCATATCAACATTTTCTTCATTAGCAAGTGCCTGTACTTTTGTGCTGGGCCGGACGTTAAAACCTATAATTATGGCGTCGGATACTGCGGCCAGGGAAACATCTGATTCGATAATTGTTCCTGTAGCTGCATGAATAACATTAATTTTAACCTCATCATTAGAAAGCTTTGTCATAGAATCGCTAAGCGCTTCTATGGAGCCATGCACATCTGCTTTAATGATAAGATTCAGCTTTTTAGTCTCGCCTTCCTCCATTTGTTCAAAAAGTTTTTCAAGACTTAATCTGCTGGTTTTAGATAGATCTTTAGCCCTTTGTTTCTGGATTCTGTGAAGGCTGACCTGTTTAGCGCTTTTATCATCGGCAAGAGCTATGAATTCATCTCCGGCATTAGGTACACCTGTGAGCCCTAAAACTTCAACCGGAATTGAAGGCCCGGCGGCTTCAATATGCTTTCCCCTGTCATTCAACAGGGCACGGACTTTGCCGTGGTGTATTCCACATACTATTGCATCGCCTGTGCGGAGAGTGCCTTCCCGTACAAGAAGTGTGGCAACAGCACCTCTCCCCGAGTCTATTTTCGCTTCAACAACATTGCCTTGAGCAAACTTATCCGGATTAGCCTTTAATTCCATCAATTCAGCCTGAAGAAGTATCATTTCAAGCAGTTCCTCTATCCCTTGATTTATTTTCGCAGAAACATTGACAAATATAGTATCTCCGCCCCACTCTTCAGGGGCGAGTCCTAATTCAGCGATTTCACGCTTAACGCGTTCAGGGTCCGCATTTGCTTTATCTATCTTGTTAATTGCTACAATAATAGGGACTCCCGCAGCTTTTGAATGGTTGATTGCCTCAACGGTCTGAGGCATTACACCGTCGTCAGCGGCAACAACCAGTACCACTATATCCGTAACCTTGGCACCTCGAGCACGCATTGCAGTAAAAGCTTCATGGCCCGGTGTATCCAGAAAGACTATTTGTCCCTTATCTGTAGATACGTAGTATGCACCTATATGTTGTGTGATTCCCCCTGCCTCGATTTCCGTTACTCTGGTTTTGCGAATTACATCGAGAAGAGATGTCTTTCCATGGTCTACATGCCCCATAATGGTAACAACAGGAGGTCTTCCGGTTAGTTTGTCCGGATCGTCTTTTTCAACTTTTAATATAACTTCTTCCTCAAAAGAGGCTCTTTCTACTTCGTAATTAAATTCTGTGGCAATAAGAGAAGCTGTATCAAAGTCAATTGTCTGATTTACGGTAGCCATAACACCCATATCCATAAGGCCCTTAATTAGTTCATTGGCCTTTATTCCCATGCGCTTTGCCAGATCGGCCAGAACAATGGCGTCGTCAATTTTGATCCTGCGTTTAATGGCTTTCGGTGTTGTAATCTGAGGTTTTTGTCCTTGTACGGCGGCTTTGCCTTTAGCGGCGGCTTTACGTATTTTTCGGCCCCGATGTTGTTTCGGATAAAGGTCTGCCCCTTCAACGACCTCTTTTCTTCTAAAAGAAATTTTCTTTTTGAAGAACTTTTTATCCTTGACGGGTTCTTCCTGTTTTTTATCTTTTTTCCTTGCCTTTTTTTCTTTTGTGGGTAAATCTATTTGAACCTTTTCGCTAACCGGCCCTTTTTTTTCTATTTTGGGTAGTTTTTTAACTTTTGTTTTAAGTTTTTCCACTTGGGGTTGTTCAGTCTCAGGTAGCTTTTCTTCATGGGGTGCCGCCATTTTTATGATCTTTGCCGGCGTCTCTTTTTTGAGTTTCTTTTTTACTTTTTTAGGCTTTTTCCCCTTAGGAAAAGTTACTGTTTCAGCCTTTTTTGCTACAGGTGGCTGTTTGGGCTTTTTCTCCTCTTCCACGGAGACTGTTTTCTGAACAGCCTCGTCGGTTTTTTCATCTTTTGCGAGTGCTGCTTTTTCTTCAGCCATTCCTTTTTTCGCATCTTTCTTTTTTACTTTTTCAGGCTTTTTTACTTTTTCAGGCTTTTCGGCTTTTTTAAGTTCGGGCTCTGCAATGGGGGGGTGGGGCAGAGGTACCTCTTTTTCAGGAGCTGTTTCAACCACCACAATTTTTTTACGTCTTCTGATAACAGTAGGTTTTATTCGTGTCACTTCGACAACATCGGTTTTATTGCCGAGAAGATTTGCTTTGACTCTGGCTACTGCTTCATCGTCCAGAGAACTCATATGGCTGCCTACCTTAATAGCCATCTCACTTAACTTTTCAAGTAATTCCTTGTTCTTTATGTTAAGTTCTCTGGCAAGCTCATATACTCTGATCTTCCCCATCCATCCCCCTTAATTCGATTATCTGAAAGTCTATAGCTTAGTTTTTTCAAAAA
This sequence comes from Deltaproteobacteria bacterium, assembly GCA_049190315.1. Lineage (GTDB taxonomy): Bacteria > Desulfobacterota > Desulfobacteria > Desulfobacterales > ETH-SRB1 > B13-G4. The sequence goes on along the minus strand of JAIVWD010000020.1, from coordinate 9,343 downwards.
GCTATTCGCTATTGTTTTCCTCTAAGTCTGTTAATGGATCATCATTAGAAGCGGATTCCTCATCAAGATTTTCCTGGTTATCTGAAACAGATGATTCTTTTGATTCAGATTTGTCATCGTCACTTAACGTATTATCTGATAAAATTTCGTTAGATACTTCATCAGAACTATCAGGATTCGCAACATATTCTTTTGCGGCTTTAAGAAGTTTTGTGGCTTTTTCTTCGGCAATGCCTCTGATTTGCATCAAATCCTCTAATGAAGAGTTACTTATTTCCTCAGCGGAAAAGAAACCCTTTTCATATAATGCGTCTGCCAGGCTGATGCTGACTCCCGGCAAGGCCACAAGAGAGTCGTAGCCATCCTGCATGGCCTGGCTGTATTTTGTTTCATTAATTACATCAAGATGCCATTTGGTGAGTTTTGAAGCAAGCCGTACGTTTTGACCTTTTTTCCCGATAGCTATTGAAAGAAATTCATCTGGAACAATTACTTCAATCAAACGGTTTTCTTCATCAATAATGACTCTGGATATTTCGGCAGGCGACAGAGCATTGCAAACAAATTTTGCAGGATCAATATGCCAGGATACAATATCGATCTTTTCGCCCTTGAGTTCCTGAACAACATTTTGCACACGACTGCCTTTCATGCCAACGCATGCGCCGACAGGATCGATATCTGAATCATTTGAAGCAACAGCGATTTTTGCCCTTACACCAGGTTCGCGGGCCGCGCCCATTATAGTAACTATACCCTCGCTGATTTCCGGCACTTCTGTTTTGAAAAGACTGACAAGAAAATTTGGGTGTGTTCTCGAAAGTATAATCTGAGGCCCTCGAGAGTCATGAAGCACATCTAATATTTGAGCTCTGACGCGATCACCTCTCCGATATACTTCTCTTGGAACCTGCTCTCGCTCAGGAAGAATTCCTTCAGTATGCCCCAAATTGACTATAATATCACCGCGATCAACGCGCTGAACAATTCCATTAATTATTTCGCCTTTTCTATCAATAAAGCCCGAATAAACCGCATCTCTTTCCGCATCTTTCATTTTTTGAATGATAACCTGCTTGGCTGACTGTGCGGCTATTCTACCAAAGGTTGAGGCATCCATTTTTGTACCGAGGCTGTCACCAATCGTGCTTTCCGGATCCAGTTTATATGCTTCTTCAAGGCTGATTTGAAGGTCAGGTTCGGTAATATCTTCTACCACCTCTTTAAACTGGAATACTTCTATTTCACCAGATTCTTCATTATATTTAACTTCAATATCAATGTTGCTTCCGAATTTTTTCCTGGCAGCAGATTTCAGAGCATCTTCAAGTGCCTTAATAAGGACTTCACGATCAATGCCCTTGTCTTTGCTGACCTGCTCAACGACACGCTTTATATCTGATATAAACATTCGTTTTCTCCGTTAAACTTAGAAGGTGCTTCAAATATTTGGCATCCTTCACGACAAGTCAAAAGTAGTTTACACTTTGTTGATCTTGTATTTCGGCAGTGAAATTTGAAACCAGAAATTGGAAATTGGAAAAAAATACTAAGATGTAGATGCGTTACCTAATTTCAAATTTCAAATTTCCAGTTTCGACATCGGCATTCAATTCGATAATACACGCTTTTTCGAAAAAAGTGTAAACTGGTGAATGAAGGATGCCAAATATTTTATAGATTATTGACAAGCCGCGCACTTTTAACTTCCTTAAAAGGAATAGCGACTGTTTTATCATCTAATGATATGTTTATACTTTCTTCTGATATGTTCAACAAAACGCCTTTAAAATTTTTCTGTCCATTAATAGGAGCTATTGTTTTAATTCTTGCAACCCTTCCTCTAAATTTTTCGAAGTCGAGTTTTTTGCTTAAGGGGCGATCAGAACCTGGAGATGACACCTCAAGACTGTATGAACCGCTGCCATCAAAATGTAAATCCAGGATATCTCTCAACTGGCGGTTGATAAACACACAATCATCTACTGTAATTCCTCCTGGTTTGTCTATATAGATACGGAGTGTAATGCCCCTGCTTTCCCGTTGGTATTCAACATGTACCAGTTCCATCCCCACAGCTTCGCACAAAGGTTCAGTTAAGTTCTTAACTTCAGCAATAAATTCCTCTTTATTTTTAGGAGAAAATTTTTTTGCAGCGAATTCCGGCTCCCGGCTTTTTATTAGCTCGTTTCTTTTTTTTCTTTGTAATTTCATCATGAAATATGACTCATACAAAAAATAAAAAACGGGCTACCGCCCGTTTCCTGTCATTCAAATAGATCCTTACATTATACCTCGGAATGTCATAAATCGCAAGTTGTGGCCTTTCGAGGTATATAGATCGAAAAACTTTATCTGTTCATGTAAATCATCATAAGAAATAAATTAAATCCAAACCACACATAATTAGATAAAGCTTTGCCCCTAAATCATCATAAAAATGGCAAAGGCGGCCTTTCTAACTGGAGCGGGCAACGAGATTTGAACTCGCGACACCAAGCTTGGGAAGCTTGTACTCTACCAGCTGAGCTATGCCCGCCTCCTGTAACTATTAAAAATACGACAATAATTTTACATTGTCAACATTTTAGTCAAGCAAGCCCCGAATTTGTTCTAGTTCTGATCGGATTTTATCAACAACATCGGTTGATAATTTTCCTTTTTTTTCTCTATATTCAGAGTTTAAGTATTTCTTGGCGCCCTTAATAGTAAATTTTTTTTCATAAAGAAGATGTTTAATTTTTAGAACGAACTCTATATCGCTCTTTCTGTAAAGCCTCTGGCCGGAGGGAGTTCTTTTGGGATTTATTTTAGAGAATTCGTTTTCCCAGAATCTTAGAACATAGGATGGAAGTTCAGCGATTTCACTGACCTCTCCTATTTTGAAATATAGCTTGTCAGGCAGTTCTTTTATATGGGCTTTATTGTTTTGCATCTTCTATGTTGGAAGCAAAGCGTCAAATTCTTTGAGAAGCCTGTCTGTAATATTTTTATGAGTATAATTTACTTCGTCATCTTCTAAGGTTTTATGTTTTGATCTGTAAGTTATTCTCAGGGATATGCTTTTTTTATTTTGAGGAATAGTATCACCTTCGAATACATCAAACAAATATAAATTTTCAATCAGTTTGTCGCCGGATTTTCTAATGGCTTCAAGCGGTTTGGAGGATTCCAGATCTTTATCGATTATAATGGTAATATCTCTTGAAATAGATGGAAATTTTGGAATTGGTTTTGAACGAATAGTTTCGGGTATCAAGTCGGAAATGGCCTTCAAGTCAAGTTCAAAAATGAAGGCAGCCTGTTTTAGATCAAAATTACGTAGCACTTGAGGATGTATTTCTCCGGCCAGACCTATAAGCTTTTTTTCTTGCAGAATTTGAGCTGTATGCCCAGGTCTGGTATAAGTACATGAATTATCAGGCATGCAGGTAAATTTTATACGATCAATTTTTACTCTGTTCAGCAGTCCTTCAACCACTCCTTTTATGTCAAAAAAATCACAACCACTTTCTTTTGAGTACCATGAGGCATTTGTACGAGATCCTGTCCAGATGCCGGCTAACATTTCTATCTCTTCCGGCAGATTGTCTTTTTCCCTGTTGATATAAATTTTACCAACTTCAAATAGTCTCAGACTCTTGGTTTGTTGTGCTATGTTGCGATGAATTGTTTCGAGAAGGCCGGGTATCAATGATGTCCTCATAACCGCCTGCTCCTCGGTCAGAGGGTTCAATATGTTTACCATATTTCTTCTTTGGTCGGCAGATTCAAGTCTGAGGCTATCGCAATATAATCTATTTATAAAGCTGTAATTAATTGTTTCAGTAAATCCAAAGCCGGTCATAATTTTTTTCAGCCTGTTTCTTAACCTGAACTGTTTTTCAGGGTGTCTGGCTTCTGCCGGTATCAGGGGGTAGGTAGTGGGTATATTATTATAGCCGGACAGGCGGGCAATTTCTTCTATAAGATCAACCGGCCTTGCTATGTCAACTCTGAAGGAGGGTGGGACAACTGCAAGCTCGTCGTTGCCTGTTTTTTCAACATTGAATTCAATTGATTTCAGTAAATTTTCGATTTTGTCCTGATCAAAACTGGTCCCAAGAAGACGATTAGTGTGTCCGACGTTCAGAGTTATGGGCCCGGCACTGTTAATTTTAGAATAATTATCTATAATTCCTTCAATTAAATTGCTCCCGTCGAGTTCCGACATAAGCTGAGCAGCTCTATTCAAAGCCGTAATAATACCTTCAGGGTCAACACCGCGTTCAAAACGGTGCGAGGATTCCGAGCTTATGCCAAGTTTTTTTGAAGTCTTGCGAATTCCCACAGGCGTAAAATAAGCGCTTTCGATAAGAACCCTGGTAGTTGATTCCGTTACCTCGGAATTATGCCCACCCATGATACCCGCCAGCGCAACAGGTTTTTCACCATCGCAGATCATAAGCATATCAGGGGTAAGCAAATGTTCTTTCTTGTCCAGAGTGATAAAGGTTTCACCTTTTTTTGCCTGGCGGACAACTATCCTGTGATCTGACAGCCGGTCAAAATCAAATGCATGAAGAGGCTGTCCTGTTTCCATCAATACAAAATTGGTGATATCGACTATATTGTTTATAGGCCTTAAACCGACTGACATTAGACGATCTTGCAGCCAAAAAGGAGAAGGAGCAATGTTAATATCAAAAACAAGCCTTGCCGAATATCTTGGGCAAAGATCCGGTGCCTTAATTGTAATAGATGTAAGGTCGGAAATTTTATCGCCGGCATCTGAAAGTGATGTTTCGGGATATTTTATTGTGGTTTGCTGAAGGGCGGCTATTTCACGGGCTATTCCGATTATGCTTAGACAATCCGGCCTGTTAGGAGTAAGGTCGATTTCAAAGACCATGTCTGAAAGTTCAAGAGCTTTTGCTAACTTATCCCCTGTCAATTGTTTTTGATCAAGAATCATGACGCCACTGCGGTCTGTGCCAAGACCAAGTTCCGCTTCGCTGCAAAGCATTCCTTCCGACAGCTCGTTTCGGATTCTTCCTTTTTCAAGTACAGAACCTTCAGGGAAGCGGGTGCCCGGCAAGGCTACCGGTACAGCCATATCTTCATGTATGTTTGGCGCTCCGCATACAACCCGGATGACACGGCTTCCAACATCAACATCACATACCTTGAGCTTTTCAGCATTTGGGTGGGCCTTGATATTAACAATGCGTCCAACAACAACGCTGTCCAAGTAATCATACCTGTCTGTAACCGAATCAACCTCAAGCCCCACCATGGTGAGTGAATCGGCAATACTACTATATGATTCCTTATCTATTGGTATATAATTATTTAGCCAGCTTAAACTAACTTTCATATTAAAACTGCCTTAAAAATCTCAAGTCATTTTCAAAGAATTTTCGAATGTCGTCAATTCCATATTTCAACATGGCAATACGTTCTACTCCCATGCCAAAGGCAAGTCCTGTATAACGCGTTGTATCATATCCAACATTTTCAAAAACAGCCGGATGGACCATGCCTGCGCCTATAATTTCAAGCCATCCTGTGTGTGAACATACCCTGCACCCCTTGCCCCTGCACATGACACAAAGGATGTCTATCTCGGCGCTTGGTTCGGTAAAAGGAAAGAAGCTTGGGCGGAATCTGAGAGTTGTCTTTTTATCAAAAATGTGGTGGATAAAAGTTGTAAGTATTCCTTTTAGATCACCGAAAGAAAGGCCTTCATCAACCATTAAACCCTCTACCTGATGGAACATGGGTGTGTGAGTCAGGTCGGAATCACAGCGGTAAACCTTGCCAGGTGCAATAATCCTTACAGGCGGAGTAAGTTTTTCCATTATCCTGACCTGGATGGATGATGTATGAGTTCTAAGAACTATATTATCTGAAACATAGAAAGTATCCTGCATGTCCCTTGCAGGATGATTCTTGGGGATATTTAGAGCTTCAAAATTGTAGTGATCTGTTTCGACCTCAGGCCCTTCAGCTATATCAAACCCGATTTTTTCTAAAATTTCACATATCTGCCATGTAATTTGCGTTATTGGATGCAAAGAACCCTGCCGGATTGTCCTTCCCGGCAAGGAAACATCAATTCTATAGTCTTTTTGCAGAGATTTTGTTTCAAGTTGTTTTAATGCGTGCTTGAAAGCCTTATCTAAGCTCTTTTTTACCTCATTAGCCTTTTTCCCCACCTCCGGTCTTTTTTCCAGAGGAAGGTTTGAAATGTTTCTTAAAAAATGAGTTATTATACCCTTTCGGCCAAGATACCGGGTTGAAAGAGCTTTGATGCTTTCACTATCTGTAGCGGATTTTATTTCCTTAAAGGCTTCTTCATAAATTTGTTCTATAGTTCTTTCCACTTTTTTTGCTCTATCTTTAACCTGATTGAGCGAAAGCCGAGGATGCCCCAGATCTAAGGCGTCAAGGGTGAAGCCGTAGTAAGGTTACTGCGAACCCTTGACAACGCAGGAGATGGGGTATCATCGGCTTTCGCTATATTTGTTGTGAGGCAAGTTCGGTTATCCTGGTAAATCCAGAGGGATCAGACACAGCTAATTCTGCGAGGACTTTTCGGTCAATCTCGATATTGGCAAGTTTTAATCCGTGAATAAATTTACTGTATGATAAGTTGTTCATGCGAGCCGCTGCATTTATCCTTGCGATCCAGAGCCTTCTAAAATCACGTTTTCGCGCTTTTCGATCACGATAAGCATACATTAATGCCTTATCAACAGCATTTATAGCTGTACGGAAAAGTTTACTGCGGCCTCCACGGTATCCCTTGGCTAACTTTAAAATTTTCTTTCTACGTCTATTTGCTTTAAAACCTCTTTTTACTCGCATAGTGTTACTCCTTATAATAGAATCACTTATAGACTTTCAGATAATTAATTTCACAAGGCCAGAAGGAGGAAGGCGTATTAGTTATACGTCGACGACTGATAACACAGTGAAATTATTTATCTGAAAGTCTATATAAGCCCGACCCTTGATTAACCATTGGGTAGAAGCAGTTTTATCTCTTTTCTATCTGGTTTGCTAATAATCTGGCTCTTCCTTAAACCCCTTTTACGCTTGGTTGTCTTTTTGGTTAAAATGTGACTTGCGTTTGATTTCGAAAATACGAATTTGCCTGTACCTGTTTTTTTGAAACGCTTTGCCGCAGCTCTATTTGTTTTAATTTTTGGCATTGTTTTTTTCTCCCTATTTAGTGTCTGAACGAAAACCATATGGTTTTCGTTCAGGCACTATTTAAAACATAGATGGCGTGAGCGACCACAGATAGCGGCTCACGCCAGCTTTTGAAAATTCCATAAAATAAATGTGAGTTATATCCGTAACTACTCAGGTTGGTTAGACTGAAGACTTTTGTTTCCTTCAGCCTACAGCCTTCAGATAGCATTCAGTCTAAACACCCGAATAGTTACTTATATCGTTCGCAGGAGAGTAATATATCGAAATTTATTACCGCAATTACTTTGGTGATAGAATCATCATCATGGTACGGCCTTCAAATTTAGGATATTGCTCTACTACCGCAATATCACCAGTTTCTTCAGCAATTTTTTCGAGCAAATTTCTGCCAAGCTCTGAAAGCGATATTTCTCGTCCCCTGAATATAACCGTAACTTTAACTTTATCCTTTTTCCCTATAAACTTTTTAATATGGCCAATCTTGATTTTCAGGTCATGTTCTCCGGTCTTGGGACGTATTTTTATCTCTTTAACCTGGAATGTGCTTTGTTTCTTTTTTGCTTCCTGTTTCTTTTTGGTCTGCTCATATTTATAGCGGCCGTAATCCATTATTTTGCATACAGGCGGGTTGGCATTGGGAGAAATTTCCACAAGATCAAGACCGAAATCACCGGCTGTCGCAAGAGCTTTATAGGTTGGTATAATACCCACCTGATTGCCGTCAGGATCAATAACTCTTACCTCTCTCGCTCTTATATTGGTATTAATATTTGTTTTGTCAAACTTGTTTGGCCTGTTTGTCCTCTTCGATATAGCTATGCTTTTTACCTCCTACAGCAGCGATATTTATTAATTTATTTGTTATTTGAGGTTAATATCAAGTTTATATTTATAACACGCTGATTTTGTTATAGCTTACTTAGGAACGGGGACGAAATAACTTCTCCAACTATGCATCACAGCTTCAGGCCACCTTTGCCCGATCTCAAATCACAAAAATATCAAAATAGCCTGCTATTCCATCAACTTTTGTGATTTGAGATCAAACAAAATTGACCCAAATCTATGCGCCTACTTGAAGAAGTTATTTCGTTCCCGTTCCTTATTAACCAGTTAATATAAATTTAACAAATATATAACAACATAACGAAATGCAACAAAAAAATGTAACAAAAAATGTAACTACTCAGGTTGTCGGGTTCACGGTTGGTTGCCATTATTAACGAGGTCTGCAATTAGAGTATTATTGCCTGAGCGTATATCCGGCTAAAAGGCTGTCTTTCCAGTAAGTGTTTTTTTGATTTTCAAAATAGATCTTAAAAAGTTCCATGCTTTTATTTCGCAAAATATCAGGTATAATTTTAATTTTCCGCTCTTTGTAAAAAGGCGATAGCTTCGTCAAATCACACCTTGTACAACCTCCCATTACATCTTCGTAAGCATAAACAATTTTGCCGATGCCACTTAGAACAATGGCGCTATAACACATAAGGCATGGTTCTAAAGTACAAAAGAGTATTATTTTACTTTTATCCACATTTTCCTTTAGTTCGGAAAGACGTCTTAATGCCGCCATTTCCGCATGGTCAATTTCATTTGTGTAGTTTCCGGAGGTGCCGGTTCGGGTGCCGGTAACTATAATGTTGTTTTTATATGCGACTACGCAGCCAACCGGGAACTCGCCTGATTCTAACGCTTTTCTTGCTTCCTCAATCGCCTTTTCCATAAAGTGGTTATAATCCATAAATCGTAACTACTCAGGTTGTTAGGTTCACGGTTCGTAACTTCTCAATAAGTTCGGGCAACTTTTTAAAAATTTTTATCGTCATTCTCGCGAAGGCGGGAATCCAGTGCTTTTTCGGATTTTCTGGATTCCCGTTTTCACGGGAATGACGTTTGGTGTCAGAACTTATTGAGAAGTTACTACGGTTCAGCTTTTAATTTTGCATATGGTGTTATCACAAGCACAGCTCCCGTCAACTTCATAGACATACATAATTCTTGATTCAATTTCCGCCCTTTTTATCGAAACCGGATCAAAATGCTTGTCAGCCGTCATATTCCTTAGTTCGGATCTTGAGGGGATAGATTCAAAGCCATCGCCCATTACTTTTCCTGTTGAACCGTCCAGGATATTCGTTTC